>NZ_JBFUAG010000011.1:0-184147 GCF_056406375.1 Rhodobacter sp. P1_C2
TGATCCAGTAACAGCAAGATCCAAAAGATCTGCGACATCAAATCAATCAACACCAAAAACACACAAGACTATGGAAACAGACAGGTAAAACCCTGGCCGATGTTCGCTTCTTCCTCGGTTTGGTGGTCATAGCACGAGCAAAACACCCGATCCCATCCCGAACTCGGCCGTTAAGTGCCGTCGCGCCAATGGTACTCCGTCTTAAGACGTGGGAGAGTAGGTCACCGCCAAACCTAGAAAGAAGCGATACTCTCATACGATCCAATCCCAACCAGCGCGGGGTGGAGCAGCCCGGTAGCTCGTCAGGCTCATAACCTGAAGGCCGCAGGTTCAAATCCTGCCCCCGCAACCACCTCGACCGAACGATCGAGAACAGCCGCGCCATCAGCGCGGCTTTTGTCGTTCTGGGCCAAGCGTGCACCAGAGAGGCATGTTCAGCCGCTTCCGCAGGCACCGCGCAATCGGTCATTCGGGCGAAGCGGTGCCCTCTTCGCCCTTGCGCGGAGACGGCACCTTTCGCCCGAAGCCTTTGCCGTTCAGCGCCGTGTCATTCCTTGATCACGTGCCAGACGCCGCCCACGCCGTCGCCGTTCATGTCGCCGGCCTTGGTGTCGCCGGCGAAATAGTACATCGGCTTGCCGTCATAAGCCCATTGCTTGGTGCCATCCTTGCGGTCGACCAGGGTCCAGCCCTCGGTCATCGGGTCGGAGGCCTTGCCGAGATAGGGCGGCCATTTGGTTGCGCAGGCGTCATAGCAGGCGGACACGCCCCCCTTGTCCTTGTCGAAGATGTAGAGCGTGTTGCCCTTGGCATCCATGATCATCCCCGCCATCGCCGTCAGGGTGGAGCCCAGAAGGGTGAGGGCGAAGAGGGATGTGAACAGTTTCGCTTGTGTCATCGGAAATCTCCCAGGCGGCGGAATGCGCCGCTGACGTCTGGCGGGATCAACCGGTTCTCTGCCGGTCTCGCCAAAGACAGGGGCATCTGCGCCTGTCGAGACCAAGATTATCAGGGATCGAACCGGGCCGAATGGGACTTTGGTCTGATCGATCGATCACAAAAGCGGGAGAGGTTGCGTCATGGACAGCCTCACCGCAGCCGTGCCCCGGTGTCAGAGCGGGCGCGACGGTCAGGCCGCGCCCGGTCCGGATGCGGCTCCATGGGAGTGGGCCGGCCGCATCTGCCCGCCTAGCGCAGCGGTGCGTCAGGGACGGGCATGCCTGCCGCCACGGCGCCCCAGACCGACTGGTCGAAGTTCACGATGGCGCCGGTCATCAGGCCGGCATCGGCAGAGACGAGGAAATTGACCGCGCGGGCGGCCTCTTCGGGGTCCACCAGGCGGCCGAAGGGCAGTTTGGCGGCGGCTTTCGCCTCCCAGTCCGCATCCGAAGCCTCTTGCAGGGCGCGTTCGTTGTCCGAGGCCATCCAGCCGACGTTCAGCTGGTTGACCCGGATCCGGTTGGCCATGACCGAAAAGGCGGTGTTGGCGGTCAGCGTGGTCAAGGCCCCTTTGGAGGCGCAATAGGCGTTGATGAAGGGCTGCCCCGCCAGGGCCGAGATCGAGCCGATGTTGCAGATCGCCCCTTCGATTCCGTCGCGGATCATCAGCTTGATCGCCTCCTGCATCAGGAAATAGGGGCCGCGGACATTGGTGTGAAAGAGAAGGTCGAAGGTCTCGGGCGAAGTGTCGGTGATGGTGCCGCGCGCGGTGGAGGCGCCGGCATTGACCAGCACGTCGATCCTGCCAAAGAGGCGGTCGGTTTCGGCCATGACATGGCGGCAGTCCTCCACCCGGGCGAAGTCGGCGCGCAGAAAGTGGACGGGCAGGCCATGCGCCTCGGAAAGGTTGCGGGCCACGGCCTGACCGCGGGTCATGTTGCGCCCGGTGATCACGATGCCCGCGGCCCCGGCGGCGGCCAGACGCCCGGCAATCGCCGCGCCCAGCCCCTGCGTCGCCCCGGTGACGACGCAGATCTTCCCATCCATGCGGTTGCCCGAAAAGGTCACTGCACGACCTCGTATCCCGCCGCCGCCATGACGCGCAGCAGCTCCTTGTGGCCCTTTTTCGCCATCTCCAGCGGGGGATTGGCCTTGGGGTCCTGTTCGGCCTCGACCACGAACCAGCCTTCGTAGCCGTATCCGGCCAGTTTCTTCACGATAGCCTCGAAATCGAGCGAGCCATCGCCCGGCACGGTGAAGGCGCCCTTGACCACGGCATCGAGGAAGCTTTCCCGGCTGCGGTCCAGACCGTCCACCACGGCGCGGCGGATGTCCTTGGTGTGAACATGAGTGATGCGCGCATGGTGCTTGTCGATCACCCGCAGCACATCGCCGCCGGCAAAGGCCATGTGGCCGGCATCAAACAGCAACGGCACCGAGGAATGCGCCATAAGCTGATCCAGCTCGGCCTCGGTCTCGACGGCGGCGGCCATGTGGTGGTGATAGCTGAGCGGCATGCCATGGGCGGCGCACCAATCGGCAAAGTCGCTGATCTTGCGGCCATAGGCGGCCATTTCGGCCTCGGTCAGTTTCGGCTTGCTGGCCAGGGGCGCCGATTTGACGCCCTGGATCGAGCGGGCGGTTTCGCCATAGACGATGCAGGGCGCGTGGGCCGCCTTGAAGAAGGCGTGCTGGGCGGCGATGCGGTCTTTCTCGACCTCGATATCGCCGTCGATGAGCAGGCCCGAGAACCAGCCACCACAGACCGAGATGCCGTATTTCTTCAGGATCGGCCCCAGTTCGCCCATGTCCATCGGAAAGCGGCGGCCGGTCTCCATCCCGGTGAAACCGGCGACCGAGGCCTGGCGCAGGCACTCTTCCAGGCTGACATCGTCGGACAATTCGGCGAGGTCGTCGTTCCACCAGGCGATGGGGGCAATGCCCAGTTTGGCTTTCATGTCAGACTCCGATACGTTGCTTGGCGCGAATGGCGATCTGGCTTTCGCGGGCCTTGTTCACGCTGTCGCGGGTGGAAACTTCCGGCACGCCCACGTCCCAGTCGGCATCGCCGGGCACCCAGGCATAGGCGTCGGTGGTGATGGTCAGAACCGTGGTGCGGTCGGTGGTCTTGGCCCATGCGAGGGCGGCTTCAAGGTCGGCCAGGCTGGTGCAGGCGCGGGCCTCGGCCCCCATGGACCTGGCATGGGCGGCGAAATCGACATGCAGCGGATTGGCCTTGTCGGTGATCCGGCAGTCTTTCAGCAGGTTGTTGAAGCCCGGCACGCCCTTGAACTGTTGCAGGCGGCTGATCACGGCATAGCCGCCGTTGTCGCAGACGATCACGATCATCTTGTGGCCCGACAGGACCGTCGAATAGATGTCCGAGTTCATCATCATATAGGTGCCGTCGCCCAGCATGACGATGGGGGTGCCGCCCAGACCTCCGGGCCCTTCCTGCGCCATGGCACAGCCCCAGCCGGCGGCGATTTCATAGCCCATGCAGGAAAAGCCGAATTCCAGATCGAAGGTGTTGGGCGTCTTGACGCGCCAGCCCTTGGCGACCTCGCCCGGGATGCCGCCGGCGGCCGAGATCAGCGTGTCGTTCGGCGCGGCGGAGGCATTGACCACATTCACCACCTGCGCATAGGTCGGCACCGGGGCGTTGGTCGGGGTCTGGTGATCATCCAGAAGCGCGTTCCATTCGGCAAAGAGCGCCTTGGCCCGGGGCAGGTGGCCCGCCTCGGCCGCCCAGTCGCCCAAGGAGGCGTCCAGATCCGCCACGGTTTCCAGCGCATCGCCGACCACCGCCACGGCGCGGTGCTTGATGGCGTCAAAGCGCGCGGCGTTGATCGAGATGAAGCGGGCGTCCTGCGCAAAGGCCGTCCAGGAGCCGGTGGTGAAGTCTTGCAGCCTGGTGCCGATGGCCAGGATGACATCGGCCTCGGCCGCAAGCGCATTGGCCGAGGTGGAGCCGATGATGCCGATGGGTCCGCAATGCACCGCATGGTCATGGGTCAGCCCGCCCTTGCCGGCGATGGTCTCGACCACCGGAATGCCGCGCTTGGCGGCGAAGGCGGCCACCTCCGCCTCTGCGAGGGAGTAACGCACGCCGCCGCCGGCGATGATCAGCGGTTTCCTGGCGGTTTTCAGCAAGGCCGCCGCCTCGGCCACCGCGGCGCGGTCGGCGCGCGGGCGGGGGATGCGCCAGACGCGGGGCGCGAAGAACACTTCGGGGTAGTCGAAGGCGATCTCCTGGGTGTCCTGTGGCAGGGCCAGGAAGGCCGGGCCGCAATCGGCCGGGTCCAGCATGGCCGCCACGGCCTGCGGCAGGCTTTGCAGGATCTGCGCCGGATGGGTGATGCGATCCCAATAGCGGGTGACGGCCTTGAAGGCGTCGTTCACGGTCAGGGTCGGGTTGTTGTAATGCTCGACCTGTTGCAGAACCGGGTCGGGCAGGCGGTTGGTGAAAGTGTCGCCCGCAATCAGCAGCACCGGTAGGCGGTTGGCATGGGCCGTGCCCGCCGCCGTCACCATGTTCAGCGCCCCAGGCCCGATCGAGGAGGTGGCGATCATCACCTGCCGCCGCCGCTTGGCCTTGGCAAAACCGATGGCGGCCAGGGCCATCGACTGTTCGTTCTGGCCGCGCCAGGTCGGCAATTCGTCTTGCACGGCCTCCAGCGCCTCGGACAGGCAGGTCACGTTGCCATGGCCGAAAATCCCGAAGACTCCGGCAAAAAGCGGCACTTTCGCGCCGTCGATCTCGGTATATTGCCGCGTCAACCAGCGCACCACGGCCTGCGCCAATGTCAGGCGAATCGTTTTCGGTTCCATGACCGTCCCTCTCCCAAAGCTTGGGGGGAGTCTATCGGATAGCATTAACGGTTGACAACCCATCATGTTTGCAATGAGTGTTGCAAAATCAAGGCCGGGAGGAATCGGCGCCGCCCTGGTGACCGCCGTGCAAGGGAAGACCGCAAGATGTATGAGAAATTCGGAGTGTTCATCAACAACGCCTGGGGGCCGGCAGAGGGCGGGGCGACGGCGCCGGTGTTCAGCCCGGTCAGCGAGCGGCCGCTGGGCCAATGCCCGGTCGCCTCGGTTGCCGATACCACCGCGGCCATCGACGCGGCGGCGGCGGGGCTGAAGGCCTGGGCCGCGACCCCGGCCTTTGCCCGCGCCGATGCGCTGCACCGGATCGCCGACGAGATGATCCGCCGCACCGACGAGGCCGCGCGGATGATCACCCTCGAGACCGGCAAGCCGATGGCCCAATCGGGCCGCGAATGGGGCCTGTCCATCGACCAGTTCCGCTGGTTCGCCGAGGAGGCCCGCCGCATCTATGGCCGGATCGTCGAATCCCGCGTGCCGGGCGGCAGGTTCGAGGTGCATCATGAACCGGTGGGCATCGTGGCGGCCTTCACCGCCTGGAACTTTCCGGCGGCGCTGATCGCGCGCAAGGTCGCACCGGCCCTGGCGGCGGGCTGTTCGGTGGTGGTGCGGCCCTCGTCGCAGACGCCGGGCGTGGCGATGGTCATGGTGGACTGCTGCCGGGCAGCGGGTCTGCCGGGCGGGGTGGTCAACCTGGTCATGGGCCCGACCGACGCCACCTACGCGCCCCTTATGGCCGACAAGCGGGTGCGCAAGGTCTCTTTGACCGGCTCGACTCGGGTGGGCCAGCAGATGATCCGCGACGCGGCGGCGACCCTGAAGAAGGTCTCGATGGAGCTGGGCGGCAATGCGCCGGTCATCATCTATGACGACGCCGATCTTGAGGCGGCGCTGAATGTCTCGGTGCCGACCAAGTTCGCCAATGCCGGTCAGGTCTGCGTGACGGGCGACCGCTTTTATGTGCATGAAAGCCTGCATGACGCCTTTGTCGCGGGCTTTGTGGCGCGGGCGCAGGCGATCACCCTGGGCGATGGGCTGGACCCTGCGGTGGGCATGGGGCCGCTGATCAATGCCGGGCGCCTGGCCGAGATGGAGAAGATCGTGGCCGGCGCCCGCGCCGCGGGGGCCAACGTCGCCAGTGGCGGCACCCGGGCGCCGGGCTTCAACGCCGGGCATTTCTTCGCGCCGACCGTGCTCAGCGACTGCACCGATGACATGGCGGTCATGGCCGAGGAAAACTTCGGCCCGATCGCCGCCATCACCCGCTTTGCCAGCGAGGACGAGGTTCTGGCCCGTGCCAATGCCAGCGACATGGGCCTGTCGGCCTATGCCTTTACGCAGAACCCCGGCCGCGCACGCCGCACCGTGGCCGCCCTGAAGGCGGGGATGGTCGGGATCAACTCTTACGCCATGGCGGCGTCAGAGGCGCCCTTTGGCGGCACCAACTTCTCGGGCATGGGGCGCGAGGGCGGGATCGAGGGGATCCGCGATTATCTTGATGTCAAATCCAGCCAGGTGATGTGGGCATGATTGCGAACAAGTTGAAGGCCCTCTGGGCCGCGGGCCAGCCGGCGATCAACGGCTGGTGCAGCATCGGCAACCCTTTCACCGCCGAGATCATGGCGGCGCAAGGCTTTGACAGCGTGACCATCGACATGCAGCACGGCGCCCTGGATTACGCCAGCGTCCTGCCGATGTTCCAGGCGATGCGCGCCTCTGGCGCCTGTCTGATGGCGCGGGTGCCGTGGAACGAACCCGGCGTGATCATGAAGGCGCTGGATGCCGGCGCCTATGGCATCATCTGCCCGATGGTGAACACCGCCGCGGATGCCGCTGCTTTCGTCAAATGCCTGCGCTATCCGCCGCATGGCGAGCGCAGCTTTGGCCCGACCCGCGTCAGCTTTGCCGCCGGTGCCAATTATGCCGGCGAGGCCAATGACAACATGCTGGGCTTTGCGATGATCGAAACCGCCGAGGCCTTTGCCAATGTCGATGCCATCGCGGCCACGCCGGGGCTGGATGCGCTTTACATCGGCCCCGCCGACCTGACCCTGTCGCTGACCCAAGGCCGCCTCGCCCCCGGTTTCGACCGCGAAGAGCCCGAGATGGTCGCGGCGATCCAGACCATCCTCGCCGCCGCCAAGAAGGCCGGCATCCGCGCCGGCATCCATTGCGGCACCGCCGATTACGCCGCCAAGGCCATCGGCTGGGGCTTTGACCTGACCACGGTGGGCGGCGACAGCCGCTTCCTGGCTGCCGCCGCGGGCGCGGCCGTGACCCGCTTCCGCGACCTGACCAAGGGCGAGGCCAAGACCGAAAAGGGAGCCTATTGATGCCCCATATCCTTGTGGCGGGCAAACTGCACCCCTCGGGTCTGGCCTTGCTGGAGGCGGCGCAGGGCGTGACCTTCACCCATGTCGAAGAGGTCTCGGAGGCCTCTTATCAGGATCATCTGGCCGGGGCGGATGCCATGGTGATCCGCACCCAGCCGATGGGCGCAGCCTCGGTCGCCAAGGCGGGGCGGTTGCAGATCGTCTCGCGGCATGGCGTGGGCTATGATGCGGTGGATGTGGCGGCGCTGAACGCGCGGGGCATTCCGCTTTGCATCGTGGGCGATGTGAACTCGGTCTCGGTGGCCGAACATGCGATGATGCTAATTCTGGCCGCGGTCAAGCGGCTGATCCGGTCGGACCGCGCGGTGCGCCAAGGCCCCTGGGGCTGGCGCAACCGGCTGGAGCAGGGCGAGGTCGCGGGCAAGGTGCTGCTGATCCTCGGCTATGGCCGCATCGGGCGGCATCTGGCGCGGATGGCGGCGGCCTTCGGGATGGAGATCGTGGCCTATGACCCCTGGGCCCTGACCCATGGCTGGCCAGAGGGTCCGGCCCGGCCGGTGGCAAGCCTGCAAGAGGGGCTGGCGCTGGCCGATGTGATTTCGGTCAACCTGCCCAAGGCGGACCGGCCCATCCTGGGCGCCGACGAACTGGCGCAGGTCAAGCCCGGCGTCGTGATCGTCAACACCGCCCGCGGCGGCATCGTGGACGAGGTGGCCCTCGCGGCCGCCCTGACCTCGGGCCAGGTGGGGGCGGCGGGTCTGGATGTCTTCGACGCCGAACCACCCACCCCCGATCACCCGCTTCTGGCCTTCGATCAGGTCATCTTGACACCGCATGTCGCAGGCCTGACCACCGAGGCAGCCGAGCGGATGGCCATCTCTTCGGTGCAGAACATTCTGGATTTCTTCTCAGGCAGGCTCGACCCTTCCCTGATTGTCAACAAGGACGCACTCCAATGACCAAACCCCGTCTTCGCATCGGCCTGATCGGCACCGGCTTCATGGGCAAGGCCCATGTCTTCGGCTTTACCTCGGCCCCGCGCGTCTTCGATCTGCCCTATGATCTGGAGCTTCACACCGTCGCCGACATCACCCCCGCCGCCGCCGAGGAGGCCGCCCGGCGGCTGGGCTTTGCCCATTCCACCGCCAACTGGCGCGACATCGTGACCAACTCCGAGATCGACCTCGTCTCGATCACCGCGCCCAATGCCCTGCACAAGGAAATGGCCCTGGCGGCGATTGCGGCGG
This sequence comes from Rhodobacter sp. P1_C2, assembly GCF_056406375.1. Classification (NCBI taxonomy): domain Bacteria; kingdom Pseudomonadati; phylum Pseudomonadota; class Alphaproteobacteria; order Rhodobacterales; genus Rhodobacter; species Rhodobacter sp. P1_C2. The sequence goes on from NZ_JBFUAG010000011.1 coordinate 8,408, forward strand.
GCAAGCATGTCTATTGCGAGAAGCCGCTGGCACCGCTCGCCGCCGACGCGCTGGAGATGACACTGGCCGCCGAGGCCAAGGGCGTGAAAACCCAGGTCGGCTTCAACTACCTCTGCAACCCAATGCTGGGTCTGGCCCGCCAGATGATCGAGGCCGGCGAGCTGGGCGAGATCCGCGGCTATCGCGGCATCCATTGCGAGGACTACATGGCCGATGCTTCCGGCCCCTTCACCTTCCGCCACGATCCGGCGGGCGGCGGGGCGCTGGCCGATATCGGCAGCCATGCTTTGGCCACGGCGGAATTCCTTTGCGGGCCGATCACCCGCGTCATGGGCGATTGCGTGACGATGATCACCGAGCGGCCCGACGGCAAGGGCGGCACCCGCAAGGTCGAGGTCGATGACCTGGGCCGCGCCTTCCTGCGCTTTGCCAATGGCGCCACCGGCTCGATCGAGGGCAACTGGATCGCCACGGGCCGCAAGATGCAGCATGATTTCGAAGTCTATGGCACCAAGGGCGCGCTGGCCTTCAGCCAGGAGCATTTCAACGTGCTGAACTTCTTCTCGACCGCCGATGCCAAGGGCCGCCAGGGCTTTCGCCGGATCGAGGCCGCGCCCGACCATGCGCCCTATGGCCTGTTCTGCGTGGCGGCGGGCCACCAGATCGGCTTCAACGACCTCAAGGCCATCGAAGTGGCGGGCTATGTCAACGCCATCGCCGGCGCGCCCGAGCCTTTCAACTTCCGCAAGGGCCTGCACATCCAGACCCTGATCGAGACGATCCAGGCCTCGAGCCGCGCGCAAGCCTGGGCCGATGTGAAATGAGCCTTGGCATCGGTGTGATCGGCGCCGGGGTGATGGGCGCCGAACATGCCCGCATCCTGCGCGAAGAGACCCGCGGCGCCCATCTGGCCGCCGTGGCCGATGCCGACCCGGCGCGGGCGGCGGCGGCTGCGGCGGGCGCCCGGGTTCATGACGCGGCGGCGGCGCTGATCGCTGACCCTGGGGTCGATGCGGTGCTGATCGCCGCCCCCGATGCGCTGCATGGCGCCTTGGTCCAGGCCTGCCTTGCCGCGGGCAAGCCGGTGCTGTGCGAAAAGCCGCTGGCCGCGACGGCGGCGGAGTCGCTCGCCCTCGTTGAGGCCGAGGTCGCCCTGGGCCGCCGCCTGATCCAGGTCGGCTACATGCGGCGCTTTGATCCGGGCTATCTGGCGATGAAGGCCGCCTTGCAGGCCGGAGAGATTGGCGCGGCGCAGCTTTTGCACAACACCCACCGCAATGCCGCCGCGCCAGACTGGTTCGTCGGCACCATGCCGATCACCAATTCCTTCGTGCATGAGGTCGATATCTCGCGCTGGCTGCTGGACTGCGACATGACCGAGGCCAGCCTGCATGCCGGCCCCGGTGGCGACCCCCTGCTGATCACCATGCGGGCGGCCAGCGGGGCTTTGGTGTCGACCGAGGTCTTCATGAACTGCGCCTACGGCTATCATGTCGAGGCCGAGATGGTGGGGCAGAGGGGCACGCTGACCCTGGCCCAGCCGGACCCGCTGCTGCGCAACCGGCAGGGGGCGCGGATGCAGACCTATCCCGACAATTGGGTGCCGCGCTTTGCCCGCGCCTATGTGGCGCAGACCAATGCCTGGGTGGCCGCGATCAAATCCGGCACGCCCTGCGGCGCCAGCGCCTGGGACGGCTACGTTGCCACCGCCCTGGCCGAGCAACTGGCCCGCGCTTTGGGCCAAAATCTTCCCGTCGCCTTCACCTTCCCCGCCAGACCCGCACTTTATGAGGTGGCATCATGACCCTGACCCTCGCCATGAACCGGACCTGCGCGCCGGGACGCAGCCTGGCCGAGTTCATCGCCCTGGCCCAGGCCGTCGGCCTGCGCGCCGTGGAAATCCGCAATGACATCGAAGGCCGCGAATTCGCCGATGGCACCCCCGCCGCCGAGGTCAAGGCGCGGCTGGATGAAGCCGGGCTGAAGGTGGCCTCGGTCAATGCCTTGCAACGTTTCAACGACTGGAACGAGGACCGCGCGGCCGAGGCGCGCCATCTGGTCGCCTATGCCGCGGCCCTGGGCGCGCCGGGGATGGTCCTGTGCCCGGTGCATACGCCGGAAAGCTGGACCGAGGCGGAAGCCGAGGCCAATCTGCGCGACGGTCTGCGCAACCTCGCCCCGATCCTGCGCGACCACGGCGTGACCGGCTATGTCGAGCCTTTGGGGATGCGCCATTCCACCATGAAACGTCAGGCCATGGCGGTGGCGGCGGTCAGCGACATCGACGGCTGGGATTGCTACCGGCTTTGCTATGACACGTTCCAGTTCTTCCGCTGCGGCGATGACCGGCTGTTCCCCGATCGGATCGGCCTGGCCCATATGTCGGGCATCCGCCGCACCGACCTCGCGCCCGACGACCTGACCGAACCTGACCGCGGCCTGATCTTCCCCGATGACCGGGTCGGCAATATCCGCCAGCTTCAGGCTTTGCAGGCCGCGGGCTACAGCGGTTTCGTCTCGATCGAGCCCTTCAGCCCCGATGTGCAGAACGACCCCGACCTGGCCCAGCACCTGCGCGGCAGCCTTGATTATGTGGCAGCCCTTCTGGGGTTGGACCACGGCGGTTCGGGCCGTTCTTGAGCAGGTCGTTGCCATTGCAATTGCGTTGCAAAATAAATTGACAATTTTGATTCCTTAGCATCAAATCTTGTCAGGCGATCATCGCCAGCCGGTCAACGTCCCGGCGATTCCGAGGGAGGAAATCCATGTTGAAGTCCATTCTGCTGGCAACCGTTGCGGTTGCCGGACTGTCCCATTCTGTCCTGGCGGCCGACATGACCGTCTGCGTCAGCTGGTCGAATTTCCGCGAGGAGCGCTGGAAAACCGACGAGGCCGCCATCAAGGGCGCGCTGGAGGCGGCGGGCGCCAAGTATCTTTCGGCCGATGCCCAGACCTCTGCCACCAAGCAGCTGGCCGATATCGAGGGGCTGATCACCCAGGGCTGCTCGGCGCTGATCGTGCTGGCGCAGGACTCGGCCTCGATCGGCCCGGCGCTGGATGCCGCGGCGGATGCCGGCATTCCGGTCGTGGGCTACGACCGCATGATCGACGACCCGCGCGCCTTCTACCTGACCTTCGACAATGTCGAGGTCGGCCGGATGCAGGCCCGCGCCGTTCTGGCCGCCATGCCGAAGGGCCGCTATGTGATGATCAAGGGCTCGCCGGTCGATCCCAATGCCGACTTCCTGCGCGGCGGCCAGCAAGAGGTGTTGCAGGACGCCATCACCAAGGGCGACATCTCGATCGTGGGCGAGACCTATACCGACGACTGGCAGCCCGCCAATGCGCAAAAGGAAATGGAGCAGATCCTGACGCAGACCTCGAACGGCGTCGATGCCGTCGTGGCCTCGAACGACGGGATGGCGGGCGGCGTCGTGGCGGCCCTGACCGCGCAGGGCCTGGCCGGGATGCCGGTCTCGGGGCAGGACGGCGACCATGCCGCGCTTAACCGCGTGGCCTTGGGCACCCAGACCGTCTCGGTCTGGAAGGACAGCCGCGCCTTGGGCAAGGCCGCGGGCGAGATCGCCGTGGCCCTGGCCAAGGGCACCGCGATGGACAAGATCGAGGGCGCGGCGCCGTTCAAATCGCCGGGCGGCAAGACGCTGACCTCGCTTTTCCTCAAGCCCATTCCGATCACCCAGGACAATCTGAACGTGGTTCTGGACGCGGGCTGGATCAGCAAGGACGAGCTGTGCCAGGGCGGACCCAAGGTCGAGATCTGCAAGTAATCCAAGCCGAAACTGCAAGGGCCCCTCCCGACCCGCGTGCCGGGAGGGGCCATGACAAGGTGCCTTCCGCCAGGAAGGCCATGGCCAAAGCCGGGGGAGGGCAAGGCAATGAGTACCGCAGACCAGGGGGCGCTGCATCCGGGCAAGCGCCGAAGCCTTGCCGATACGCTGGAGCTGGACAAGCGCTTGTTCGGCATGGTCATCGCCTTTGCGATCCTGTGCCTGGTCTTTCACTTTGCCACCGATGGCAAGTTTCTGACCGCGCGCAACATTTTCAACGTCTCGGTGCAGACGGTCTCGGTGGGGATCATGGCGACGGGGATGGTCTTCGTGATCGTGGCCCGCCATATCGACCTTTCGGTCGGCTCGATGCTGGCGATCTGTTCGGCGCTTATGGCCATTCTGCAAACCCGCTTCCTGCCGCCGGTTCTGGGCCTTGGCCATCCGGCCATCCTGCCCCTGACCATCGCCGCCGGCCTTTTGGTCGGCACGGCGATCGGCGCCTTTTCCGGCTGGATGGTGGGCTATCAGCGCATCCCCTCTTTCATCGTCACGCTGGGCGGCCTGCTGATCTATCGCAACCTGGCTTGGTATGCGACCAACGGCCAATCGGTCGCGCTGACCGATCCCCATGTGCTGATGTTCGGCGGCTCGGAGGGGGTTCTGGGGCCGATGGCCAGCTGGATCGTGGGCGCCCTGGCCGCGGTGCTGGCCGTTGTGGCGGTGCTGAACGCGCGGCGGGCCAAGCAGGTGCACGGCTTTCTCGTCAAACCCGTCTGGGCCGAGGGCGTTCTGGTTGCCCTGATCGTCGGGGCGATCCTGGGCTTTGTCGGCCTGCTCAACTCCTACGAAATCCCCACCGCCAAGCTGAAGCGCCTGTACGAGGCGAAGGGAGAGGTCATGCCCGAGGGCGCGGTGGCCTATCACGGCCTGCCGATCTCGGTGATGATCCTAATTCTTGTGGCGGTGGCCATGACGCTGGTGTCGAAGAAAACCCGCTTTGGCCGCTATATCTTTGCCACCGGCGGCAACCCGGATGCGGCCGAGCTTTCCGGGATCAACACCCGCTTCCTGACCGTGAAGGTCTTTGCGCTGATGGGATTTCTGTGCGCCTTGGCCGGTCTGGTGGCGCAGGCCCGGCTGCAAAGCCATGGCAATGACATCGGCACGCTGGACGAGCTGAAGGTGATCGCCGCCACCGTGATCGGCGGCACGGCGTTGTCGGGCGGCATCGGCACGATCTATGGCGCGCTTCTGGGGGCCTTGGTCATGCAAAGCCTGCAATCGGGCATGGCCATGGTCGGCGTCGACACGCCCTTTCAGAACATCGTCGTCGGAGGCGTCCTGATCATCGCCGTCTGGATCGACATTCTCTACCGCCGTCAGACCGGAGGCCTGAAATGACCCATCCTCGCCCCCCCTTGCTGGAGATGCGCGACATCTCGGTGTCCTTTGGCGGCATCAAGGCGGTGGATCATGTGTCCATCGACCTTCACCCCGGCGAAGTCGTGGGCCTTCTGGGTCATAACGGCGCGGGAAAATCCACCCTGATCAAAGTCTTGTCCGGCGCCTACCAGGCCGATTCCGGCGAGATCCTGCTGAACGGCCAGAAGATCGAGATCACCAACCCGCGCGACGCCAGGGCGCAGAACATCGAGACGATCTACCAGACCCTGGCCCTGTCGGACAATCTCGACGCCGCCTCGAACCTGTTTCTGGGACGCGAGTTGATGACGCGCTACGGCTTTGTCGACGATGCCCGGATGGAGGCCGAGACCCGCAAGATCATGGGCCGCCTCAACCCCAATTTCCGCAAGTTCAGCGTGCCCGTCTCGGCCCTGTCGGGCGGGCAGCGCCAATCGGTCGCCATCGCCCGGGCGGTCTATTTCGATGCCAAGATCCTGATCATGGACGAGCCGACCGCCGCCCTTGGCCCGCATGAAACCCAGATGGTGTCGGAACTGATCCAGGAGCTGAAGGCCCAGGGTCTGGGCATCTTCCTGATCGAGCATGACATCCACAACGTGATGAAGCTCTGCGACCGCGCCTCGGTGATGAAGAACGGCCAACTTGTCGGCACGGTCAGGGTGGATGAGGTCACGGATGACGACATCCTAGGCATGATCATCATGGGCAAGAAGCCCTCCAAACGCGCAGCCTGAAGGACAAGACATGATACGTTACGCCGTCGTCGGAGCGGGATGGATCTCGCAGGAGGCTTTCATGCCTGCCGTCGCCGCCACCGGAAATTCCGTGATGCAGGCCATCGTCTCGGGCAGCCCGGGGCCGGCGCAGGAGCTGGCCGCCTTCCACGGCGTGCCCGAGGTGGTCGGCTATGCCGGTTACGACGCGCTGATCCACAGCGACCGGATCGACGCCGTCTATATCGCCCTGCCGAACTCGATGCACGCCGACTATGCGATCCGCGCCTTGCGGGCGGGCAAACATGTGCTGGTGGAAAAGCCCCTGGCCACCACTCTGGCCGAGGGCGAGGCGATGATCGCGGCCGCAGAGGCCTCTGGCGCGCTCTTGATGACCGCCTACCGCCTGCACAACGAACCCGGCACCATCGCGGCGCTGGAGGCGATCCGGGCCGGCAGGATCGGCACGCCGGTGCATTTCTCCTCAACCTTCGCCTTCCAGTCAGCCCTCGGCAACCACCGCCTTCAGGCCAGCCATTGGGGCGGGCCCTTGCAGGATATCGGCGTCTATTGCCTGAACGCCGCGCGCCATGTCTTTGGCGCCGAGCCGGTCGAGGTTCAGGCCATGGCCGCGCGCCCGCTGGATGACCCGCGCTTTGCCGAGATCGACGCCCATCTGGCAGTAACCTTACGCTTTCCCGAAGGCCGTCTGGCGCAGTTCTTTTGCAGCTTTGGCGCCGAAATGACGGAATATTACCGCGTTCTGGGCACCGAGGGCGAATTGACCGTCGATCCCGGCTATCGCTTTGAATCCGCCATCTCGCTGCGGTTGCGGCGCGGGGCAAAGGTCGAGGTGACCGATTTCCCCGCCGTCGACCATTTCTCTGGCCAGATCGCCTATTTCTCGGATTGTATCGCTGCCGGCACCCCGCCCGAGGCCGATGGCGCCGAGGGTCTGGCCGATATGCGCGCCCTTCTGGCCATCGAGGAGTCGGTGCGGACCGGCGCCAGCGTGGCCCTGCACAGCCCCGCCCGCAGCCGCCATCCCGATGCCACGACCCTGCGCAGCTTTGCCCCAACGACGCGGCGGCTGCTGATCGGCTAGGGCAATGGCCCTCCCGACGCTCCGCCGGGGCGGGTGATCAACAACCTGTTGACGCTGCCCCGGGTGCCGTCAATCTATGCGCAGGCCACGGCCGTCGCCGTGCGGACCCGACCTGACGCCGCCCTGACCAAGGAGAAGCCGATGCAAAGACGCCCGATTGGAACCACCGGTCTGGAGGTGACCAGCATCGGCTTCGGGGCTGCCCCGCTGGCCGGGATGCCCGATACCTATGGCTACAGCGTCGATGAGGCGACGGCCCGGGCCACGCTTCGGGCGATCTTCGAAGGTCCGGTCAACCTTCTGGACACCTCTCGCAACTATGGGCTTGGCCGCAGCGAAACGCGGGTCGGCGACGCGATCCGCGAAAGGGGCGGTCTGCCCGCGGGCTTCGTCCTGTCCACCAAGCTTGACCGCGACATGGACAGCCGGCGCTTTGACGGCGCCCGCGCCCGGCGGTCCTTTGAAGAAAGCCTCACGGCGCTGGGCCTCGACCATATCGACATCCTCCACCTGCACGACCCCGAACATGCGCTGGATCTGGCCGAGGTGACGGGCAAGGGCGGCGCGCTGGAGGTGTTGTTCCGCCTCAAGGAAGAGGGGCTGGTGACGGCGGTGGGCCTGGCCATGGGGCGGGTGGACATCATGCTGCCTCTGGTCCGCGACTGGCCCTTCGACATCATCCTCAGCCACAACCGCTTTACCCTGCTCAACCGCTCGGCCGATGCGCTGTTCGATGCGGCGGTGGCGCGGGGCATGACGGTGTTCAACGCCGCCCCCTATGCCGGCGGCATCCTCGCCAAGGGCAGCGCGCAAAGCCGGAAGATCACCTATCAGGAGGTCACCGCGCAGACGCTTGCCCCCGTGCAGCGGGTCGAGACGGTCTGCCAGGACCACGGGCTGGCCCCGGGCGCCGTGGCGCTGCAATTCTCGATGCGGGACCCGCGCATCGCCTCGACCATCATCGGCGTGTCGAAACCGGAACGGGTGGCCCAGACGCTGGCCTGGGCCGCGGCCCCCGTCTCGCCAGAGGCCTGGACGGCGCTGCAGGCCTTGCCCTATTCCGACATCGACCCCGAGGCCGACCGCGTTTACGTCCCGGGGTGAGGGCCGGTGACCACCGGGATGCGCGGCGAGGTGCGGTCGCGTTGCAGCCGCGCCGCCAGCGCCACGGTCAGCGCCTGTGCCAGGCACATCGGGGCGGCCAGCGAGCGCGAGAAGGTATATTCGTGCTCCGGGATCGCAAAGAGGACCTGCGCCGATTTCGCGAGAGGCGACAGGGTGCTGTCGCTGATCGCGAGGATCGGCACGCCCCTCGCCGCAGATTCCTCGACGATATTGACCACCTCGGTCGCATAGAACCGGAAGGACACCGCAAACAAAAGGTCCTGCGGCCGCGCCACCTTGGCCATATGGGTGGCCAGGCCCCCGCTGGCATCGAGGATTACCGTCCGCTTGCCCAGCATGGTCAACATGTAGCGCAACAGATCCACCACCGGGGCCGAGCGCAGCTGGCCCAGCAGATAGACGGTATCCGCCGCCTCCAGCATATCCGCCGCCGCCGAGATCTGTTCGGCATTGGTTTCCTGCAGCAGCTCTTGCAGCGAGGCGAGGTCGCGCAGCACCAGGTCCTTCAGAAAGCCCAGATCGCTGTGATCGCCCTTGGTGCCCAGCTCGGCCTCCAGCGCCTTGATGCGGGCGTCAAAGCCGGGGGCCGCGGTGGAAAGCCGGCGCTGGAAGATCGCCTGCATCTCCTTGAAACCCTTGTAGCCCAAGGACTGCGCATAGCGCACGAAGGACGAGGCATGGATGCCGCACTTCTCGGCAATGGCCGTCACCGACAGGACCGCCACATCATTGGGGTTCTGGGTCAGATAGACCGCGATCTTCTGGTACGACTTGCTCATGCTGTCGTAGCGGTCGTGGATCAGGCGAATGACCTCTTCATAGCTGTCCGGCGGGGCATAGGAGCCCATTCTTCCTCATCCTCATGTTCGGCAAGCGCCGCCCGTCCGGATTTCCGGTCGCGCCCTCTCGCCTGGAAAGCAGTTGGCGCCAGTCTCGCAATACTTATTGCGAAGAGCAAGTCCCACAGGGCTTTTCGCGCCTTTCCGTTGCAAGGACGCTCTCCAAAGGGCGGGGGGCGGCGCCGTCAGTAGCCGCGCGTGCTTTCGACGCGTCCGGGCAGGGGCTGTCCGGCCTGATGCGCCCGCAGGACAGAGATGGCATGCCGGGCGAGGCTTTGCGGCCGGGTCTGGCAGGCGACATGCGGGGTGATGATCACCCTGGGATGCCGCCAGAGGGGATCGCCCGGGCGCAGCGGCTCAGGCTCGGTGACATCGAGGATGGCGCTGGCGAGATGGCCGCTGTCGAGCGCTGCAAGCAGGGCATCAGGGTCGAGCTGCGCGCCACGCCCCGCATGGACCAGCGACGCCCCTTGCGGCAGTCTGGCGAAAAGATCGGCGTTCAGGATGCCGCGCGTCTCTTCCGTCAGGGGCAGGAGGCAGACGATTATGTCGGATTGGGCCAGGATCGTCGCCAGCCCCGTGGGGCCGGACAGGCAGCGCAGGCCCTTCACGCTGCGGGGAGAGCGGCTCCACCCCGAAAGGGGAAAGCCGAAGCCCGCCAGCGCCGCGGTCACTGCCAGCCCCAGATGCCCCAGGCCCAGAACGCCGACACGCCGTTCCGCGGCGAGGCGGACCGGCACCTCGCGCCAGACCTCGGCGCGCTGTTGTCCGGCATATTCGGGCAGGTTGCGGTGGCAGGCCAACACCGCCATGCAGGCATAATCGCGCATCATCGAGGCGAAATCCTCATCCACCAACCGCACCAGTTGGACATGGGGCGGAAAGGCGGCGAGGTCGAACTGGTCGACACCAGCGCCCAGCGACAGGACCAGCTCCAGGTTGGGATAGCGGGTGAAGAGGTCGGGCGGCGCCTGCCAGGTCACCAGATAGCGCACCTCGGGGCCGGCAACGCTGTCGGCGCCGATCCGGACCGGGATGCCGGGAAAGGCCGCGCCGAAGATCTCGGCAAAGATCGCGCCGCGCGTGGGATCGGAGTTGAAGAGAAGTGTCATCGTATGCCTGCTGTTCAGAATGGGCGTCGGGGCGCAAAGCCTGTCGGGCGGCGGTTGCGTCGCCCGACAGGCTTTGCGCTCAGCTCGCGGCTTCCACCTTGCGCTGGGTCTTGCGGTCTTGCCAGGCATACCAGGCAAAGACCGCCGGGATGAACCAGGGCTTGCCACGGTAAAGCGGGATCGCGGGTGGTGCGTCAAGATCGAAGGCGCTTCGGGCGCCCTCGGCTTCGTTCAGCGCCATCCGCGCCGCCTTCTTGCCCAGCCAGCGCGCCCAGACCACGCCCGAGCCGCAATAGCCGGTGGCATAGACGCGCCCGGCGCGGCGGAACAGTTTCGGGATCATGTGGCGGTTCATCGCGACATTGCCGAACCAGCTGTGGGTGATCGCCACCTCGGCCAGTTCGGGGAAGATCCGGGCCAGCTCGCGGCGCAGGTGCAGCGTCGGCGCCATCGGGTCGCCCGCCGTGGTGCCGTCGCGCCCGCCGAAGAGGATGCGCTGGCCGTCGGGCGAGGGGCGGTAGTAATAGCTGAGCTTGCGCATGTCGCCATGCATCATCCGTTTCGGCATCAGCCGGGCCATCACCTCGGGCGCCAGGGGCTCGGTGGCGATGATCCGGCTGCGCACCGGCACCAGTCGGCGGCGCAGCCAGGGGTCGGCCGCGTCGGTATAGCCATTGGTGCATTCGATGACCTGTCCGGCCCGCAACGTGCCCCGATCAAGCCGCAGGCGAAAGCCGACCCCCTCGGCCTCGATCGCCTGAACCGCGGTTTCCGGGTAAAGCCCGGCACCAAGGGCGCTGGCATGGGCCACCATGCCGGCAAAGAGCCGCGCCGGGTCCAGACCGCCGATGTCGGGGCGCACCATGCCGCTGCGGTAAAGGGTGGTTCCGATCACGCCCGCCACCTCGCCCTTCGGCACGGCATAGGCCTCGACCCCAAGGACGCGGTTCAGCAGCTCGGCCTTGCGGTCCAGCGCCTCCTGTTCGGCCGCGGTCATCGCCCCGTCGAACAGGCCGCTGAGGTGGAAGCCGCAGTCGATCCGGGCCTCGTCCAGATAGCGCCAGAGGTCCTCGCGCGCTTCCTTGCCCTCGTGCAGGATGGCAAGGGCCCGCGCCTCGCCATAGGTTCGGGTCAGGGCGGCATGGCTGGGGCGGATCGACCCGCTGGTCATACCGCCATTGCGCGTCGAGGCGCCCTCGCCGAGGCGCGCCTTGTCGAAGACCGCGACCGAGCGTCCGGCTGCGGCCAGTTCGATGGCGGCGGCGATGCCGGTATAGCCACCGCCGACGATCGCCACATCCACGCTGTGCGGCAGGGGCTGCGGGGCGATCGCGGGCAGGGGGGTGGCATCCCACCAATAGGGCGTGTTGCGCGGGCTCTCTTCGGTCATCGCCCTCAGTCCTTCGAGACCCAGAGCTTGCGCGTGGTCTCGATCACCCGCCAGGTGCCGACAAAGCCGGGGTTCATCACGAAGGTATCGCCCGGCCCGATGCGGCGCGGCGGCTTGCCATCCTCGACCAGTTCGGAGACGCCCGAGAGGATGGTGCAGAACTCCCAGGTCCCGCCCTTGATCGAGCGGTAGGCGCCCGGCGTCGCCTCCCAGATGCCGGCGGTCATGGTGCCATCGGCGTTCTGCGCCAGATCCCAGGTGCGGAATTTGGGTGCGCCTTCGACCAGGCGGTCGGGCAGGGGGACGCCGTGGCGCGGCGCGGGCAGGTCGGCTTCGAGGGGGAAGAAGGTCAGAAGGCTCATGTCAGGGGTCCTGAGGTTAACGCGTGCCGCGGGTCATCTGGCGTTCCAGAAGGTAGAACAGCCCAAGGCACAGCAGGTTGATCGCCAGGTAAAGCAGCGAGGCGATGGCGAAGATTTCAAAGATCGCGAAGGTCTGGCTCATCAGGCGCTTGGCCTGGCCGGTGATCTCCAGCACGGTGATGGTGGAGGCGAGGCTGGTCTCTTTCACCACGGTGATGGCTTCGGAGGCATAGACCGGCAGGGCGCTGCGAAAGGCCAGGGGCAGGCGGATGCGGCGCAGCAGCGTGGAGGGGCTCATCCCCATCGCAAGGGCGGCCTCGATCTGGCCCGGGGGGATCGCCTGAAAGGCGGTGCGGAAGATCTCGGATGTATAGGCGACCGTGTTCAGCACCACCGCCAGTTCGGCGCAGAACAGCGCGTCACGGAAGAACCACCAGAGGGCGGGTGTCTGGCGGATGAAGGCAATCTCGCCAAAGCCGTAGTAGATGATGAAAAGCTGCACCAGCATCGGCGTGCCGCGGAAGAGCCCGGCATAGCCATCGGCCAGACGCGCGATCAACCGGTGCCGATGCAGCCGCAACAGCGCCATGCCAAGGCCGAGCGGCAATCCGATCACGATGCCGACGGCGGTGATCTTCAGCGTGACCAGGGCGCCGGTGGCCAGAAGCGGCAGGGCCATGCCGATGAGGGCGGTGTCGATGATCATGACCGGCCTCCGAAACCGAGGTTCAGGGCGCGTTCGGCGCGCAGGAACAGGAACTGGCTGACCAAGGTGATCAGCAGGTAAAGCAGGGCCGCGAGGATGTAGAAGACCAAGGCGCTGCGGGTGATGCCGGCGGCGATGGCCGCGACGCGCAGCATCTCCTGCAGGCCCACGACCGAGACGAGCGAGGTGTCCTTCACCGTCATCTGCCAGACATTGTTCAATCCGCCGATCGCCGTGCGCAGGGCGAGGGGCGCGATGATCCGGCGAAAGGCCACCCAGCCCGACATGCCGACCGCCTGGGCCGCCTCGATCTGGCCGAAGGGAATGGCATGCAGCGCCGCCCGGAACACCTCGATCGAATAGGAGCAGGAGATCACCCCGATGGCGATGACGCCCATGAGGAAGGGCACGATGTTGCTGTCGCCGCCCAGCCGCAGGGCTGCCAGCACCGCCTCGACCGTCTGGATCGAGCCGAAGAAGATCAGATAGATCACCAGAAGCCCCGGAACCCCGCGGACCAGGGCGGAATAGGTCGCAACCAAGGGCGACAGCACCGGCACGGCGCGCCAGCGCAGGATGGCGAGGGGAAAGCCCATCACGATCCCCAGCGCGGTGCCCAGAAGGGCGGCCGCGATGGTGATGGCCGCTCCCTTCAGCAGTGCCAGGGCCCATCCCTGTTCGATCAACAGGGTCAAGAGGTCAGGTCGCATCATGGGCTCTCCGTGGCGGCGCGGCGGGGGGGCCGCCGCGCTGTCGGTCTGGCAGGATCACTTGGCGCAGGGCAGCGAATAGTCTTCCCCGAACCACTTCTGGCTGGAAGCTGCAATGGTGCCATCCTTGATCAGGTCGCACATCGCGCTGTCGAGCTTGGCCTGCAGCGCGGTATTGCCCTTTTTCAGGCCAACACCCATGCCGTAGCCCAGGGTCTCGTGGTCGGCTGTCGGCAGGATGCGGACGTCGATCTTGGTGAAACCGGCGCTTTCCGGGGTCTTGAAGAAGTCGACCCAGGTGGGCGAGTCGCTCAGGGCCGCATCCACCCGGCCAGCGGCCAGGTCGGCCAGCTGCTGGGTCGTGGCGTCATAGGTGTTCAGCGTGGCCTCCGGCGCCATCTTGGCGACAAAGCGCGAATAGGTCGTGCCGTTGACGACGCCCACGGTCTTGCCCTTCAGCCCGGCAAGGATCGTCGGCAGGTCCTTGGCCGCGGCGAGGGGCGAATCCTTGGCCACCACGAAATACTGCGGGGTCGAGGCATAGGGGATCGAATAGTCGATCTTCTCGCGCCGCGCATCGGTGATGCCAAGGCCGGAGATGATCACGTCGAACCGGTCGCTGTCCATCGAGGGCACCAGCGTGCTGAAGGATTGGACGACGAACTTGCAGGTCATCTCCAGCTTGGTGCACAGCGCATTGGCCACATCGGCGTCAAAGCCGGTGACATTGCCACTGGCATCGGCCATCGAGAAATTGGGCGCATCGCCCTCGGTGCCGACGCGCAGCACGCCATTGTCGGCCAAGGCCATGCTGCCGACCGAAAGGGCTGCTGCCGCAAGAAGGGTCGCGAAGAAGGTCTTTCTCATGTTTTTTCCCTGTTTTTCTGTGTTGAAGGACGGCTGGCTTACGCGCTGCCGGATAGGAACCGCCTGACGGCCTCGTCGGCGGGATTGCGGAAAAGCTCTTCGGGGGCGGCGTCCTGCAGGATCTTGCCCCGGTGCAGGAACACCATCCGGTCCGAGACTTCGCGCGCATAGCGCATCTCGTGGGTGACCTGCAGGATCGTGTTGCCCTCTTCGGCCAGAAGCCGCAGCACCTTCAGGACCTCACCCACAAGCTCGGGGTCAAGCGCCGAGGTTGCCTCATCGAACAGCATGACGCGCGGCCGCATGGCCAGAACGCGGGCGATGGCGACGCGCTGCTGCTGGCCGCCCGACAGCTGCGAAGGGTAACGGGCGGCGAAGGAGGCCATGCCGACCTTCTCCAGCGCGGCCAGGCCCGCCTCGCGCGCCGCGGCCTTGTCCTGCCCGAGGACATGGATCAAGGCCTCCGTCACATTGCCAAGCGCCGTGCGGTGCGGCCAGAGGTTGAAGTTCTGGAACACCATGCCGACGATCTGACGGATCTCACGGATCTGCCGCCGGTTCACGACCGACAGCGCGCCAGTGCTGTCTTTTGCAATGGAAACGCCCTTGTCGAAGACCTCGACCGTGCCGAAATCGGGCATTTCCAGAAAGTTGATGCAGCGCAGGATCGTGCTTTTGCCCGATCCCGATGCCCCGATGAGCGAGACGACCTGCCCCGGCGCCATGGCAAGGTCGATGCCGTCAAAGACCGTGATCGGGCCAAAGGACTTGCGCAGGTTCAGCACCCTCAGGGCATGTTGCATCGGTCTGGCGTCCTTGGGCTAGCGGGCGGGCAGGGTGTCGGTGACAGAGGCGACGGCGGCGATGGTGATCTCCATCATCTC
Source organism: Rhodobacter sp. P1_C2 (assembly GCF_056406375.1). NCBI lineage: Bacteria > Pseudomonadati > Pseudomonadota > Alphaproteobacteria > Rhodobacterales > Rhodobacter > Rhodobacter sp. P1_C2. The sequence continues at coordinate 23,437 of NZ_JBFUAG010000011.1, forward strand.
GTCGATCTCGGCTTTGGTGATGACGAGGGGCGGGGCAAAGCCGAGGATGTCGCCATGCGGCATCGCCCGGGCGATCAGACCCCGCGCGCGGCAGGCGGCCGAAACCTTGGCACCGATGGTCAGGGCCGGATCGAAGCCACGCCGGGTCTCGCGGTCCGCCACAAACTCGATAGCGGCCATCAAACCCACCCCGCGCACCTCGCCCACGAAGGGGTTCTGGGCGAAAGCCTCCTTCAGACGCTGGTTGAGGTAGGCGCCGTTTTCCGCCGCACGGCCGGGCAAGTTCTCCGCCTCGACGATATCCAGAACGGCATTGGCCGCCGCAGCCCCGATCGGATGGCCCGAATAGGTATAGCCATGCGAGAAGCTGCCCACCTTCGCGGTGCCCTCGGCCATCACCGCAAAGACCTTTTCGCTGACCAGACAGGCCGAAAGCGGCACATAGGCCGAGGTCAGGCCCTTGGCCACGGTGATCAGATCCGGCTCGATCCCGTACAGCTCCGATCCGAACAGCGCCCCGGTCCGCCCGAAGCCGGTGATCACCTCATCCGCGATCAGAAGGATGTCGTAGCGGCGCAGAACCGCCTGAATGGCCGCCCAATAGCCTGCGGGCGGCGGCACGAGGCCCCCGGTGCCCAGAACCGGCTCGGCGATGAAGGCGCCGACGGTGTCGGGGCCCTCGCGCAGGATCATCTCCTCCAGCTCGCGGGCGCGGCGGGTCGAGAAGTCGGCCTCGCTTTCGCCCGCCTCCGCGCCGCGCCAGTAATGCGGCACGCCGGTGCGCAGGATGCCGCTGACCGGCAGGTCCATATGGTCGTGATAGAAGCTGAGCCCCGTCATCGACCCCGCCACGACCGAACAGCCGTGATAGCCGCGGTCGCGCGAGATGATCTTCTTCTTCTGAGGCTTACCGCGCAGGTTGTTGTAATACCAGACGATCTTGGCCTGGGTCTCGTTCGCGTCAGACCCCGACATGCCGTAGAACACCTTCGACATCTTGCCTGGCGCCATCCGGACCAGACGGTCGGACAGCCGGGCCAGCGCCTCGGTCGTGTGGCCGGCATAGCTGTGGTAATAGGCCAGCTGATAGGCCTGGCGCGCGATGGCCTCGGCCACTTCGGTGCGGCCATAGCCGACGTTCACGCAGTAAAGCCCGGCGAAACCGTCGATATATTCCCGCCCGCGGGCATCGGTGATCCGCACGCCCTTGCCGGTCTGCACCACGGTCGGCTCTGGCCCGGTGCCATCGGCATGGCCCTTGAGGTAGGTGAAGGGGTGCAGCACCGCGGCGCGGTCCTGGCGGATGATCTCTTCGATGTCTTGCATGGTGATTTCCTTAAGCGGCCAGGCCGCCGAAACAGACGTATTTGAGTTCCATGAATTCGGCCAAACCCTGCCGGGCGCCTTCGCGGCCCAGACCCGAACCCTTCCAGCCGCCAAAGGGGATCGGCGCGCCGGTGAAAGAGGCGGTGTTGACCGCGACCATCCCGTATTCCAGCGCCGCAGTCAGCCGCATCGCGCGGCCGAGGTCGCGGGTGAAGACATAGGCCGCGAGTCCCATCTCCGAGGCATTGGCGCGGGCGATCACCTCGGCCTCGGTGGAAAAGCGCATAAGCGCCGCGACCGGGCCGAAGGTCTCCTCCCGGGTGATGCGCATCGTGTCCTGCACCTCGGACAGAACGGTGGGGGGCACGAAATTCCCGCTGGACAAGGGGCGGCTGCCGGTCAGCAGGACCGCGCCCTGCGCCAGCGCATCGGCGATCTGCGCATCGCAGGTGTCGACGACCGAACGCCGCGTCATCGGGCCGATCTCGGTGCCCTCGGCCAGCCCCGGCCCGACGCGCAACTGGGCAACACGGGCGGCAAAGCGGCTGGCAAAGGCCTCATGGATGTCGTCGTGCAGGTAGATCCGGTTCGCGGCGAGGCAATCCTGCCCCGAGGTGGCGAATTTCGCGGCCAGACAATCCTCGATGGACTGGTCCAGATCGGCATCGGGAAAGACGATGACCGGCGCATGACCGCCAAGTTCCAGCGAGACCTTCTTGATGCTGCGTGCCGCCTCCGCCGACAGGATCGCGCCCACCCGGGTCGAGCCGGTAAAGCTGATCGCCCGCACGCGGACATCGGCGGTCAGAACCCCGCAAAGCGCCGCACCATCCCCGGTCAGCACCTGCAGCACCGATCCGGGCAGGCCGGCCTCCTCGGCGAGGGTAGCCAGCGCGAGGGCAGAAAGCGGCGTCTCTTCGGCCGGTTTGACGATGACGCTGCAACCCGCCGCCAGCGCCGCCGCCGCCTTGCGGGCGATCATCGCCGAGGGAAAGTTCCACGGCGTGATCGCGGCCACGACGCCGACCGGCTGCATCGACACCACCAGCTGGCGGCCCGGTTTGTGGGCGGGGATCGTCTCGCCATAGGCGCGCTCGCCCTCGGCGGCGAACCAGTCGATGAAATCGACACCGTAAAGGATCTCGTCGCGGGCTTCGTGCAAGGGCTTGCCCTGTTCGGCCGACAGGATCACCGCAAGATCGCCCGCATGGTCGCGGATCAGATCGGCCCAGCGGCGCAAGATCCGGCCCCGGTCGCGCGCCAGCATGTCGCGCCAGCCCGGAAAGGCCGCCGCAGCCGCATCGATGGCGCGCCGGGCATCGGCGGGCGTGCAGCGTGCCACGCGGGCGATCTCGACCCCGGTCGCGGGGTCGGTCACCGGGTCTTCCGTTGCCGCGCTGATCCATTCACCGCCAATAAAAGCACCACGGCGCAGCAGCTGCGGTTCAAGAAGGCGCATCAGGGCCAATTGGGCATGAGGGGGCGTCGCAAGCATTGGCTCTCCATTTCGTCTGGCCTAAGGCAGAATAGCTGCGTTCTTTGGCTGATTTTCTGCGTAGGCTTTCGAGACCGCGCAGCTTTCCGGCGAAAAGCGCGGGCAAACGATGCAATTCTGCGGATGGAACGGATGAAGCTGGATCGACTGGATGCCAAACTGCTGAACGCCCTGCAAAGCTCGAACCGGCAAAGCTCAGAGGAGCTGGGAGCGCTGGTCGGCCTGTCGCCGACGGCGGTGCAGCGGCGGTTGAAACGCCTGCGCGACGGTGGCGTGATCGAGGCGGATGTCGCCATCGTCAGCCCGCGTCACGTCGGCCTGCCGCTGGCGATGTTCGTTCTGGTGACGCTGGAGCGGGAGAGGGCCGATATCATCGACCGGTTCAAGCAATCCATCCGCAACACGGCGGAGGTGATGAATGGCTATTACGTCACCGGCGACGCCGATTTCGTGATCATCGTCACCGCGCACAGCATGGCCGATTACGAGCAGTTCACCCGCAAGTTCTTTTACGAGAACCCGGATATCAAAAGCTTCAAGACCATGGTCATCATGGACCGTATCAAGACCGGCTTCACCTTGCCGATCGACCCGGCAGATTTCGACCGGGTCTGAACTCTGCCCCGTCGCCATGGCAACGGGGCGGGGGCGTCAGGCGATCATGTAGCCGCCGTCGACCGGCATCGAGATGCCGTTGACCATCGCCGCCTCGTCCGAGAGCAGGAAGAGGATCACCTCGGTCACATCGGCGCTTTCGGCAAAGCGGCCAACCGGAATGCGGTTCATCATCCCGGCGGCCTTGACCGGATCGCTCCAGGCTTTCACGGCCATCGGCGTCAGGGTCACGGTCGGATGCACGCCATTGACCCTGATGCCCTGCGGCGCCAGTTCCTTGGCCATCACCCGCGTCAGCCCATCGAGCCCGGCCTTCGAGGCGCAGTAAGAGGCGTGGTCCGGGATGCCGACAAAGGCGGCGACCGAAGAGACGTTGACGATCGCCCCCTTCTGCCCGCGCCCGATCAGGTCGCGGGCATATTCCTGCGCCACGATCATCGGGGCGCGGGTGTTGACGGCGATCAGGCGGTCGAAGGCCTCCACCGTGGTGTCGAGGAAGGACTGCAATTCGGTCGTGCCGGCGCAGTTGATCAGCAGGTCGGCAGGCAGGGCCTCGCGTGCCGCGGCGCGGGTCGCCTCGGCATCGGCCAGATCGACCTGGATCGCCTTACATCCCATGGCCTGCAACTCTGCCACGTCGCCGGCGCTGCGGGTCAGGGCGATGACCTGGGCGCCTTTGGCCAGAAGGATCTCTGCCGTGGCCCGGCCGATGCCCTTGCCGGCCCCGGTCAGGATGACTTTTTTACCTGTGAAATCCATGGCTTCCTCCTCAGATCCTTGCGCCGGTCTTCTGGTCGAAGACATGGACGCGCCGCGTGTCGATGCGGAAGGGCAGGGTCTGGCCCGGCTCGGCATCGATCCGGTCGCGCACCACCGCGTCGATCGGGATACCGCCGAGGCGGCCGAAGATCAGCGTCTCCGACCCGGTCGGCTCCAGCACCGAGACATCGACCGGCAGCCCGCCCGCGCCGATGGCGATATGTTCGGGGCGCACGCCATAGGTGACTGCGCGGCCGTCCTGATGGCCCGTCCCCTCCAAGGGCAGGTCGATCCCGGCCTCGGTGCGGACGAACTGCCGGCCGTCCTGGGTGACGATCTTGCCATTGAGGAAATTCATCGCCGGGCTGCCGATGAAGCCCGCCACGAACAGGTTGTTCGGCCGGTCGTAAAGGTCGAGCGGCTTGCCGATCTGTTCGACCCTGCCATCGCGCATGACGACGATCTTGTCGGCCATGGTCATCGCCTCGATCTGGTCGTGGGTCACATAGATGATCGTGGTCTTCAGGCGGCGGTGCAGTTCCTTGATCTCGACCCGCATCTGGACGCGCAGCTTGGCGTCGAGGTTCGACAGCGGCTCGTCAAAGAGAAACACCTGCGGGTCGCGCACGATGGCGCGGCCCATGGCGACGCGCTGGCGCTGGCCGCCCGACAGTTGCTTGGGGTAGCGGTCCAGCAGCTTGGTCAGGTCAAGGATTTCCGCCGCCCGCCCCACCTTGGTCGCGATTTCCGCCTTGGGTGCGCCCTTGATCATCAGGGAAAAGCCGAGGTTTTCCGCCACCGTCTTGTGCGGGTAAAGCGCGTAGGACTGGAAGACCATCGCGATGTCGCGGTCCTTGGGCGGCACGTCGTTGACCACCCGCGAGCCGATCCGCATCTCGCCGCCCGAGATCGATTCAAGCCCGGCGATCATCCGCAGCAGCGTCGATTTCCCGCAGCCCGAGGGGCCGACCAGCACGACGAACTCGCCATCGGCAATCTCGACGTTGACCCCGTGGATGACCTTCGCCTCGCCATAGCTTTTCTTGACATCGGTGATTGTGACTTGCGCCATGGTCGGTTCCTTATTGCGGGAGTTCGATCTGCATCTTCACTTCGCCCTTGGGCGCGGAAGCGGCGATCTCGAAGGCATTGACGCTGTCGTCAAAGGCGAAAGTGCGGGTGATCAAGGGCTTGACGTCGATGGCGCCCGAGGAGAGCAGGCCCACGCAGCGCGGGAAGACATGGGCATAACGGAAGATATGCTCGACCCGCGCCTCGCGGACCATCGCCTTGCCAAGGTCATAGGTGAAGGGATCGACCGGGATGCCGACATAGACGACGCGGCCACCGGGGGCGAGGGCGTCAAAGACGCCGGTCGCGGCGCGCGGGTTGCCGGAGCATTCGAAGACCACCTCGACGCCCCAGCCCTCTGTCTCGCGCATCATCTGGGCGTGGGGATCGGATTTGACGTTCAGCGCGGTGATGGCGGTGGAAAGGCTGGCCGCGATGGCAAGCTTGGTCTCGTCGATGTCGGTGACATAGACCCGGGCGCAGCCGGCGGCCAAAGCGGCGAGCGCAGTGACCAGACCGATCGGCCCGGCGCCCGAAACCAGCGCCACATCCCCCGGTTTGATCTGCGCCTTGGTCGCGGCATGGACGCCAACGGCCAGGGGTTCGACCATCGCGGCCTCGGCGAAGGAGACGTTGTCGGGCAGTTTGAAAGTGAAAGCCTCGGGGTGGACGACCGTCGGGCGCAGGATGCCGTGGACCGGCGGGGTGGCCCAGAAGCGCACCGCGGGGTCGATGTTGTAGAGGCCCAGACGCGTGGCGCGGCTGTTGGGGTCGGGGATGCCCGGCTCCATGCAGACGCGGTCGCCGACCTTCAGCGTCTTCACCTCTGCCCCCGCCTCGATCACGGTGCCCGAGGCTTCGTGGCCAAGGATCATCGGGGCGCGGACGATGAATTCGCCGATGCCGCCGTGGGTGTAGTAATGCACGTCAGACCCGCAGATGCCGACCGTGTGCATCTTGATGCGCACGTCATGGGGGCCCATCGCCTCCTCCCGTTCGATCGGGAAATCGCGCAGGGACAGGCTCAGACGCTCTTCAAGAACCAGAGCTTTCATGGTGTTCCTCCAAAGGAAATTTCAGCCGCGCCACAGGATCAACACGCCCAGGGCAAGGGCGAGGATGTGGGCGAAGATCAGGGGGATGGCGACTTCGATGAAGCGCAGCCAGAACAGCTCCAGCGCCACGAAGAGGTAGATGCCGATGAACAGCCGGTCGAACCAGTTGGTGACGATGGGCAGGAAGCCCTGGCGTTTCGGTTTGGGGTTCTCGGACATGGGCTTACTCCTTGACCGCGCCGAAGGTCAGGCCGGCGACGATATGGCGCTGCACCACGGCGAAGATCACAAGCGCCGGGATCAGCGTGATGATCGAGATCGAGGCCATCTTGCCCCATTCGGTGCCAGTGGTGGTGACATATTCCGACAGGCCCGTGGTGATGGTGCGCGCCTTGAAACTGGTGAGCGTGGCGGCGAGCAGGAACTCGTTCCAGGCAAAGACCCAGGTCAGGATAAGCGTCACCGCAAGGCCGGGTTTGGCGAGCGGCCACATGACCTGCCGGATCACCTGCCAGGTCGAGGCGCCATCGACGGTCGCCGCCTCGTCCAGTTCCTTCGGGATGCCGTCGATGGTGGGGCGCAGGGTCCAGATCGCGAAGGGCAGGTTGAAGGTGCAGTAAAGCAGGATCATCCCGATATGGGTGTCGTAAAGCTTCCACTCGCCCCAGGTGAAGATCTGGGTGAAGAGAAGGAAGAAGGGCAGAAGGAACACCGCCGCCGGGGCCATCCGGTTGGTGATGGTCCAGAAGAAGATATTCTCTTTGCCCGCAAGGTCATAGCGCGACAGGGCATAGCAGGCGAAGAAGGCCAGCGTGGTCACGAGGAAGGCGTTCCCGGTCGAGATGATGACCGAGTTCAGCATGTAGCGGCGCAGCGTCTCGTCGTGGAAGACCTCGACGTAATTGGTCCAGTAGACGGTGTCGAGCAAGAGGCTGGGCGTGGTGAAGAGATCCACCGCCGGTTTGACCGAGATGACGAAGAGCCAGTAGATCGGGAACAGGGTCAAGAGGCTGAGGGCAAGCCACATCACAAGCTGCAGCCAGGGGCGTTTCGCGGTCATTGCTCGACAACCTTCTTCTGACGGGGGGCGACAAGGGCGACGTAAAGCACCCAGCACATGACCAGCGTGAGATAGAGCACGATGACCGAGATGGCCGAGCCATAGCCGTAGTCGGTTTTGGGAAAGACGATCTTCCAGATATGCAGGCCGAGGTAGCGGGTCGCGGCCCCCGGTCCGCCGCCGGTCAGCATCCAGACCTCGTCCACCGTGCGCAGCGCGTCCATCATGCGGATGAAGACGGTGGCGAGGATGGCGGGGCGGATCATCGGCAGGGTGATGTGCCAAAAGATCTGCCTGCGGTTGGCGCCGTCGATCTGCGCCTGCTCGAACGGGTCTTTCGGCAGGGCGAGGAGGGCCGCGAGCAGGGTCAGCGTGACGAGCGGTGTCCAGTGCCACAGATCCATGATCACGGTCAGCACGAAGGCCACATTGGCATCGCGGCCGATGTTCATGTCATAGCCGAACCAGTTGTGCAGGAAATGCGGGATGATCCCGATCGAAGGCGTCGTCATCAGCCGCCAGACCGAGCCCACCACGATCGGCGCCACGATCAGCGGCAGCGTGTGGACGGTGCGGAACAGCGCCTTGCCGGGGAAATCCTTCATCAGGAGTTGGGCGAGGAAATAGCCCAGCACGACCTCGCTTCCGACCGCGAAGAAGGCGAACTTCAGGGTCAGGCCGACCGAGAGCAGGAATTCCTTGTCAAACACCAGACGGCGGAAGTTCGCAGCACCGTTGTAGACCATGTCATGGCTGGCGCCGAAGGGGTTCCATTGGTGAAAGGAGACGAAAAGTACATAGATGAAGGGCAGGATGCCGAAAGTGCCCAGGATCAGCAAAGTTGGAGCCAGCATCAGCCAGCCAGTCGTGTTGGAACGCATCGTCCCACCTCCCCGAAGGTCTGTTTCTTCCGTTCCGGCCAGCGATTTGTCGGTGCGTTTTCGCAAGGCGGGGTGCCCGTCCTTGCCCCGTGCCGGGGGTGCAAGGGCCGCCGCTGCTCAGGCGGCGGCCCTCGACTGTCTGGTCAGATTACTTGCGATACCCGAGGTTGGTCAGCTCTTCCTCGGCCTTGGCGGCCATCTGGTCGAGCCCGGTGTCCGGGTCGATCTGCCCCAGAAGGATCTGGTAGAAGATCGGCGCGGTCGCCTCGCGGACCTGGGCATGGAAGGGGTAGGGAGGCGCACCCGCAAACAATTTGCCCTGATCTTTCAGCATCGTGTAGTAACCGCCCAGAGTCTTGTCCATGGCGACGACTTTCGGGTCGTCATAGGTCGCGGTGTTGGTGATCCGCGGTGCGGCGACCGCCCAATCCGCCTGAACCTCGTTCTGGCCGATGTATTCCAGGAACAGCAGCGCCGCGTCCTGGTTCTTCGAGCTGACGGGCAGGCCAAAGGCGCCGCCGTCATAATACCCGATGTAGCCCTTGCCCGCTTCGGCATCGGCCATCACGCCATCCGAGAGCGGCGGCAGGGCAAAGCCCACCTTGTCGACGACCTTGGACTTGGTGGCATCGGATTCGATCCAGGCGGCGTTCTCGCCATAGACGAGGCCCTGCGCCGCACGACCGGCCGCAAAGGTGGTCGCAACTTCGGTCCAGGTCGAGGCCGAGCTTTCAGGCGCCGCGATGTCGCGCAGGTGCAGCCACCACTTCAGCGCCGCCTTGGCCTTGTCAGAGTTCATCTGACCGCCATGTTCCACCGTCGCCGCATAGTTGTTGTTGGCGTCGATGCCCCAGTTATAGACGCCGAAGGTCGGCGCCACGGATTCGAAATATTCGTACCACGAGGCCGGGTGGCCGGTATGGGCCTGGGCGGTCGACCCGAAGAGCTCCAGATTGTGATCCTTGCCCCATTGGGTGAAGAAATCGGCAATCTCGGTATATTGCTCATGCGTGGTGGCCGGGGCGAGGTCGTGGCCGGTCTTTTCCTTGAAGGCCTTCATGATCTCCGGATCGGTGAAGAGATCCTTGCGATAGAGGTAAAGCTTGATGAAGGCTTCCATCGGAACGCCCATCAGGTCGCCGTCGCCGTTCTTGAAGTAGTTGGCGAAGCTGGTGAAATTGGCGTCGTCATAGGTCGGCGCCTTCAGTTCCGGCTTGTCCTTCAGGGACTTGGTGATGTCGGTCAGGAAGTTGCGGTGCAGGTAGGCGTAGATGATGTCCTGCTCGATATAGACCATGTCATAGATGCCGGTGCCGGCCTCCATGTCCTTGATCGCCTTGTCATACATCTGGTCCCAGGAGGTCGTCTCGATCTCGACCTTGATGCCGGTGGCCTTTTCGAACTGGGGCGCCAGAACTTCCTTGATGTACATCGACGGGGGCGAGCTTTCGGTGACGCCATGCAGGGTCACACCCTTGTATTTCGCCCCGGCATCCGACCAGAAGTCGGCATAGGCGGGCAGGGCACAGGTGGCCAGGGCCACGGCCATGGCAGTCAGACGAAATTTCATACTCAAGAACATCCACTCCTCCTTGCATGTTGATTGATTATCGTTTGCCCGGCGGCCATGCGGGACCACAGGGCTGGCAACCCAGACCCGCCGCCCGATGGTTTCCTCCCACGGTCGCAGTCTGGTTTCACCATGCGGATGAAGGGCTTTCCGGTCTCAGGCCCAGGATCCGACGGCGTTCAAGGAGGTTATGCGAGCTGTCCTGACCCCGCCACGCGCGGTTTGCAGGCGACCTATACTTTTCCGCCTGCCACCACGGCGTCGCGCATTTCACGGAACGGGTCGATGCGGGCGTCGGTGCCGATCTTCTGCGCGCTGCGCCGGTATTCCGAGGGCGTGCGGCCGCAGACCTTGAAGAACTGCCGGTTGAAATTGGCGATGTTGTTGAAGCCAACCTCAAAGCAGATGTCGGTGATCGACTGGTGGCTTTGGGTCAGAAGCGTGCAGGCCGCATAGACCCGGGTCAGAATCAGGTAGCGGGCGAAGGTGTGCCCGGTCTGACGCTTGAACAGCCGCGAGAAGGCCTGGGGCGCCAGGCCGCATTGATCGGCCACCGTGGCGAGGTCGATCGCGTCGGCATAGTTTTCCATCATGAAGCGCATGGCGGAATCGAGCTCTGCCGGCAGGTCGGCCACCGCATCGGGGTTGCGGCGCGACAGGCGGCGACGCTCGGCAGGGTTCTGGGCCAGCGCCTCCATCAGGCGGAGGAACAAGAGCACGCGGTCCGCCCCGCGCGCCCGGCCGATCTCGGCCAGAAGGCGCTGCCCGGCAAGCGAGGTGGCGCCTTCGAACAGCACGCCATAGGCCGCGTCGTCGAACAATCCGCGCAGGCTGGCCAGCTCGGGGCAGAATCCCGCGACCTTTTCGGCCCATTCCGCGGAGAACTGGATCAGCATGTCGCGATTCTTGATCACCTCGCCGGGGGTGATGTTGCTGACCCAGTTGTGCGGCACATTGGGGCCGGTCAGGACCAGGCAGCCGGGCTCGAAATCCCCCAGATAATCGCCCACCATCATGATGCCCTGGGTCGAGCGGGTCAGGTGCAGCTCATATTCCGGATGGTAGTGCCACTTGGCCAGCGAGATCGGGTAATCATGCGTAAACCAACGGAAACTTTCGGTCGGTGGGCACAGGATGACTTCGTAATCCGGAACGATCCGCAGGTTAGCTTTCATGATTCCCCCCTGAAGCCAGGCTGTCCGATCCGGCCTCTTCGCACCGGGATCTTTGCGCCCCAAACGTCCCCTACGACCTGCCCGATTCTTGTCTGCGATGGGTCAGCAATTATGTTTCTTTCCATAACAAATTATGGGGTATCACGAAAAAGTCAATGTGGATTCAAAATCGCGCCGATGGACCTCAGGCCCATTTGTCGCTTTTGGCCCAAAATTGGATGATTATGGCGGATTCCGGCCCATGAAAGCTGTTGCGAAGGGTGGAGAGCCAGCTTGACAGGATTGGGCTTCTGATATTTGTATGTTGAAACAACATATTTGATCCAACTGGGGAAGAAGATCATGAATCGCCTTGGAATCCACTCCTTTGTCTGGACCGCCGGCACCACGCAGGAGGGATTGGAGCGGGCGATGGAGCAATCGGCCGAGTGCGGCTATCGGCTGATCGAACTGGCCTATCTGCGGCCGGAAAAGTTCGATCTTGACGCCTTGGCCCGGCGCGCCAAGGCGCTGGATCTCGATATCGCGGTGACGATGGGCCTGCCGCTGTCCGCCGATGTTTCTGCCGAAGACCCGGAATCCGTGCGGGCGGGAGAGGCGATGCTGGCCTCGGCCGTGGCGGCGGTCCGCGATATCGGCGGCTCGAAACTGGGCGGGATTCTGTATTCTGCCCATACCAAATACAACCGCGCGCCGACCGACCGGGGCCGCAAGAACAGCGTGGCCGCGATCGCCAAGACGGCGGATCTTGCCAAGGCTGCCGGGGTCGATCTGGTGTTGGAGGTGGTAAATCGCTTTGAAACCAACCTCTTGAACACCACGGCGCAGGGGCTGGATTTCATTGCGCAGACCGGATCGGACCATGTCCGGCTGCATCTTGATACCTTCCATATGAACATCGAAGAGGCCAATCCCGCCGCGGCCCTGCGTCTGGCGGGCGACAAGCTCGGCTATTTCCATATCGGCGAAAGCAATCGGGGCTATCTTGGCGACGGAACCATCAAGTTCGATCTGATCTTCGATGCGCTGCTCGACATCGATTATGCCCGCGACATCACCTTTGAATCCTTCTCGACCGCGGTGGTGGACGAGAGCCTTTCGCTGGCCTGCGCCATCTGGCGCGACACTTGGACCGAGCAGCTGCCCCTCGCCCGTCATGCCAAGGCCTTCATCGACCTGAAACGCGACGAAGCGCAGCGTCGCCGCACCACCAATGCCCGTCCCTAGGCAAAAGGGCGTTGCCTGCGGCGGCGGAGGCTGATTTACAAAGCCTGTTGCCAAGAGGGGAAGACGTGTCAGACCTTGCCCAGATCGTCCAGAATGCCCAGACCGGCAGGCCTACGCCGGGTCGGGTCCGGCAGCGCAACGAATTGGCCGTGCTGCGGGCCCTGTTGGTGCAGCCCCGCCTGAGCCGCGCCGATCTGGCGCGCGAGTTGCGGATGAACCGGTCGTCCTCGGGCAATATCATCCTCGATCTGCTGGAAGAGGGCCTGGTGCGCGAGGTCGAGGATGACGGTCCGCGCAGCGCGGGTCGCGCCGGGCGGCCGGGAATCCTGTTGGAACTGGTGCCGGAAGCGGTCTGCTTTCTGGGGCTGGAGATCGGGGTGGAACATATCTCGGTCGTCGAACTGGACCTTGCCGCGCGGGTCACCCGGTCGTTGCAGGTGCCCTTCGACAGCAAGGCGGCGGGGGTGGAAACCGCGCTGTCGCAGGCGCTGCATCTGGCTTTCGAGGCGATGTCGCTGGAAAATCTGAGGCGCTGCGCGGGGTTGGGCATTGCGACCCCCTCGCAGATGGATCGCAGGGGGATGATCCGCCTTGCCCCGCTTCTGGGCTGGCGCGATGTTGATCTGGCCAGCCTCGCGCGGCAGGCCTTGCCTTTTGCCCTGCCTGTTATGGCCGAGAATGACGCCAATGCCTTTGCCATCGGCGCCACCTATGGGCGCAGCGTGGCGAGCAGTGGTGTCACCCTGCTGGTGAATATGGAAAGCGGGGTCGGCGGCGGCATCCTGATCAACGGCCGGCTGTTTCGCGGCGGCGCGGGCCTTGCCGGCGAGATCGGCCATCTGCGCATGGGGCTCGACACTTCCAGCACGCTGGAGGAGCAGATCGGACTGTCGCGGCTGTTGGAACGCTACCGCGCCCTGACCCGACGCGCTGAGGCCGATCTGTCCGATCTGTTGCAGGATGTGCGCGACCGCGAGCCGGGCGCCGTGGTGATCGCCGAGGATTGGGCCCGTGCCCTAGCCTTTGCCCTGTCGCAGGTCTGCCGGGTGATCGATGCCGATACGGTGGTGCTGGGCGGCTCGGTCGCGGCGCTTTATCCCCTGGTCTCCGCCCGCGTGCTGACCCATCTGCGCAGTTTTCACGACGACAGCCCGTGCCTGCCGGCGATCTCCGTCGCCGAAGGGCCGGAGTCCGGTGCCGCCTATGGCGCGGCCTGCATGTTGCACCAGCGCTTCCTGTCCTTGGAAAGTGACCGGCTGGCCGAGGCGGAAGCCCCGGTTGAGGCGGAAAAGCCAACAGATATGTTGCGGTAGAAAACAAATATCGGTAGCAATTCGGAAATCATCTCGATAATCACGAGATGGATGATTCCGAACCAGTGCAAACGCGGCAATTCTCTTGGCTGGCGCAGCAATTTGTTCTGCATCGCAGCGTTAATGGCCGCTGGCCGGTGAGAGGATGGGCAATCATGTCCGCAAGCGACTCCCTTGGCGCCCTGGCTCCGGACGCATTGGGGCCGACCGTGACCATCGGCGAGATCCTGGTGGAGATCATGGCCACCGCGCCGGGCCTTGGCTTTCTGGCGCCCATCCCGCTGATCGGCCCGTTTCCCAGTGGTGCGCCGGCGATCTTCATCGACCAATGCGCCCGCATCGGCGGCTCGGCCGGGATCATCGCCGCGGTGGGCGATGACGACTTCGGGCGGCTGAACCTGAACCGCTTGCGCGAGGACGGCGCCGATGTCTCGGCGGTGGCGGTGCTGGCCGATCATCCGACCGGCAGCGCCTTTGTCCGCTACCGGCCCGATGGCGCGCGGGATTTCGTCTTCAACATCGCCCGATCCGCCGCAGGGCTGGTCAGCCTGACGCCGCAGGCGCGGGATCTACTGGCGCGGGCCGGGCATCTGCATGTGATGGGCTCGGCCTTTGCCATTCCGCATCTCTGGTCGATGCTGGAGGAGGCGATCCCGATGGTGCGGGCGCGGGGTGGCAGCGTCTCGCTCGACCCGAACCTGCGCAAGGAATTGCTGTCGGGTGCGGAGATGCGTGACAGGCTGGCGCGGGTGGTCGGGAAATCCAACCTCATGTTGCCATCGGGTGACGAGCTGTTCCTGGCCGCCGGGGTCGCGGGGGAGGCGGAGGCCATCGCTGCCCTCTTCGCGCGCGGTTTGGGCGAGATCGTGCTGAAGCGTGGCGCTGCGGGCGCAAGCTATTTTGGCGCGGATGGCGCGCGGATCGACCTGCCGGCCTTCAAGGTGACCGAGGTAGACCCGACCGGGGCCGGCGATTGCTTTGGCGGCGCCTATGTCGCTTGTCGCCGCCTCGGGATGATGCCGGAGGCGGCGCTGACCTATGCCAATGCCGCGGGTGCCCGCAACGTCACGCGGCTTGGCCCGATGGAGGGCGCCGGCACCAGGGCGGAGCTTGACGCCTTCATCGCCGCCACGCCGAGGGCCGCGTGATGCAGGTACTGACCACCCTCGCCGCCGCGCATCGCAAGGGGCAGACCTTTGGCGTCACCTCGGTCTGTTCGGCGCATCCCGTGGTCTTGCGCGCCGCACTTCGCCGTGCCGCGGCCCATCGCACCCCGGTGCTGATCGAGGCGACCTGCAACCAAGTCAACCATCTGGGCGGCTATACCGGCATGACCCCCGCCGATTTCGCCACCCTCGTCCGCCGCATCGCAGGGGAGGAGGCGCTGCCGAAGGGCCTCCTGATCCTCGGCGGTGATCACCTGGGCCCCAATCCCTGGCGGAAGGAGCCTGCCGAAGCCGCGATGGCGCAGGCGGTTGCGATGATCCGTGCCTATGCGGCGGCGGGTTTTGGCAAGCTGCATCTGGATGCCTCGATGGGTTGTCTGGGCGAGCCCGAGGCGCTGGACGATGCCACCACCGCCGCCCGCGCCGCCCGGCTGGCCGCTGCCGCCGAAGCCGCCGCCGCCGAGGCCGGCCATCCCCCGCCGCTTTACATCATCGGCACCGAGGTCCCGCCACCCGGGGGCGCCGACCATGTCCTGTCGCAGATCGCCCCGACCGCGCCCGAGGCGGCGCGGCAGACCTATGCCGTCCACCGCGAGACCTTTGCCCGCGCCGGGCTTTTCGAAGCCTTCGCCCGGGCCATCGGCCTTGTCGTGCAGCCGGGGGTCGAATTCGGCAATGCCAATGTCATCCTTTATGACCGCAGCCGGGCCAAGGCGCTGAGTGGCATCCTCAACGACCTGCCCCTGATCTTCGAGGCCCATTCGACCGACTATCAGGGCGCGGCCCCGCTTCGCGCTTTGGTCGAGGATGGCTTTGCGATCCTGAAGGTCGGGCCGGAGCTGACCTTCGTGCTGCGCGAGGCGCTTTATGGGCTGGACCTGATCGCCAGCGACCTTCTGCCCGGTTACGGCGACCGCCCGCTGAAGGCGGCGATGGAGGCCCTGATGCGCGCCGATCCCGGCGACTGGCAGCGCCATTATCCGGGGACGGCGGCCGAACAGCGCGTGCTGCGGCACTACTCCTATTCCGACCGTATCCGCTATTATTGGAACCGGCCCGCGGCGCAGCGCATGGTGCAGCGGCTGACCGAGGCGCTGGCCGGGCAACACCTGCCGGTCACCCTGTTGCGCCAGCATCTGCCGCAGTTCACCCGCTTTGCCGATGCGGCATTCGACCCGCAAGAGCTTCTCATCGCGGCGGTGGATGCCGCTTTGGCCCCCTATCATCAGGCCTGCCATGCGGCGCAGGCCCGACCAACCTCAGCCTGAAGGAGACGACATGACGAAAGATTTGGACGGCAAGATCATCGCCATCACCGGCGCGGCATCCGGCATCGGCCTCGCCTGCGTGAAGCGCTATCTGGCGGGCGGCGCCAAGGTCGTGCTGATCGACCGGGACGAGGCTGCTCTGGCGAAGATCTGCGCCGAGATGGGGCCGATGGCGGTGCCGGTCGTGGTGGATCTGCTTTCGCCCGCCAGCATCAACGGGATGATGCCGGCGATCCTTGCCAAGACCGGGCATCTGGACGTGTTCCACGCCAATGCCGGGGCCTATGTCGCGGGGGAGATCTGGCTGGACGATCCGGACACCTGGGACCGGATGCTTTACCTCAACATCAACGCGGTCTTCCGCACGGTGCAGGCGGTCATCCCGCACATGATCGAGCGGGGCACGGGCGATATCATCTGCACCTCCTCGATCGCCGGGCATACGCCGGTGGTGTGGGAGCCGATCTATACCGCCTCCAAACATGCGGTGACGGCCTTTGTCGCGACGGTGCGGCGGCAGCTGATCAAGCACAAGATCCGCGTGGCCGAAGTCTCGCCCGGCCCGGTGGAAACCGCGCTTCTGAAGGACTGGCTGCCCGAGCGTCTGGCCAAGGCCAAGGCCGATGGCGCGCTGATGGAAGCGTCGGAGATTGCCGAGGCGGTGGCCTTCATCCTGACCCGCCCGCGCACCGTGACCGTGCGGGATGTCATCATCCTGCCCGCCTCTTTTGACATCTGATCCAAAGGAAATCCCATGTATCTGCAAAGGTTTCGCGTCGATGGGCAGGTTGCCGTCATCACCGGGGGCGGGCGTGGCATCGGCTATGCCTGCGCCGAGGCTTTGGGCGAGGCGGGGGCCCATCTGGTCCTGATCGAGCCGGATCTGGCGATTGCCGAGGCGGCGGTTGTGGCGCTGCAGGCCAAGGGCTTTCGCGCCGAGGCGATGCAGGCCGATGTCCGCGACGCCGCCCGCATCACCGCCTGCGCCGACGACCTGGCGGCGCGCGGCACCCCGGCGACGATCCTGGTGAACAACGCGGGCGTCGGCAAAAGCGGCATTGATTCCAAAGACCTCGGCGATGCCGACTGGCTCTGGATGATGGATGTCAACCTGAACGGCGTCTTCTGGTGCGCGCGGGCCTTCGGCAAGCACATGGTGGCGGCGGGCAAGGGCTCCATCGTCAACATGGGGTCGATGTCGGGCACCATCGCCAACCGGCCGCAACCACAGACGGCCTACAACGTCTCGAAAGCCGCGGTGCATCACCTGACGCGGTCGCTTGCCGGGGAATGGTCGGGGCGCGGGGTGCGGGTGAATGCGGTGGCGCCGACCTATATCGAGACGCCGCTCGTCACCGCCATTCCGGAAAACGCGCCGCGAATTCCGATCTGGCTGAACGACACGCCGATGGGGCGGATGGGGCAGGCGGATGAGGTGGCTTCAGTCGTCCTCTTCCTCGCCTCGGAAGCCGCGAGCCTGATGACCGGGGCAATTGTCGCGGTCGATGGTGGCTTCACCGTCTGGTAAGCGGCCTCAGCCCGGCTGGGTCGACAGGCTGCCGACGAGGTTGGTGCGCTCCTTGCCGATCATCAGAACACCGCTGTCGGGCGCGAAAAGCGCCGACAGCGGCAGCATCGCCGCGCCGATCGGCGAGGCATCCGGCCCGAACTGGCCGCAGACGATGGCCGGCGCCACGATGCCGACCGCGCTGATCTGGTTGAACTGCGCCTGGACGCGGGCGTGAAGCTCGTGGTGGATGGCGCGCGGCAGGATGCTGTCCAGGATGATCGCCTCAAGGTCGATCACGGCGGTGATGGCGATGATCGCCTCGGCCAGGGCATTGGCGCAATCCTCGACCCATTCATAGACCGGGCCCTGGGCATCGGGCGGCATCGGGTCAAGTTCGCGCACGCGGGTGATCTCGATCCCGCGCGATTTCAGATGGTTGACCAGAACATAGATCGAAGCGCGGTGCAGCAGGCTTTGATAGCGCCCGGCAGGGGCCGCCACCGAATCGAGCCGTGAGGGCGAGACGGGCAGGGGGCCGAGGGCCGCGCTGTTGCCATGCGGGCCGGCGTTGATCTTGCCGCCCTGCACCAGCCCGCCGCCGATGAAAGTGTCGATCGAGACATGCATGAAATCGCTGAAGCGCTGGCCCGTGCCCTGCAGCAATTCCGCCAGCGCCGCCGAGGTCGCATCATTTTCGACGAAGACCGGCGTCTTGGCGTCGAGGGCGAAGAAGGTCGTGAGGTCAATCGCCTCCCACCGCGCGCCAAGGTCTTCGGGAAAGCCGAGCTCATCGCTCCACAGGCCAAGAAAATAGGGCGATGCGATGCCGAGGCCGACAATCGTCGCATCGCCGAGACTGCCCACGATGCGGGTGAAGTTGTCGAGCACGGTATTGCCGGCCTTCCGCACCAGATCGGGGTCGGGATAGCGGTATTCGTGCGATTCGCGGGCGCGGATCTCTCCGGCGAAATCGACGAGGACGGCCTCCAGCGCGCGACGGCCGATCTTGATGCCGACGCTGTAGATCCGCTCGGGCGTCAGGCGGTAGAGCGTTGACGGGGTTCCGCGCTGTCCGAACCTTTTTCCAACTTGCTTTACGAAACCAGAGGCTTCCAGCCCATCGACGATCACCGCCACGGCCGCTGGCGTCAGATGGGCGGCTCGGGCCAGGTCGGACTTCGACGCCTCTTTCATGCGGCGCAGCGCATCAAGGACGAAGCGCTCGTTATAGCGGCGCAGAATGCTGGAATTGCTGCCTTTTCCTTTCAAGCCGCCATCTCCCCATCCTTGCCGGGCATTTTTTCGACCTTTTGGCGCTGCCCTTGGCAAGTCGGCGCCTTGGCGCCCTTCGGCCAGACACTGCCTGTCCGACAGGGCGATGTCAAATTTTCAGTTGCAATCCAATATGTGTTCTTATAGCAAATTGAAAAAAGAAATACCTCTGGGAGGAGATATCTCGCTGATGGATCTGGGTGTTGGCGCGGCTGGTCTGGCTGCCGCGGATCAGGTTGCGCCGATCGCATTGGCGCATGTCACCAAGGTGTTTGGCGGCACGGTCGCGCTGCGCGATGCGACGTTCGACCTGCGGCGGGGCGAGGTTCTGGCCCTGCTGGGGGAGAACGGCGCGGGCAAGAGCACGTGTGTGAAGCTTCTGGCCGGGGTCCATGCGCCCAGCGAGGGCGGCGTGCTGATCGACGGCAGACCGGTCACCTTCCGCTCGCCCCATGATGCGCAGGCGGCGGGGGTGGCGGTCATGCACCAGCATCCGGGCCTGTTTCCCGATCTTTCGGTGGCCGAGAATATCTACATCGGCCATATGCCGCGCGACCGCTTTGGCGGGATCGACAATGCCGCGATGATCGCCGGCGCGCGCCGGGTTCTGGAAACCGTGGGTCTGGAGGTGCGGGCGGATGTGCCGCTCGGCCGGTTGCGGATTTCCGAACAGCAGCTGGTGGAGATTGCCCGCGCCCTCTCGCTCGATGCCCGCGTGCTCATCATGGACGAACCCACCGCCGCCCTGTCGCAGCGCGAGGTGGAGCGGCTGTTCGCCGTGGTTCAGGATCTGCGCCAGCATGGTGTGGCGATGATGTTCGTCGGGCACCGGATGGACGAGATTTTCCGCATTGCCGACCGCATCGCGGTTCTGCGCGACGGTCGCCTGATCGGCGTGCATCCCAAGGCCGAACTGGGGCGGGCGGCGGCGATCTCGATGATGGTGGGGCGCGAGGTCACCGACCTTTACCCCGAACGCAGCGCTGCACCCGGCAAGAAGATGCTGGAAACCCGCGGCCTGTCGCGCAAGGGCGCTTTCGCCGGGATCGACCTGCAATTGCGCGCGGGCGAGGTGGTGGGGTTGGGCGGCCTCGTTGGCTCCGGTCGGACCGAGATCGCCCGCGCCCTCTTTGGCATCGATCAGCCCGATGCGGGCGAGATCCTGATCGAGGGGCAGGTGACGCGCATCGGTTCGGCCAAGGCCGCGATGGAGGCGGGGATCGCCTATGTCTCGGAAGACCGGATGGGGCAAAGCCTGGTGATGGATTTCTCCATCCTCGACAATGCGGTGCTGCCCAGCCTCGATGCGGCGGCGCCGGGCGGGATCTACCGGACCGAGAAGGCCATCAGCCTGGTGTCGGGCTGGCTGGAGCGGATGAAGCTGCGCTTTGCCGGCTATGACCAGCCGGTCAACCAGTTGTCGGGCGGCAATCAGCAAAAGGTCGTGCTGGCGAAATGGCTGCGCTCCGGCCCGCGCATCCTGATCCTGGACGAGCCGACGCAAGGCATCGACGTGGGCACCAAGGCCGAGGTCCATGCGATGATCGCCGATCTGGCGCGAGGCGGCATGGCGATCCTGCTCATCTCCTCGGAGATGCCGGAACTGATCGGGAATTGCGACCGCATCGTGGTTCTGCGCGAAGGCCGCAAGACGGCCGAGTTTGCGCGGAGCGAGGCGACGCAGGAAAAGGTGCTGGAGGCCGCCACCAAAAGCAGCGAGCAGGAAAGCCACGCGATCGAACTCGCCCAGGCCGCGCCGGAGAAGGGGCCCTTCGCCTTTCTGAAGCGGAGGGAGATTGGTCTGGTGGCGGCGATGCTGGCCATTGCCGTTCCGGTGACGATCCTCAACCCGCGGATGATCAGCGGCGCCAATATCACCGCCGTGTCGATGGATGCGGCGCTGGTCATCGTGGCGGCGCTGGCGCAGATGCTGGTGCTGATCACCCGCAACATCGACCTGTCGATTGCCGCCGTGATCGGGCTTGCGGCCTATATGGCGGCGAGCATGGTGCAGGCCTATCCGGGGCTGGACCTTGTGGTCGGGCTTGCGACGGCCTGCGGTGTCGGGCTGGTGGCCGGGTTGATCAATGGCTTGGTGGTGACCAAGGGCAAGATCCCGGCGATTGTCGTCACCCTCGCCTCGATGTCGATCTTTCGCGGTTTCAACTCGATCTGGGCGGCGGGCAATCAGGTCAGCGCCGATGAGGTGACGACGCGGTGGCTGGCGATGACCAGCCTGCGGATTGCCGGCATCCCCTTCATCGTGGTGATCGCGGCGGCGATCCTGGCGGCGGGCTATGTGTTCCTGTACCGCACCGCCACCGGGCGCGAGTTGTTCGCCACCGGGTCGAACCCCGATGGCGCGCGGCTGATCGGCATTCCGGCGGACCGCCGGATCGTGACCGCCTTTGCGATTGCGGGCCTTCTCGGCGGTCTGTGCGGCGCGCTTTGGGCGTCACGCTATGCCACGGTCGATGCCCGCGTGGCGCTGGGGTTCGAACTGACGGTGATCGCCTCCGCCGTGGTGGGCGGGGTGGCGATCCGCGGCGGGGCGGGGACCTTGCTGGGCATCGTCCTGGGCGTCTTCACCCTGTTGATCATCAAGAACGGGCTGACGCTGGTCCGGGTCGATCCCTTGTGGCTGCAGGGTGTTTACGGCCTCGTGATCCTCGTCACCGTCGGGATTGACGCCTTCATCGTCCGGCGGGCGCAGAAGGCGCGGGAAAGGAAAATCGGATGACATTCCTGCGCAAACTCGACTTCTGGGACATGCTCCTGGCCAGCGCCTGCCTTGTGGTGCTGCTTTATGCCGCGATTTTCGTGCCCAACTTCGTCTCCGGCTTCAACCTGTCGCAGCTGGCGGCGAGCGCCTCGGAAAAGGCCCTGCTGATCCTGCCGATGGCCCTGCTGATCATCACGCGCGAGATCGACCTTTCGGTCGCCTCGATGCTCGCGCTGACCTCGGTGGTCTTCGGTCTGTTGGTTCAGGCGGGGGTGCCGACCTTGGCTGCGATCCCGCTGACGCTGGTGGCGGGCGGTCTGCTGGGGGCGTTGAACGGCTATCTGGTCACCGCCTTCGGCCTGCAGTCGCTGGTCGTCACGCTGGGCACCATGGCGCTTTACCGTGGGGTCGGCTACATCCTTCTGGGCAGCGGCTCGGTCAATATCCTGCCCGATGCCGTGGTCAATTTCGGCATCGACAATGTGCCGGGCACGCAGATCCCCCTGACGATCCTGCCCTTCCTGGTCCTGGCCCCGATCTTCGCCTTTGCCCTGCAGAAGATGCCGATCGGCAAGCGCATCTATGCGATCGGCGGCAGTCCCGAGGTGGCGCGCTATTCAGGCATCAACACCCGGGCGATGATCCTGCGGCTCTTCATCATCTCGGGCGTCGTGGCGGGGATTGCGGGGATCGTCTACACCGCGCGGCTGTCCAATGCGCGGGCCAACAATGCGCTGGGGATGGAGCTGGATGTCATCACCATCGTGCTGCTCGGCGGGATTTCGGTCTTTGGCGGCAAGGGCAAGCTGACCGGCGTTCTCTTGGCGCTGGTGCTGATCGCGGTGATCCGCAACGTGCTGGCGCTGAACCAGATCGGCGGCGATGCGCAGGGCATGATCATCGGCCTGCTGCTGATCGGCTCGCTTCTCTTCGGGAATTACTGGCGCTCTGCCCAAGAGCGTCTGAACAGATCGCGCTCCTTGCGCGGAACCAAGGGGTAAATTCGGGGCCCTGCTTGGAAGCCCGAAATCAGTGGAGGAAACCATGAAATCGCTCAAGATTGCCCTGCTCACGTCTGCCGTGATGTTTGTTGCAGCCCCTTTCGCCTTTGCCCAGGAATGCGCAACCGCGCCGGTCAAGGTCGGCTTCCTGCCGAAGCTTGACACCGACCCCTATTTCCAGGTCGCCAAACAGGGCGCCGAAGAAGCCGCCAAGGAGATCGGCGGCGAGGTGATCCAGGTGGCGCCCTCGCAGGCCACCGCCGAAGCCCAGATCGAGTTCATCAACAGCCTCGTGTCGCAAAAGGTTGGCGTGATCGCGATTTCTGCCAATGATTCCAATGCCGTCGCCCCCGCGCTGAAGCGCGCCATCCAGCAGGGCGTCCGCGTCATCTCTTACGACTCGGACGTGGCGCATGATGCGCGGGCGGTCTTCGTCAACCAAGTCAAGGGCGACAGCCTGGCCGAGATGATGCTGGAAAGCGCCTTCGATCTGACCGGCGGCGAGGGCGAGTTTGCCATCCTCTCCTCGACCCCGACCGCGACCAACCAGAACGCCTGGATCGACTTCATGAAGGCCAAGATGGCTTCTGAGCCGAAATTCGCCAAGCTGAAGCTGGTGCAGGTCGCCTATGGCGAGGAAAGCGAGCAGGTCAACCAGCAGCAGGCGCTGGCGCTGGTCCAGGCCTTCCCCGACCTCAAGGCGATCATCGTGCCGGCCGGCATCGGCCTGCCCGCCGCCGCCCGCGCGCTCGAGGAAGCCGGCATGATGGGCAAGGTCAAGCTGACCGGCCTCGCCCCCGCCACGCTGATCGCGAAGTACATCTCGGACGGCTCGGCGCAGGATATCTGGTGGAATGTGACCGACCTTGGCTATCTGACCTATCAGACCGCCCAGGCGCTGGCGCAGTGCAAGATCACCGGCAAGGAGGGCGAGAAGTTCGCGGCCGGGCGTCTGGGCGATTACACCATCGGCAAGGATGGCGAGCTGGTCCTGGGGCCGGCCAAGATCGTCACCCCGGCGAACCTGAAAGAGTTCAAGTTCTGATGATGCGACCCGGAGGGGCTGGCCATGCCGGCCCCTCGATTTCAACCGAAGGAAAAGGGCTGGGCTTAGATGAAAGTGCTGCTGGCGGGCGAGACGTTTCTGGCCACCTCCACCGTTGCGGCGGGGGGTGATACGATCACCAGTGCCACCTGGTCGAATGGGGCGCTGGCCTTCAATGCGGCCCTGGCGGCGGCGGGAATTGCGGTGACGCAGATCGGCGGCGAGCATTGCGGCGCGGATTTTCCCCGCCGGATGGAGGAATTGGCCGCCTATGATGCGGTGATCCTGTCTGATGTCGGGGCCTTGACCCTTCTGGTCACCCCGGATGCCCGCAGCGGCAAGGTCGGCCCCAACCGTCTGGAATTGCTGAAAGACTTTGTCGCGGGCGGCGGTGGCCTGATGCTGGCGGGCGGCTATATGGGCTTTCAGGGCATGTTCGGCACCGCGCGCTTTGCCGATACCGCGGTGGAGGATGTTCTGCCGGTGCTGTGCCAGCCCTACAGCGACGGGCTGGAGGTGCCAGAGGGGCTTGCGGCCCAGGTGCTTGACTCGACCCACCCGATCCTGGCCGGCATCACGGAGCCGCTGCCGCCGATCCTCGGCCTCAACAAGCTGGCGTTTCGCGGCGACGAGGCTTCGACCCTGCTGGCGGTCTGCAACTATCGCGACAAGACCTGGCCCCTGCTTGCCACCCGCCGCCATGGCGCGGGCCGCAGCCTGATCTGGTCCACCGACATCGGCCCGCATTGGCTGTCGCAGGCCTTTCTGGCCTGGCCGCAGTACGGCACCCTGATGACCAATATCGTCACCTGGCTTTGCCGCAAGGATGGCGACGCACAGGCATGACAGCCAGGGTGAGCGCCACGGCCGGGGTCAGCCCGTGGTCGGACAATCCGGCAGCCGCGGCGCTGGTCGAGCGGCTCTTCGCCCTGAAGGGCCGCCGGATCGTCGCCATCGCCGGTGCGCCGGGCAGCGGCAAATCCGCGCTCAGCGACCATCTGGCGCGCGTGCTGAACCAGCGCCGCCCCGGTTTCGCAGCGATCGTGCCGATGGACGGGTTCCACTATGACGATGCGGTGCTGAAAGAGCGCGGCACCCTGCAACGCAAGGGCGCGCCCTTCACCTTTGACGTGGGCGGCATGGCCTCGCTTCTGGCGCGACTGAAGCAGAACACCGAGGCCGAGATCGCCGTGCCGGTCTTTGACCGCAGACTCGAAATCTCGCGCGCGGGAGGGCGGCTGATCGCGCAGGCGACGCCGCTGCTGCTGCTCGAGGGGAATTACCTGCTGCTGGATCAGCAGCCCTGGGCGCAGTTGCGGCCGCTTTACGACCTGACCATCTTTCTCAGCGTGGCCATGCCAGAGCTGGAACGGCGGCTGGTGCGGCGCTGGACCGAGCATGGGCTGGACCCCGCGGCGGCGCGAAAGCGGGCGCGCGACAACGATCTGGAAAACGCCAAATTGATCGTGGAGCACAGCCTGGCCGCGGATGTCACCCTGACCGAATAGCCGGGTCTTGCGGAAAAGACTTGTGTGCCGGCAAAGCGCAATCCCCGGCGCGTCTTGGCCGTCGTGGAGGCGGATCTCGTTTACACCGCAACCCTGCAACGGAATCTCAGGAAAACAAGCCCGCAGCCCTAAAGCCCGGCCACATGCCGGGCCGCGGCGGTGGAGGCGGCGCGGCAGGCCTGTTCCAGCCCGGCGCCACGGGCCAGCGCGGCGGCCAGGGTGCCGATGAAGGAATCGCCCGCGCCGTGGCTGCTGACCACCTCGACCTTTTCGGCGGGCAGTTGCAGGCTTTCGTCATGCGCGCCGAAGGCGGCCAGGCCCTTGCTGCCGGCGGTCACGATCACGGTTTCGAACTGATCGGCAAGCACCCTGGCGGCATCGGCGGCGCTGTGCAGACAGCAGACCTGTGCGGCGCCCATCATCTCGGCCTCGACCGCGTTGACCACCAGCACATCGACCAGACGGCGGAAAGCGGCGCCGAGGTCGCGGTAGGGGGCGGCGTTCAGCACGGTCGGGATCCCGCGCTGCCGGGCCTCGCTTGCGGCGGCGAGGTTGACGGCCTCGGGCACCTCGTTCTGCAGGACCAGCACCTTGACCCCCTGCCACAGCGCCGCATCCGCCAGGGTCGCGGGCACGATGTGCAGATTGGCGCCCGAGACGATGGTGGCGGCGTAATCGCCCGCGCCGTCCTGGATGGCCACGCTCATCCCCGAGCCGACACCGGGCACGGTCGCGATATGGCGGTCATCCACCGCGGCCTTGGTCAGGTTCGCCCGCAGGAAGGCGCCGAAATCATCGGCCCCCACGGCGCCGACCATCCGGCTTTGCACCCCCGCCTTGGCCGCCGCAGCCGCCTGATTGCCGCCCTTGCCGCCGAACTTCGGATACCAGCGGCTGCCGATCGCCGTTTCATCCTTGCGCGGCAGATGGTCGGCCTCGACCACGATGTCATAGTGCAGGCTTCCGACGGTCAGAACGATGGGCAGGTCGGTAGGCTGGGCGGTGGGCATGACATTCTCACAATCTGCGTTTGGACTGCACGGCGCGCATGGTGCGGTCAAGGTTGGTGTCGGCGGCCTTGCGGTTGCGCTGGGCCACGACGACGAAAAGGGCGTCGAGCAGGTTCAGCTGGGCGATCCGGGCCGTGGCATTCTCGCCCAGAAGGGGCGAGTTCTGCGCGGTGGAGCAGAGGACCACGTCGACCATCTTGGCCAGCGGGCTTTCGGGATAATTGGTGACGGCAATGGTGCGGGCGCCATTCCTGCGGGCCATCTCGGCCGCATCCAGCACCGCCGCGGTGGAGCCGGAATGCGAGAAGGCCACCGCCACGTCATCCGGCCCAAGCAGGGCCGCCGACATCATCATCATATGCGCATCGTCAAAGACCGAGGTGCGGATGCCGATGCGGAGGAACTTGTGGCTGACATCGCGGGCGATCTGCGCCGATCCGCCGAGGCCGTAGAAATCGCGCTGTCGGGCGCGGGCCAGATAGTCGGCGGCGCGCTCGAAAGCCTCCAGATCCAGGATGGCGAAGGTCTCCTCCAGCGCCTGCATCGCGGTGCGAAACACTTTCTGGACGATCTCGCCCGCCGTGTCGGCCGCCGCGATCTCGGCATGGAGGTTGGCGGAATCCAGACGGTAGTAATCGACCAGACCCTGGCGGAAATCGCGGAACCCGTCGAAGCCGAGCTTCTTGGCCACCTTGACCACCATCGCCTCGGAGACCGCGGATTTCAGGGCGATCTCGCGCAGGGGTGTGGTCTCGTCGATGTCCTTGCGGGCCAGGATGTCGGCGGCCACCTTGCCCTCCAAAGGCGTCAGGCTTGGCAGTTTCGTCCGGATTTGCGCCCCGATAGCCCGTGGATCACTCATGCATTGCCCCTATTTCCCACCACCCGCGCCCGATGCGAACTTGTCGATCAGCATGGCGACAATGATGATGATACCGGTGGCAAGCAATTGGTAGAAGGCCTGGACGTTCAGAAGTGTCAGGCCGTTGCGCAGCGTCCCCAGTATGATGCAGCCAATCAGCGTGCCGGGGATCGATCCGCGCCCGCCCATCAGGCTGGCGCCGCCGATCGCCGAGGCGGCAATCGCGTCAAGCTCCCAGAGCGTGCCCATGGTGGGTTCGGCGGCGCCGAGCCTTCCGATCAGGATCATGGCGGCGACCGCAGCCATGAAGCCCGAGATCATGTAGGCGCTGATCTTGGTCAGGACCACCGGCACGCCGGCGATGCGGGCGGCCTCGGGATTGCCGCCGACGGCCATGAAATACTCGCCCAGCGGGGTCTTGTTCAGGATCACCCAGGCCAGGACCGCCAGCGTGCCCACGATGAGGACGGGGGTCGGAACGCCGCCCAGCGTGCCATTGGTCAGGGCGCGGAAACTGTCCGGCAGGCCGAAGATCGGCTGGCCGCCGGTGTAGATCAGCGCCAGCGCGCGGTAAAGCGACAGGCCGCCCAGGGTGACGATGAAGGGCTGCAGCCCGCCCCAGGCGATCAGCGCGCCATTGACGAAGCCGCACGCCGCCCCGACCGCCAAAGCGCCCAGAAGCGCCAGCGGCACCGGCACCCCGGCCACCATCATCGCGGCCCCGAGGATGGCGGTCAGCGCCGCCACCGGCCCGACCGACAGGTCGATCCCGCCCGAGATGATGACCAGGGTCATCCCCAGCGCGATACAGGCGTTGATCGAGGATTGCTGCAGGATGTTCAGCAGGTTGGGCGCGGTCAGGAAAGTGGCGGACATCGAGGCGAACACCACCGAAATCAGGATCAGCCCGATCAGAGTGCCCGCATCACGGAAGCGGATGCTTTTGAAAAGTCCAGACATGGGAACCTCAGGTGGATGGGATGGCATGGCGGGCGATGTTCGCCTCGGTGATATGGCCCTGGCCCAGGGTGGCGCTGATGCGCCCCTCGCGCATGACCAGGACGCGGTCGGCCAGGCGGATGACCTCGGGCAGTTCGGAAGAGACGAAGAGGACGGCCTTGCCCTCCTTGGCCAGACGCTCGAT
The DNA here is from genome assembly GCF_056406375.1 of Rhodobacter sp. P1_C2. Classification (NCBI taxonomy): domain Bacteria; kingdom Pseudomonadati; phylum Pseudomonadota; class Alphaproteobacteria; order Rhodobacterales; genus Rhodobacter; species Rhodobacter sp. P1_C2. The sequence goes on from NZ_JBFUAG010000011.1 coordinate 51,492, forward strand.
CAGGTCGTAGATCTCGGCCTTGGCGCCCACGTCGATGCCGCGGGTCGGTTCGTCGAAGAGGAAGACCTCGGTTCCCGCCGCAAGCCAGCGCCCGATGATGGCCTTCTGCTGGTTGCCGCCGGAAAAGGCGCCGATCGGCTTGTTCACGTCGAAGGGGCGCAGGTTGACCTCGCGCATCAAGGCTTCGGACCGGGCCTTCAGGGCGGCCTTGCGGATCAGGCCAAAGCGCGAGAAGGCGCGCATGGCGGGCAGGCCGATGTTGCTAGTGACCGGGCGGTGCCGCACGATGCCGTCGCGCTTGCGCTCTTCGGGCACGAGGCCGAGACCGGCCTTGATGCGGGCGCGCGGGCCGGCGGCGATGATCTTGCCGTGGATCTCGACCTGGCCCGCATCGGCGGCATCCACCCCGGCGATCAGCCGCATCAGCTCGGTCCGGCCAGAGCCGACGAGGCCCGCGATGCCCAGAACCTCACCGGCGAGCAGTTGGAAACTCGCGTCCTTCACCGCCTCACCGCGGCCAAGGCCCGTGACCTTCAGGATGGCCCGGTCGGTGGCAAAGGAATGATGCGTGGCATGGGCCAGTTCGCGGCCCACCATCAGCTCGATCACCTGCGCGACCGGGGTGGCGGGGATCGGCACCCGGGTGATCAGGCGGCCGTCGCGCAGGATCGTGGCCGATTGGCAGACCCGGAACACCTCGTCCATCTTGTGGCTGACATAGATGATCGACACGCCCTGCGCCGAAAGCTTGGCGATCACCGCCACAAGCTTTTCGAACTCGGACGGGGTGAGGGAGGAGGTCGGCTCGTCCATCGCAATGATTTTCGCATTGGCGCGCAAGGCCTTGGCGATCTCGACGATCTGGCGCTGGGCAACGCGCAGGGTGCGGATCGGGGCCTTCACATCGATGCCGGGGTCGAGCGTCGCCAGAAGGCGCGCGGCCTCTGCCTCTTGCGCGGCGCAGGCGACGAAGGGGCCCTTGCGCAGGGCATGGCCAAGGAAGATGTTCTGCGCCACCGTCAGTTCAGGCACCTGTTGCAGTTCCTGATGGATCATCGCAATTCCCGCCGCGGTGGCATCGCGGGGCGAGGCGATGTGAACCGGGACGCCATCCACCTCGATCCGGCCCGCATCGGCCCGCAGGACGCCGGAGAGGATGTTCAGCATCGTCGATTTGCCGGCACCATTCTCGCCCAGCAGCCCGTGGACCTCGCCGGGCTGAACGGTCAGTGCAACGCCGTGCAGAACCTTGGTCGCGCCGAAGGACTTTTGCACGTCAGTCAGGGAAAGGCGGGTCATGATCTCATTCCATTGAAAAGGCCTGCCCGGGGGAGCGGTCCGGGCAGGCCAGAGGGTCAGATCACTTCAGCAGGGCGGCGCGCAGGGCGGCCATGTCGGTCGTGGCATAGGTCGCGAGGTTGTCCTTGGTGATCAGGGCTTGCGGCGTTGCCACCACGCGCGGCAGATCCTGCCCGGCCATCAGACGCAGCGAGACTTCCATCGCGATCTCGCCGGTCAGCACCGGAAAGCTGTCGACGGTGCCGGTCAGATCGCCGGCCTTGATCGCGGCATAGGCGTCCGAGATGCCGTCGGTGCCGAAGACCGCGACCTGGTCTTTCTTGCCGGCCGCCTTCACCGCCTCGACCACGCCAAGCGCCATGCCGTCGTTGTTGGCATAAAAGCCGATCAGGTCGGGGTATTGCTGCAGGATGGTGGTGGCGGCGTTGAAGGCCTCCTCACGGCTCCAGTTGGCGGGGACCGAGGCCACGACATCGAACTTGCCGGCGGCCTTGATGGTCTCGGTAAAGCCCGCGGTGCGCTGGCCAGCGGCGTAAACGCCGGGCTGGCCCTCGATCACGGCGACCTTGCCGCCATCCTTGCGGTTCTCGATGAACCATTTGGCGACGTTGACGCCGTTGCCCTTCTGCACGTTGCCGACATAATGCTCGGCCGTCGGGATCACCGCGTCATTGACGTTCAGCACCGGGATGCCGGCGGCCTTGGCCTTTTCCACCGCCGGGATCAGGTTGGCGTCGGTCTGGGGCGAGAAGAGCAGCGCCTTGAAGCCCTGGTTGATCAGGTCCTCGGCGATCGAAAGCTGCCCGAGCTGGTCGCCTTCGTTTGCGGCGGCCTGATAGACCAGCGTGATGCCCAGCTTGTCGGCGACATTCTGGTAACCCTGGCCCAGCGAGCGCCAGTATTCGTTGGTCAGCGTCTTGGAGACGCCGCCGACCTTGGTCCCGGCGGGGATGGCGGGCAGCGGGCCGAACTTGGCGTCCAGCTCGGACCAGTCCATCCGGTTCGGCTCGCTGTCCGAATTCAGCGGGGCGAGGTCGGCATGGGCCACGCCCATCGACAGGGCCACGGCACCGGCGACGAGGGCGCCTTTCAGAAAGTGTTGCATTTGGATCCTCCCTTTTTCAACACGACTTGATGGTATTCAGTAAAGTTCAGACGGCCAGCGCCCCTTTGGCCGCGGCAAGCCGCGCGATGTCCTGGGCGATCACCGGGTCCTGCGCCGATTGCGCATGGGCGAGGCGGTTGTCGCCCTCCATGGCGTGAACGCCGGCCAGAAGGCGGCGGACGGTGCGGATGTTGGCGGCGCATTCGGCCACCGGGTCCAGCCCGGAGGCGTCGGGGAAAGTGTCGAAGTAGATCGCACCGTCGAAACCCGCGCGGTGCACTTCGCGCAGCAATTCCAGCGTGGCGAATTCGTGGACCGAGGCAACCATCAACCCGTCATCGCGCTTGGCGTAGCCGTCGTTCAGATGCAGGCCGAGCAGTTTGCTCTTCCGCGCGATCAGGGCGGCGGCAAAGGCCGGCTGCTCGTCGGCGTAAAGCGAATGGGCGAAGTCGATGGTGACGCCGAGGTTGGCCGCCCCCACTTCGGCAATGGCCAGAAGCGTGGTCGAGGCATCGTTCAAAAGGCTGTAAGACCTTGGTTCATTGGGCTTATATTCGATGGAGATCATGCAGTCGCGGTCATGCGCGCAGACCTCGGCGATGCCGGCAATCTCGGCCTCCCACAGCGCGGTGTAGTCGCATTGGAAGGCATAGTCATAACCATCCTGGCCCAGCCAGAGCGTCATCATCGGCGCCCCCATCTCACGCGCCGCATCGATGCCACGCTTGGTCAGGTCGATCGCCTCGCGCCGGACCGCCGGGTCGGGGTTGGTGAAGGCGCCGCGCTTGTAGGCCGGATTGGTGTAGTAGCGCATCGCAAGCCCGCTGACCGAAAGGCCGGTGTCGCGCACCGCCTTGGCCACTTCGGCGGCGTTGGCGCCGACATGATCGGGGTAGTTGAGGTCAAGCTCCGAAAGCCCCTCGACCGTCGCGGCGCGCGCCACCATCTGCTGCAGCGAAGGTTTGCCCTGCTGGTTCGGCCAGTAGCTGGCGGCATTGGAGGCAAACGAATTGATCCGCGTGGCGAAGCGTTGTCCGAGCATGTGATTCTGTCCTCTAGCTTTACAAATAATCTATAAATCGTGAAGTAAGAAAGTAAAGCGGTTTTGGTGAAGATTTGACTTGAACATCCGCCGACGCGCTCGCATCCCGGCAGATGGCGGATCGAAGGACGCCTGCCGCTTGGCGATGTCACCTGGTGGCGGCGGCGAGGCCCGGGCATGAAGTCGTTTCAAATCAATTTGTTACGAGAAAATCCCGGTTCCGCGCCGGTCTCGCAGCGCGGTTAAACGCCTGTTCACCTTTGCTTGCCAGAGTGAGCGCGCAGAACCCGCACAGGGACCGGCCCCCTCCGGCCCTCTCCAGTATGGCTGTGCGGCGAGGAGAAATACCCGAAGATGCCGGTCCGCGGTCTTTTCCCAGCAAAACTTCAGGCCAGAATCGTCCTGGCCACGGTGGCTTTCGGTCTGATCCTCGGTTTGGCTCTTGCCAGCGCTGACGTCCTTCTGTCCCGGAACTTGCCGCATCAGGGCGATCTTGCCGCCCAGCCCACCATCGCGGCAGACAAGTTGCGCGCCGCCCATGATTTGATGGCGTCCGACGCGGTCCAGCTTTCGCGCAACGAAGCGGTGCAGAACCTTTTGAGCCCTCTGGCTGCAGAGGTGATAGTCCCGAAAGACCAGCCGGAGGGGCGCGACCGGCTCATCCTGACCCCGAACGACGTGGAAAGCGGCTTCATCATCATCCGCGCAGACTATCCCGGCGTGATCGGCCCGGTGGCGGAAGGCACACCCCTCAACGTTTCAACCAAAGAGGATGTTCTGGTCTCGCGCGGCAAGCTGCCGCAGGGCGCAGGCTCTCTCTGGTGGATGGTTCTGGTCGACATGGTTATCATCCTGATTGCCACGGCTGTCGCGGCCTTTACGGTCCACCGCCTGTTGCGGCCCTTGGGCGATCTTGTTCTGGCCGTGCAGGCGGGCCGGATCGACGATCTGCCCAGCCGCTATGGCCCAAGCACGCCGGAGGAGGTGCGAAGGCTCGCAATCTCCTTCAGCACTCTGGCCGACCAGATCTCGGAACAGATGAGCCGCGCCTCGGCGATCCTGGAAAACGTGCCGGACGGGATCGTGAAAGTGACCCCCGATGGGACGATCTGCCTGGCAAACAGCGCCATGGGCAGGATGTTCGGCTACCGGCCGGATGAATTGGTCGGGCAACCCCTGAACCGGCTGATGCCGGGGCTGTTTCCGGCGGAACAGGGGCACCACCTCAACACCGCCGCGCTGATCAACCGCGCGCCGCCGTCGCGCAACCGCAATGTCACCGGCCTGCGGCGGGATGGCGGCACCTTTCCGGTCGGGATCACCCTTGGCCACTTCATCGTCAGCGGCGAATTGCGCTTTGTCGGCGTGGTCAGCGACATCACCGAGCGCAGGCAGGCCGAACAGCGGACCGAAGCGGTGCTTCAGGCGCTGCGACGCTCGAACGAGGAGCTGGACGGCTTTGCCTATGTCGCCTCGCATGACCTGAAGGCACCGCTGCGTGTGATCGACAATGCCTCGAAATGGCTGGAGGAGGATCTGGCGCCCTTCCTCACCGATGACACCCGCGAAAGCCTGTCGCTGTTGCGCAATCGGGTCCGGCGGATGAACCGGTTGCTGGAGGATCTGCTGGCCCATTCGCGCATCGGCCGCTGCGAGGTGGCCACCACGGCGGTTTCGGGGGCGGATCTGATGCAGGATGTGCGCGACCTCGCTGGCCTGCCTGCGCCCTTCAAACTGGTGGTCGATCCGGCCATCGACGCCATCCATCTGCCGCGCATGCCGATCCGCAATGTCCTGCTGAACCTGATCACCAATGCCGCCAAACACCATGACCGGGCTTGCGGCACCATCTGGGTGCGGCTGGCCGATCTGGGCGAGAGCTATGAATTCGCGGTGGAGGATGACGGGCCGGGGATCGCGCCGGAATTTCACCAGAAGGTCTTCGGCATGTTCCAGACGCTCAGGCCCCGCGATGAGGTCGAGGGCAGCGGCATGGGCCTCGCCATGGTGCGCAAGAACATCGAGGTCATGGGCGGCACGATCACGCTCCACTCCGATGGCCGGCGCGGCAGCCTGTTCCGCTTCACCTGGCCCAAACAGCCTGAGGCCGCCCGGATGCGGGACTTTGCCGCATGAACCTTCGCGTCGAAAAGCCGGGGTCCAAACCGCTCAATCTGGTGCTTGTCGAGGATGACGACGGCGACGCCAAGGCGATCCGCCGCGCCTTCGACAGTGCCAAGGTCGCAAATCCGATCCTGCGCGCCAAGGACGGGCTGGCGGCGCTTGACCTCTTGCGCAGCGACAGGGTCGCAGCGCCCTATGTCCTTCTGGTCGACATCAACATGCCCCGGATGAACGGTCACGAATTTGTCGCGGCGCTGCGGGCGGATGCGGGCCTGCACCGCGCCATCGTCTTCATGCTGACCACCTCGCGCAGCCCGGATGACATCAACCTGGCGTATGACAACAATGTTGCCGGCTATCTTGTGAAGGACGAGGCCGGCAGCGACTTTCTGGCGATCATCCGGATGCTCGACGGCTTCTGGAACATCGTCGCAATGCCGGATCTTGGAAGGTGATCTGATGCAAGCCAAAGTCCTGACCGTGCTGCTTGTCGATGACGACGCGGGGGACCGCAAGCATCTGCGGCGCCTGATCCGCGGTGCCCCGACGCCCTTCGTCCTGGCCGAAGCCACCAGCCCTTCCGAGGCGGAAAGCTTCTCCGGCACCCCTGATTGCATCATCCTCGACCATCTGATGCCGGGGGGCACCGGGCTCGACTCGCTTGCCGCCTTGCGCAAGCGCTGGCCGCGGGCGGCGGTGGTCATGGCCACCGGGCAGGGAGACGAGGCCATCGCCAAGGATGCCATCCGCGGCGGTGCCATCGACTATATCGCAAAATCGCAGATCACGGTCGAGGCGATGGAACGCATCATCACGCATGGCATCGAACTCGCGACGACGCGGTCGCGGCTGGAGGAGCAAAGGCAGGAGCTGGAGCATTTCGCCCATACCCTCGCGCATGACCTGCGGGCGCCAATCCGCGCGATGGAGTTTCTGGCCGACTGCATCGTCGAAGATATTGCCGCCAACGAGATGGGCGAGGTGCGCCGCGGCGGTGACGACCTCAAGAAGGTCAGCGGCCGCGCCTCCAGCTTGATCGCCAGCCTGACGGAATATATCTGTCTGGACCGTCCCGCCGATTTCACCCGCTTTCCCGCGGCAGAGGCGGTGCAGGGGGCGCTGGCCAACCTCGCCTTGGAGTTGCGCGACAGGAACGCCGTGGTGCAGGTCGGGGACTTGCCAGCGATCCAGGGCAGTCTGGCGCAGATAACCCAGCTTTTTCAGAACCTTGTCGCCAATGCCATCAAGTTCTGCACCCATGGCGCCCCGCGGGTCGAGATTTCGGCAGGGCAGGACGCGGAAGGGTCCTGGGTCTTTTCGGTGCGCGACAACGGGATCGGCATCAGCCCCGAACATCGCGAAAAGATCTTCGGCGCCTTCCGGCGCCTCCATCGGGCCGAGGATTTCGCGGGTACCGGGCTTGGCCTTTCGACCTGTGCCAAGATCGCGGCGCGTCATGGCGGCCGCATCTGGTGTGACGGCGCGCCGGGCGGGGGCACCGTCTTTCATGTCACGTTGCCCGGCATCGCACCGCCGTAGCCAAGGCGTCACGCGCCTGCTCTCACCTCCCGCATGGTTTCGGGGACTGGTCCTGCGGCCTCAGTCTGATATGGAGGGGCAAAAGAGGAGAGCGCCATGGTGCATCTTTGGGTCCGCGCCGAACAGCGGCCGCATGAGGAACGTGTCGGCCTGACGCCCGAGGGGGCCGAGGCCCTGATCAAGGCCGGCATCCGCGTCACCGTCGAGGAAAGCCATGTCCGGGCCATCCCGATCGACGGCTATCTGCGGGCGGGTTGCGAGATCGTGGCCGAGAACCTTTGGCCCTTTGCCCCCGAAGACGCGATCATCTTCGGGCTGAAGGAACTGCCCGAGGATGGCACGCCCCTGACCCATCGCCACATCATGTTCGGCCATGCCTACAAGGGCCAACCGGCGGGGCAGGTGCTGCTTTCGCGCTTCAAGGCGGGCGGCGGCACGCTTTATGATCTGGAATATCTGGTGGGTGAAAACGGCCGCCGGGTTGCGGCCTTCGGCTATTGGGCGGGCTATGCGGGCGCCGCGGTCGCGCTGAAATGCTGGGCCGCACAGGCGCGGGGCGAGATCTGCGGGCCGGTCGCGGTCTATGCGGGCAAGACCGAACTTCTGGCCGATCTGAAGGCGGAGCTTTCGGGCCTCTCGCGCCCCGATGCGCTGATTATCGGCGCCCTGGGCCGGGTCGGCACCGGGGCCGCCGATCTTCTGGCCGCGATGGGGGCAGGGGTCACCAAATGGGACATGGCCGAGACCGCCTCGGGCGGGCCTTTCCCTGAGGTTTTGCAGCACGAGATCTTTCTCAACTGCATCCTCGCGCAGATGGGCTGCCCGGTCTTCGTGCCGGCCTCGGCCAAGACCGACGCCCGCCGTCTGACGGTGATCGGCGATATCGCCTGCGACCCGACCTCGGATTTCTCGCCGATCAAGGTCTATGACCGCGCCACCGACTGGGACGCCCCGGCGCTGCGGGTGGCCGAGCATCCGCCGCTGGACGTGACGGCGATCGACAATCTGCCCTCGCTGCTGCCGGTGGAATCCTCGCAGGATTACGCCGCCCAGCTTTTGCCCTCGCTTCTGACGCTGGCCCGCCTCGATGAAGGCGTCTGGGGCCGCGCCAAGGCGGAGTTTGACCGCCATCTCGCCTTTATCTGAGGAGAACGACATGACAATTCACTGGTGTGGCACGGGCCTGTCCTCGGCGCCGGGATTGCGGCGGCTGATCGAAGCGGGCCACAAGGTCGTGGTCTGGAACCGCACGGTCGAAAAGGCCATCGAGGCGGTGGGCGACCTTACGCAGGACATCCGCCCCTACGCGCTCGACGCGCTGACGGCGGCGCTGCAGCCGGGCGACATTGCGATTTCGATGCTGACAGTCGATCACCATGTGCCGATCGCGATGGCTTGCCTGGCCAAGGGGGCGCATTTCGTCTCCTCCTCCTATATCTCGCCCGAGATGCGGGCGCTGGACGAGGCGTTCCGCGCCAAGGGTCTGGTTTCCATCAACGAATGCGGGCTGGACCCGGGCATCGACCATCTGATGGCGCATGATCTGGTGGCGCGCTACCGCGCCTCTAAAGGTTATGACGCGCAGAATGTGCTGAGCTTCGTCTCCTACTGCGGCGGCGTGCCGAAGATCCCGAACCCCTTCCGCTACAAGTTCAGCTGGGCGCCTCTGGGCGTGTTGAAGGCGCTGCGCTCGCCCTCGCGGTCCTTGCGCAATTTCAGCGAGTTGCGGGTGGCGCGGCCCTGGGATGCGATCACCTCTTACGACGCGCCCCTGCCGATTCCGGAAAGCTTCGAGGTCTATCCCAACCGTGACAGCTATCCTTTCATGGAGGATTACCGCTTCGACAAGGACTGGCAGGTCAAGGACTTTGTCCGCGGCACCATCCGTCTGAACGGCTGGGCCGAGGCCTGGACCCCGGTCTTCCGCGAGATCGAGACGCTGGAAGGCTCGGCCGGCGAAGCGCGGCTGGCCGAAATGGCGGCGGAGTTCGTCAAGGAGAACTCCTATGCGCCGGGCGAGCCGGACCGGGTGATCCTGTTCGTCTCCCTCAAGGCTGAACGCGAGGGGCGGATCGTCTTCCACGAGACCTGGGCGATGGATGCCTGGGGCGATGCGCGCGGCACGGCGATGGCGCGGCTGGTGTCCTCGCCGGTCTCCTTCGCGGTGGAATCGCTCCTGGCACATGAGATCCCGGTCGGCGTCCATGCCGCCCCGCATGATGCCAAGCTGATCGCCAAGTGGTTGGGGCAAGTGCGCGGTCTGGCACAATATATGGAACGGATCGACCACATCGCCTGAATCCGCCATAGCCCTCCGCCTTGGATGACAGGGCGGGGGGCTTTCGCTATGCTCGGATCGAAATGACCCAGAAACGGGCAAGAGGCAGGGCAGATCAGCATGGCCGAGGGCCGCGAACAGACGCGCACATCAGGCGGGTGGCGTGACCGCTGGCTGCTTTGGCGGGCGCGCAAGGCGCATGTGGCCAGGGATTTCCTCAGCCAGCCCGAACCGCGCACCATCGGGCTTTATGCCCGGGGCAAGCAGCTGGTCGTGGGCAATTTCATCTCGGGCGCGACGGTGGTCGAAAGCCCCGGCGTGGCGATCTGGGATGTGCCCTTTGCCGACCCCGCGCTGCGCCATGAGGTGCATGGCTTTGCCTGGCTGGAGGATCTGGCCGCGCTGGGCGACGCAAGGGCTCAGGACAGGGCGCAGGACTGGACCTTCGACTGGATCGCCCGTTTCGGCGCGGGGCGGGGCGCGGGCTGGCAGCCGGATCTGATCGGCCGCCGCCTGATCCGCTGGATCAACCATGCGCCGATGCTGTTGCAGGACACCGCCGCCGACAAGACCCCCACCCTTTTGGCGAGCCTGTCGACCCAGCTGCATTTTCTGGCCCAGCGATGGAAGACCGCCACGCCCGGCCTGCCGCGGATCGAGGCGCTGACCGGTCAGATCATCGCCGCCCTGGTGCTGGAGGGCATGGAGCCGCATGTCGAGCCGGCCCAGCGGGGGCTTGCGGCCGAGGTGGAAACCGAGATCGACATGGGCGGCGGCATCGCCAGTCGCAACCCCGAGGAATTGCTGGAGATTTTCACCCTTTTGACCTGGGCCCAACAGGCGCTGGGCGAAGCGGGGCGGATGGCCACGGCGGAACACCAGCAGGCGATCGAACGGGTGGCCCCGGTGCTGCGCGCGCTCCGCCATGCCGATGGCGGCCTTGCCCGCTTTCACGGCGGCGGGCGGGGCGCCGAGGGGCGGCTCGATGCGGCGCTGGCCCATGCCGGGGTGCGGCCGATGCCCTCTGCCGGGATGGCGATGGGCTTTGCAAGGCTGACCGGCGGGCGGACCACGATCATCCTCGACGCCGAACCGCCGCCGCTTGGGCCACTGGCCCATGCTTCGACCAATGGGTTCGAGCTGACCTCGGGCCGGCGCCCGGTGGTGGTGTCCTGCGGGTCGGGTCTGGCCTTCGGGCAGGAGTGGCGGCAGGCGGGGCGGGCCACGGCCTCGCATTCGACGCTGGCGATCGAGGGCTATTCCTCCTCGCGCCTCGGGCGCAGCGGGGCGGGGGAGTTTGCCGAACGCGCCGATGTCACCACCCTGCGCGTCCTGCCGGGCGAGAATGGTGCGGGCGTCCATATCGCGCAGGACGGCTGGTCGAAGACCCATGGGTTGAGCCATATCCGCGACCTGATGCTGACCAATGACGGCCGTCACCTGAAAGGCATCGACCGTCTGGCCGCGATCAACGCCACCGAAAAGCGCCGCTTTGAACGGGTGATGACGACCAGCCGCGAGCAGGGCGTCAAGTTTGCCGTCCGTTTTCACATCCATCCCGATGTCGAAACCCGGCTGGACATGGGCGGCACGGCCGTCTCGCTCGCGCTCAAAAGCGGCGAGATCTGGGTGTTTCGCCATGACGGCCATGCGAAACTTGCCCTCGAACCCTCCATCTACCTAGAAAAGACCCGATTGCGCCCGCGCGAAAGCCTGCAAATCGTGCTTTCCGGCCTTGCGCAGGATTTCGACACCGAGTTGGGGTGGACCTTGGCCAAGGCACAGGATACTCCGCTGGCCATCCGCGATCTGGAGCGGGAAGATCCCGCCAGCCAGATCTGACATCCAGCGAGGGGGCTCCGCCATGACAAATCTCGTCCCGATCGGCCGTGCGTTGATTTCGGTTTCGGACAAATCCGGCTTGATCGAATTGTGCCGGGTATTGGCAGGCTACGGGGTCGAGCTGATCTCGACCGGCGGCACCTCGAACATGCTGCGGGCGGCGGCGCTGAAGGTGCGCGATGTGGCGGATGTGACGGGCTTCCCCGAGATGATGGATGGCCGCGTCAAGACGCTGCACCCCAATATCCACGGCGCCTTGCTGGCGCTGCGCGACGATGACGAACACCTTCTGGCGATGGCCGCGCATGGGATCGAGCCGATCGACCTGCTGATCTGCAACCTCTACCCCTTTGAGGAAACCGTGGCCAAGGGCGCCGACCATGCCACCTGCATCGAGAATATCGACATCGGCGGTCCGGCGATGATCCGCGCGGCCTCGAAGAACCACCGCTTCGTGACGGTGATCACCGATACCGCCGATTATGCAGCACTGGTCGATCAGCTGAAGGCCAATGACGGCGCGACGAGCCTGGCCTTCCGGCAGAAGATGGCACTGGCCGCCTATTCCAAGACGGCGGCCTATGATGCGGCGGTCTCCTCCTGGATGGCGGGCGAGCTGAAAGAGCCCTTCCCGCGCAACCGCAGCTTTGCCGGCAAGTTCGCCCAGGGCATGCGCTATGGCGAAAACCCGCACCAGCGTGCCGCCTTCTACACCGATGGCACCAACCGCCCGGGCGTGGCCACGGCGAAACAATGGCAGGGCAAGGAGTTGTCCTACAACAACATCAACGACACCGACGCCGCCTTCGAACTGGTGGCGGAGTTTGCGGGACAAGACCCTTCCGTCGCGATCATCAAGCACGCCAATCCCTGCGGTGTCGGCAAGGGAGCCACGCTGAAAGAGGCCTATCTGCGCGCCTACCAGTGCGACCAGACCTCGGCCTTTGGCGGGATCGTGGCGCTGAACCAGCCTTTGGACGCCGAAACCGCAGAGGAAATCGTCAAGATCTTCACCGAGGTCGTCATCGCCCCCGGCGCCTCGGACGAGGCCAAGGCGATCTTCGCCACCAAGAAGAACCTGCGCCTCTTGACCACTGCCGGCCTGCCCGATGCCAAGGCGCCGGGAATGGCCTTCAAACAGGTGGCGGGCGGCATCCTGGTGCAGGACCGCGACTTTGCCGGCATCACCGCCGCCGATCTGAAGGTCGTGACCAAGCGCAAGCCGACCGAGGCCGAGATGGCGGACCTGATGTTCGCCTGGACCGTGGCCAAACATGTGAAATCGAACGCGATCGTCTATGTGAAGGATGCCGCCACCGTCGGCATCGGTGCCGGTCAGATGAGCCGGGTCGATTCGACCCGGATCGCCGCGCGCAAGGCCGGCGACATGGCCGAGGTCCTGGGCCTGGCGCAAAGCCCGACCGTGGGTTCGGTCGTCGCCTCGGATGCCTTCTTCCCCTTCCCGGACGGTTTGCTGACCGCGGCAGAGGCCGGGGCCACGGCGGTGATCCAGCCCGGCGGCTCGATGAATGATGACAAGGTGATCGCCGCCGCGGACGAGGCGGGCCTGGCCATGGTCTTCACCGGTCAGCGGCATTTCCGGCACTGAGATGAAGCTTCCCACCATCCCCCTTGTCGCACTTTGCGTTCTGGCCCTCGACCAGATCACCAAGATCGCCGTGGTCTTCGGGTTGGATCTGGTCAACCGGGTCGAGTATGACGTGCTGCCGCCCTTCCTCGTCTTCCGGATGGCCTGGAACTACGGGATGAACTTCGGCCTTCTGTCGCAGGGCTCGGACCTCGGGCGGTTTTTGCTGATCGGGGTGGCCGTGGTGATCTCGGCCTGGGTCTGGATCTGGGTCCGGCGCGAGAAGTCGGGCTGGAAGGCCGAGGTGGCGGCGGGCCTGCTGATCGGCGGTGCGGCGGGCAATGTGATCGACCGGATCGCCTATGGTGCGGTGGCCGATTTCCTGAACATGTCCTGCTGCGGCATCGATAATCCCTTTGCCTTCAACGTCGCCGATGTGGCGATCTTCTTCGGGGCGCTGGGTCTGGTGCTGTTTACCGGTTTTGCGGGCGGCAAGACGCCCAACAAGATCAAGCCACGCCGAAAGACCCCGTGACGAGGCCGCGTCTTTGCGTTAAGCCCTGTCAGGACGGCAAGATGGATACAACGGTGCAAGGGTCGGGCGGAATGCGGAAGGCACGGATCGGTCTCGCAATGGCGGGCTTGGCACTGGTGGTGCTTGCCGCCTGCGGTGGGGGCAATCGCACGCCACATCTGTACAACCTGCGTTCCACCACCGATGGCCCGGACGAGTTTTCCCTGCTGCCGCCGAAGGCTTTGGCCATGCCGGCGGACCTGACGGCCTTGCCGCAGCCCACGCCGGGCGGCAGCAACCTGACCGATCAGCACCCGATGGATGATGCCGTGGCGGCCCTGGGCGGCAAGGTTCGTGCGGCCGGCGGCATCCCCGCCGCCGATGCCGGACTGGTGAACTATGCCGACCGTCATGGCGGCACGGCCAATATCCGCGAATCGATGGCCGCCGACGATCTGGCGCGTCGCAAGCGTCACCCCGGCAAGCTGCTGGAACGCGCCTTCGGCCTGACGACCTATTTCGCGGCCTACAAGGACATGTGGCTTGATTCCTATGCCGAGCAGGCGCGTTGGCGCGCGGCCGGTGTGCCCACACCCTCCTCGCCGCCGCCGGTCAAGTCCAAGCGCTAGACTGCGCAGGCTAAGCCTCTGAAAACGGCGCGCTTCACCCCTGGTCACAACCGCGTGGCCTGGGCTTGCGCCTGACCCCCTCTGGGTTAGCTTGGTGTCCAGCAGGAGGTCGCGATGGGTCCAATTTCAATGCGTAGAGGGTTCGGCCTCAAAGCCTTTTGTGGGGCGGCGCTGGCGCTGCTTTTCATGGGCGGGGCGGCGCTGGCCGACAAGGTCACGACCTACAAGCTCGACAATGGCATGGATATCGTGGTGATCGAGGATCACCGCGTGCCGGTCGTCGTCCATATGGTCTGGTACAAGATCGGCGCCGCGGACGAGAGCCCGGGCCATTCCGGCATCGCCCATTTTCTGGAGCATCTGATGTTCCAGGGCACCAAGGAAATCCCGCCCGAGCAGTTCTCGAAGATCGTGGCGGCGCAGGGCGGGTCGGACAACGCCTTCACCACGCTAGATTATACCGCCTATTTCCAACGGGTTGCGGCGGATAGGCTGGGTCTGGTGATGAAGATGGAAGCCGACCGGATGCACAACCTGAACCTGACGGAGAAGGATGTGGATACCGAACGCCAGGTGATCCTCGACGAACGTACCGAACGCACCGACAGCGACCCCGGCGCGCTTCTGAACGAACAGATGAGCGCCGCGCAATACATGAACCACCCTTACGGCATCCCGGTGATCGGCTGGCGCCACGAGATGGAGCAGCTGAGCCGTCAGGACGCGCTGGACTTCTACCACGCCAACTATGCCCCGAATAACGCGATTCTCGTCGTGGCCGGCGATGTGAAGCCCGAGGATGTGCTGGCCCTGGCCAAGAAGAACTACGGCCCGATCCCGCCTTCGGACAAGATCCACCCCCGCATCCGCCCGACCGAGCCGCCGCAACTGGCCGAGCGTCGCCTTGTCCTGGCCGACGACCGCGTCGCCCAGCCCTATGTCGTGCGCAGCTACCTCGCACCGGAACGCAACCCCGGCGACCAGAAAGAGGCCGCGGCCCTGACCATGCTGGCCCAGCTTCTTGGCGGCAGCCGGACCAACTCGGTCCTCGCGAAGGCTCTGGAGTTCGACCAGAAGCTCGCCACCTATACTTCTGCCAATTATGATGGCGTTTCGCTGGACGAGACGACCTTCGGCCTCGTCGTGGTGCCCGCCGATGGCGTCAGCCTTGGCGATGCTGAAAAGGCGATGGACGGGGTTCTGGCCAAATTCATGAAGGACGGTGTGGACCCCGACGAATTTGCCCGCATCAAGACGCAGGTGGCGGCGCAGCAGGTCTATGACCGCGACAACACCCAGGGCCTCGCCCATGAATATGGTATGGCGCTGGCCTCGGGGCTGACGATCCAGGATGTGCAGGACTGGCCCGCTGCCCTGCAGGCCGTCACCCCCGAAGACGTGATGGCCGCCGCGAAGAAGGTGCTGGACAAGCGCGACGCCGTGACCGGCTGGCTGACGACAGAGGAGACCGCGCAATGACCGCTGCTTTCAGGATCAGAACCGGCGCGCTGGCGCTTCTCACCGGGTTTCTGCTGCTGGCGCTTCCCGCTGGCGCCGAGATCAAGATTCAGGAAGTGACCTCGCCCGGCGGGATCAAGGCCTGGCTGGTGGAAAACCACGACATCCCCTTCACCGCGCTCAGCATCCGCTTCAAGGGCGGCACCTCGCTCGATGCGCCGGGCAAGCGGGGGGCCACCAACCTGATGACCGCCCTGATCGAGGAGGGTGCGGGTGACCTCGACAGCCAGGGTTTTGCCGCCGCCCGCGACGCGCTGGCCGCCGATTTCACCTTCGACTCCGATCAGGACGGTGTGGGCGTCTCGGCCCGCATGCTGACCGAGAATCGCGACAAGGCGATGGACCTTCTGCACCTTGCCCTGACCAAACCGCGCTTTGACGCCGACGCGGTGGAGCGGGTGCGCGGTCAGGTCCTGCAGGGGCTGGCGGCCGATGCCAAGGACCCCGATGCGATCTCCGGCAATATCCTGCGGGCAGAGGCCTTTGGGGACCATCCCTATGGCACCGTCGGCGACGGCACGATGGACAGCGTCAAGGCCCTGACGCGCGACGATATTCTGGCCGCCTATCACGGCGCCATCGCCCGCGACCGGATCTATGTGGCCGCCGCCGGCGATATCTCTGCCGCCGATCTTGGGTCTTTGCTCGACAAGCTTCTGTCCGACCTTCCCGCCACCGGCGCGCCGCAGCCCGGCGATGTGGTGGCTGTGACCAAGGGCGGTGTGACCCAGCAGGACTTCCCCGGCCCGCAGACCGCGATCAGCTTCTATCAGGCTGGCATCAAGTTCGAGGACAAGGATTACTTCGCCGCCACCGCCCTGAACGAGATCCTCGGCGGCAACGGCTTCTCCTCGCGCCTGATGAACGAGGTGCGCGAGAAGCGCGGCCTGACCTATGGCATCGACACGTCGCTGGCGAGCTTTGACCATGGCGAGATCCTGCAAGGCTCGGTCGCGACCTCCAACGCCAAGGCGGCCGAGGCAATCCAGGTGATCCGCGATGTCTGGGCCGATGTGGCGGCGCATGGCGTGACCCAGAAAGAGCTGGACGATACCAAGACCTACATGACCGGCGCCTATCCGCTGCGCTTTGACGGCAACCGCCGGATCGCCTCGATCCTGGTGGGGATGCAGATCCTCGGCCTGCCGGCGAATTACCCCGAAACCCGCAATGCCAAGGTTCAGGCGGTGACTTTGGCCGATGTGAACCGGGTGGCGAAGTCCTTGCTGACGCCCGACAAGCTCAGCTTCGTCGTGGTGGGCGCGGCACCGGGGGTCAAATCCTCCAACTGACAGAATCTGTGGAAGGGCGGCGGGTGACCTGCTAGACTTGGTGGCATGAACAGCCCCGCCCCCCATATAACGTTGGATGGAACCGAATTCCATCCCGTCATCCGTCTGCTGGACGAGGCCGCGATCAACCGGATCGCCGCGGGCGAGGTCGTCGAACGCCCGGCCTCTGCCGTCAAGGAACTGGTCGAAAACGCGCTGGACGCCGGGGCGCGGCGGATCGCGGTGGACTATAGTGCCGGCGGCAAGCTGCTGATCCGCGTCACCGATGACGGCTGCGGCATGGCGCCCGATGACCTGCCGATGGCCGTGGCGCGTCATGCGACCTCGAAGATCGACGGCTCGGACCTTCTGAACATCCACTCCTTCGGCTTTCGCGGCGAGGCTTTGGCGAGCCTTGGTTCGGTTGGCCGCCTGACCCTGACCTCGCGGGTTCAGGGCGGCGAGGGGGCCAGCCTGGCCGTCACCGGCGGCCGCATCGGCGCGGTGCGCCCCTCGGGGGCCGCCAAAGGCACGGTGGTCGAGCTGCGTGATCTGTTCTATGCCACGCCCGCCCGTCTGAAATTCCTGCGCAGCGACCGCGCAGAGGCTTCGGCGATTGCCGACGTGCTGCGCCGTCTCGCCATGGCCGAACCCCATGTCGGCTTCACCCTGACCGAGGTGATCGAAGGCGAGCCGCCCCGCACCATCCTGCGGCTTGACCCGGAAAACGGCGATTTCTTCGATGCGCTGCAACGTCGCCTGACCCGGCTGCTCGGCGCCGATTTCACCGCCAATGCCCTCCGGATCGAGGTGGAGCGCGAGGGCCTGACCCTTTCCGGCTATGCCGCTCTGCCGACCTATTCGCGCGGCTCCTCGGTGCAGCAGTTCGTTTTCGTCAATGGCCGACCAGTGCTGGACCGGATGCTGCTTGGCGCCCTGCGGGTGGCCTATATGGATGTGCTGTCGCGCGACCGCCATCCGGCTGCAGTGCTGAACCTGATATGCGATCCCGAACGCGTCGACGTTAACGTTCACCCCGCCAAATCCGAGGTCCGCTTCCGTGAGCCCGAGGCCGCCCGCAGCCTGATCATCACCGGGTTGCGCACAGCGATCAGCGGCGCGGGCCACCGCGCCTCCTCCACCGTGGCCGATGCGACGCTGGCCGCTCTGCGCCCGGAACCGCGCATCTACCAGATGGACCGCCCCTCCGGCCAAAGCCTGTCCCGCGCCTTCGCCTTTCAGGCGCCGGAGCCGATGGGCGGTTTCGCCGAGGCCCCGGTGGCGCGTGTCGAGATGGTGAGCGAACCCGTTGTGGCGGCCGAAAGCTTCCCCCTCGGCGCCGCACGGGCGCAGGTGCACGAGAATTACATCATTGCCCAGACTGCCACCGGCATGGTCATCGTGGACCAGCACGCAGCCCATGAACGGCTGGTCTATGAGCGTCTGAAACGCCAGATGGATGAGACGGGCATCAAGGCGCAATCCCTGCTGATCCCTGAAATCGTTGAGCTTTCCGCCAGCGACGCCGCCCGCCTGCTGGAGGCTTCTGCCGATCTGGCCGTGCTGGGGCTGACAGTCGAACCCTTCGGCGGCACGGCGGTTGCGGTGCGCGAGACGCCTGCGATCCTCGGCAATGTCTCGGCCAAGGCGCTGTTGCGCGATGTGCTGGACGAACTGGCCGATCAGGGCGACGCGCCCACCCTGCGCGCCCGGCTGGATGCGATCCTCAGTCGAATGGCCTGCCACGGCTCGATTCGCTCGGGTCGCCAGATGCGGGCGGAAGAGATGAATGCGCTGCTGCGCGAGATGGAGGCGACACCGCTTTCCGGCCAGTGCAACCACGGTCGCCCGACCTATGTGGAGCTGAAACTGTCCGATATCGAACGATTGTTCGGCAGGCGATGATCACCCTCTTCGGCCAAAGCTATCCCTGGAACGCGCCAGAGATATTGCTGCCCTTTGGCGGGCTGCTGTTAATCCTTTTCATCCTCCTTCTGGTCTTGCGAGCCTCAGGCCGCGTCTCGCCCTTGCTGATGCAGGAAATGTCCTGGCTCTCGCAGCGCGTCCAGGGCCTGTCCGAGGGGCAGGAACGTCTGGCGGGCGGGTTGCACCATGTCTCCGAAGCGCAAAGCCTGTCGCAAAGCGCGATGATCCAGATGATGGAAAACCGCCTCTCCGAAGTGCAAAGGGCGATGGGAGAGTCCTTGCAGGGCAATTCGATCCGGACAGCGCGCAGCTTGGGCGATCTGCACCAGAGGCTGGAAACCATCGACAAGGCGCAGGCGAATATCGAGAAGCTTTCGGGTAATGTCCTGAGCTTGCAGGATATTCTGGCCAATAAACAGGCCCGTGGGGCCTATGGCGAGATTCAGCTGCATGACATCGTGGCCAAGGCGCTGCCCGCCGATGCCTATACGATGCAGGCCACGTTGTCGAACGGCAGGCGGGCCGATTGCCTGATCCATCTGCCCAACCCGCCCGGACCGCTGGCGATCGACGCCAAATTCCCGCTTGAGGCCTATGAGGCGCTGCGCCGTGCCGAAAATCCGCGGCAGGTGCAGGAGGCGACGATGCTCCTCAAGGCGGCGGTGCGAAACCATATCCGCGCCATCTCGGACAAATACATTATCGAGGGGGAAACCGCTGATGGCGCGATCATGTTTCTGCCCTCTGAGGCGGTCTATGCCGAGCTCCACGCGAATTTACCCGAGATCGTTCGGGAAGGCTTTGCGGCCCGCGTCTGGATCGTCTCGCCCACCACCTGCATGGCGACGCTGAACACGATGCGGGCTATCCTGAAGGATGCCCGGATGAAGGAACAGGCCGGCGCGATCCGGCGCGAGTTGGGTGAGCTTTACAAGGATATCGAACGGCTTTCGGACCGCGTCGGCAACCTTGACCGGCACTTCGGCCAGGCCTCCAAGGATATCGAGGAGATCCGGATCAGCGCTGACAAAGCCGGCAAGCGGGCGCGGCGGTTGGATAATTTTGACTTTGAGGAGATTGCCGTGCCTGTCATCCCGCCGAGGGCCGCCGAATGATCCGCCATCTGAATGAAAGCAATTTCAAAGAGATGCCCTGGGCCAATGGCAAGGGAACGACCGTCGAAATGCTGCGGATCGACCGGGAGGGCAAGGTGATGCTGCGCCTGTCGCGGGCCGCCGTGATCGAGGAGGGCGACTTTTCGCTTTTCCCCGATATCGAACGCAATCTGACGGTTCTGTCCGGGCCGGGCTTTGATCTTTCGGGAGACGGACTGCTTCTGCATGCAACGCCGCTCACTCCGGTGGCCTTTGCCGGGGATGTCGCGATCCGGGCAGAAAAGGTTAACGAACGATCCGAAGATTTCAACGTCATGACGGCGCGCGCCCTGCCTTTGCCGGTGGTGCAGGTGGTGCAGGGGGGCGACATCGCCGGACCTTGCATCGTTCTGGCGCTGCAAGAAGGATGGATTGCCGGGCGCGCGGTCGCGGTACATGATCTGATCATCACGGATGAGGATCTGCACCTGGACGCGCCCGGCATCGTGGTGGCATTGCCAGGGTGGCCAGACCGGATCTGGTCCGATCTGGCTGAAATCGCTCAGCAATAACGCTCGATGGCTTGGGTCTGATGGTCGCCATACCGGTCGCCATAGGCGAAGCCGGGTGGCAGGATGCGGTCGATTTCCGCAAGATCCTCTGCCGACAAGGTGAGGACGGCGCCTTGGGCGAACTGGCGCAGGTGACCTGCCGACCGGGTGCCTGGGATCGGGATCAGGTGATCGCCACGCGACAGGACCCAGGCGAGCGCCGTGGCAGGGGTGGACCAGCCCCGTGCGGAACAAAACTCCCGGAACGCGTTGATTTTCAGGGTGTTGGCAGTAAAGTTCGGCTCCATGAAGCGCGGGTTCGAAATGCGGAAACCATCGGTCGGCGCTGCGAGGGGCTGATCGCCCATCATGCCGCGGGCGAGGGGCGAGAAGGGGATGAAGGCCACACCGAGCGTCTTGCAGGCCTGTATCAGACCCAGTTCCGGCTGACGCGTCCAAAGCGAATATTCGTTCTGTATCGCGGTGCAGGGGTGAATGGCATGGGCGCGGCGCAGGGTGTCGGGCGCCACTTCGGACATGCCATATCCGCCGATCTTGCCCTCTTCCATCAGGCGGGACAGTGTTCCGACCACCTCTTCCAGCGGGCGGGCGTGTTCGCGCCGGTGGATGTAGAACAGCTCCACATGGTCGCGACCCAGCCGGCGCAGCGACATCTCCAGCTCGGCGCGCAGATGGTCTTCGGCGTTGTTCACCCGACGCGGCGTCGTGTTCATGATGCTGGCCTTGGTCGCGATCGTGACCTGGGGCTTGCGCGATGCCAGCCAGGTGCCGATCACCGTCTCGGAGATTCCCATCCCGTAAATGTTTGCCGTGTCTATGAAATTCATGCCTTCTTCAAGCATGGCATCCAGACAGGCGAGGCTTTCCGCCTCGTCGGTTGCACCGAAAATGCCGCCAAAGGACATGGCGCCGAGGCCGATGGCAGACACCTGAGCGCTGCCGAGTTTGCGGGTCTTCATAGGCTTCTCCAGAAAGGGGAGGGCACTAAACGCCCGCGAATCGGTTGGGTCAAGGGGCTTTCGTCAGGCGAAAGCGGCCTCGAGTGCCACTTCCACCATGGCGCCGAAAGAACGTTCACGCTGGTCGGCGGGCAGGGCCTCGTGGGTCAGGATGTGGTCCGAGATGGTGAGGATCGCCAGAGCGCGGCGCTGGTAGCGGGCGGCGAGGTGGTAAAGCTCGGCGGCCTCCATCTCGACGCAAAGGGTGCCGTGGCGTTGCAGCTGTTCGGAGAGGTCGGGCCTTTCGTCATAGAACGTGTCGGAGGAATAGATCCCGCCGACATGGACCGGCACGCCGATCTTCTGCGCGGCCCTGTGGGCGGCGGAGAGAAGGCCGAAATCGGCGCAGGGGGCGAAGTTCACCTCCTTGAAAATGCTGCGCGAGGGGGAACCGATGGTCGAGGCGGTCTGCGCCAGCACCACGTCGCGCACCTTGACGTGATGCTGCATCGCCCCAGCGCTGCCAATGCGAATGAGCGTTCGGCAACCGTAATCCCTGATCAGCTCATTGGCATAGATCGACAGCGAGGGCATCCCCATGCCCGAGCCGTGGATGGTGACCCGGTGCCCCTTCCAGAGCCCGGTATAGCCCAGCATGCCCCGCACCTCGTTCACCAGGACGGGGTTTTCCAGATAGGTCTCGGCCGCCCAGCGGGCGCGGTAGGGATCGCCCGGCAGAAGGACGGTTTCGGCGATCTCGCCGGGCTTGGCACCGATGTGGAAGGTCATGTCGCGCTCCTGTTTGGCGCAACCTAGCCAGCGGGATCGGCGATGGCCAGAGGCCTCAGGCTGCGGGATGCGCTGCCTGTGCCGCAAAGCTTTCGGCGTTCAGGCAGAAGCCGGCCTCTGCCGGGGTCGCCAGCGCGCCGCGCGCCAGAACATGCGAACACTGGGCGCGGTCCCGGCAGGTGCCGCAGGTGGAGAGCAGGCCGAGATAGGCCTCGTGGTTCATGTGAAGTTCGGCATTCGAGAGGCCGAAGACCGCGGCCATATGGGCGACGCGGTCGGAAATATCGCGCGGCATGCGGGCGAAAGCCTCGACCTGGCCGCGCGACATGCCGAGATCGGCAAGATCCCTGTCGCTCAACGCGTTGATTTCCTTGATATCGTGCCAGCGCTGCATCAGCGTCTTGATCCGTTCGAACATTGTGGCCTCCGTTGACTTGGGCGGCACAATGCGCCGGATTTCACGGCAAGGCTTTGATATGGCGCAAACTCAGGCGGCTTCGGCGAGGCCCACGATATCCTTCATGATCCGGTTGAGGTCGAAATCCTTGGGCGTGTAGATCGCGGCCACCCCAAGTTTGCGCAGGGCCTCGGCATCGGCATCGGGGATGATGCCGCCGATGATGAGGGGGATCGAGAGACCCGCGTCGCGCAGGCCCTTCAGCACATCCTCGACCAGGGGCATATGGCTGCCGGACAGGATCGACAGGCCGATGACATGGGGGTTTTCCTCCAGCGCCTGGGCCACGATATCGGCGGGGGTGTGGCGGATGCCGTCGTAGTGGATCGCCATGCCGCAGTCGCGGGCGCGGGCGGTGATCTGTTCGGCGCCGTTGGAATGGCCGTCGAGGCCGGGCTTGCCGATCAGCAGCTTCAGCCGCCGCCCAAGCCGGGTGGAGGCGGCATCGACCGCCTCGCGGATCGGCTCCAGCCCTTCGGTGCGGTTGGAGGGCGATTTCGACACGCCGGTGGGTGCCCGGTATTCGCCAAAGGCCGCGCGGATGGCCGCCCCCCATTCGCCGGTGGTCACACCCGCCTTGGCGGCGGCGATCGAGGCGGGCATGATGTTTTCACCGCTGAGCGCGGCCTCGCGCAGGTGCAAGAGGGCGAGGTTGACCGCCACCCCATCGCGTTCGGCGCGCCAGGCATGCAGGCGGGCGATCTGGTCGGCCTCGGCCTCGGGGTCACATTCCAAGATGGCCGAGATGCCGGAGGTCAGCGGCGAAGGCTCGGCCTCTCGCCAGCGGTTGACGCCGACCACGACCTGTTCGCCACGTTCGATCCGGCCCAGACGTTCGGAATTGGCCTCGACCAGACGGGATTTCATATGGGGGATGGCGGCAACCGCGCCGCCCATCGCCTCGATCGTCGCCAGTTCTTCCAGCGCCGCGGCCTTCAGCGCCTCGACCTTGGCCGCAATCGCCGGGTTGCCGTCGAAAATGTCGGCATATTCCAGGAGGTCGGTCTCGTAAGCCAGGATCTGCTGCATCCGGAGCGACCATTGCTGATCCCAGGGCCGCGGCAGGCCCAGGGCCTCGTTCCAGGCGGGCAGCTGCACGGCGCGGGCGCGGGCGTTTTTCGACAGGGTCACGGCCAGCATCTCGATCAGGATGCGGGCGACGTTGTTTTCCGGCTGCTGTTCGGTCAGGCCCAGCGAATTGACCTGCACGCCATAGCGAAAGCGGCGGTGGCGTTCTTCGGTGATGCCATAACGGGTCTGGCAGAGGTCATCCCACATCTCGACAAAGGCGCGCATCTTGCAGATTTCGGTGACGAACCGGATGCCGGCGTTCACGAAGAACGAGATGCGGCCGACCATGGCGGGGAAGTCTTTCGCCGCAACCTTGGCGCGCAGATCGTCCAGCACGGCAATGGCGGTGGCCAAAGCATAGGCCAGTTCCTGTTCCGGCGTCGCCCCCGCCTCTTGCAAGTGGTAGGAGCAGACGTTCATCGGGTTCCACTTCGGCAGGGCCTTGGCGGTATAGGCGGCGACATCGGTGATCATCCGCAGCGAGGGCGCCGGCGGGCAGATATAGGTCCCGCGCGAGAGATATTCCTTGATGATATCGTTCTGCACCGTGCCCTGCAGGGTGGAAATATCGGCGCCCTGCTCCTCGGCCACGGCGACGTAAAGCGCCAGCAGCCAGGGGGCGGTGGCGTTGATCGTCATCGAGGTGTTCATCTGGCCCAGCGGGATATCGGCAAACAGCGCCCGCATGTCGCCCAGATGCGCCACCGGCACGCCGACCTTGCCGACCTCGCCCCGCGCCAAGATGTGGTCGCTGTCATAGCCGGTCTGGGTCGGCAGATCGAAGGCGACCGAAAGCCCGGTCTGCCCTTTGGCAAGGTTGCCGCGATAAAGCGCGTTGGAGGCCGCAGCGGTCGAATGGCCCGCGTAGGTGCGAAACAGCCAGGGTTGGTCTTTCTGCGTCTGCATCTTTGGCCCTCATGAATCGGCATCGCAACTTTCTTGCGCAAGGTGCGGCATATCAGCAAGTTTTCGCAAGTGTCAATTCGCCGCATCGCGGCGAAGGTGGAATTTGCGCGGGCTGTGACACCGTGGCATGGTCGCGGCATGACGCAGAATATTCCCGTGCCGCTCTGGCTCCTGATCCTGATCCTTGCTTTTGCCGCGACCTCTTTCGCCTCGAATTTCCTTTTCCCTTCCGTGCGTTGGTTCTTTCGCCGCCGGATGGAACGCTGGCTCGCCCGGTTGAACGAGAAGCTCGACCGGCCGATCGACATGTTCAAACTGGCCGAACGGCAAGACCGGATCGCCCGGCTGGTCTATGACCCGCAGGTGCTGGCGGCGGTCACCGAACATGCGGCCGAGGCGGGAATCCCGCCCTCGGTCGCCTTTCAGGAGGCCCGCGCCTATGCGAGCGAGATCGTTCCGGGCTTTTCCACCACGCTTTACTTCGGCGTGGCGATCCGGCTGGCCAAGGCGCTGACGCGCAAGCTCTACCGGGTGCGCTTTGGCAAGATCGAGGGGATGCTGCGGCAGGTCGACCCCAGGGCCACGGTGGTTTTCGTGATGAATCACCGCTCGAACATGGATTATGTGCTGGTGACCTGGCTGGTTTCGGGTCAGGCCTCGATCTCTTATGCGGTGGGGGAATGGGCGCGGATCTGGCCGTTTTCCTACTTCATCCGGGCGATGGGGGCCTATTTCATCCGCCGCGGCTCGCGCAACACGCTCTACCGCCGGGTGCTGGCGCGCTATGTGCAGATGACGACGGACGAGGGGATCAGCCAGGCGATCTTTCCTGAAGGCGGGCTCAGCCTAGATGGCAGGGTGGGTCCGGCCAAGCTGGGTCTGTTGTCGTATATTCTGGCGGGCTTTGATCCCAAGGGGCGGGATGTGGTCTTTGTGCCGGTTGGCCTCGCCTATGACCGGGTGCTGGAAGACAGCATCCTGATCGAGGCCGCCGCCTCCGGCACCCGAAAATTCCGCCTCAACCCGTTCAAGGCATTGGGTTTCGGCAGCCTCGCCCTGCTGCGGCTTGCCTTCGGCCGGTTCCGCGGCTTTGGCACGGCGGCGGCGGCCTTCGGGGAGCCGATCTCGCTCAAAGCCTACCTCACCGAGGGGCAGGACCATTCGATCGAGGCTTTGGGTTCGCGGCTGATGGCGGCGATTGCGCAGACTGTGCCGGTGGTTCCGGTGCCGCTTGTCGCCGCCGCCTTGCAGGGTGGTGCGGGCGGGCGCGCCGGGGTCGAGGCGCGGACCGCGGCGCTGATCGCCCGGCTGACGCAGGACGGCGCCGAACTTCGACTGGCCCCGCAAGGCGTGACGGCCACCGTCGAGGAAGGTCTGCAGGCCCTCATTGCGCGGGGTCTGCTCACGAAAGACCTGTCCCCGCTTGAAGGGCAGGGCCCCTTGCTCGCCTTCTATGCCGCCAGCATCCAGCAAAGGCTGGATCTTTCCGCTCACGCCGCCGTGAGAAGAGTTGATTAGCTGAAGGCCGCCTTCTAGCGTCGCGCCACCGGCATTGTGCCGGGAAGAGAAGGAGGAACTCTTGGTATGAAACTTGTTACTGCTTTGCTTTGCGGGCTGAGCGCCCTGACCCTGACGGCTTGCGTTGAGGAAAGCTCCACGTCATCCGCAGATCGCCATGTGATCATTGTCAACAACACCAATCTGCCGATCACCCGTTTCTACGGCTCCAACGCTGGCGCGGACACCTGGGAGGAAGATATCCTCGGGACGGATGTCCTGCCCCCCGGCAGCTCGGTCCGAATCAATTTCGATGACGGTTCGGGCTACTGCACCTTCGATTTCAAGGCGGTCTTCTCGAACGGTCAGTCGGTCGTCCAGACCGATGTGGACGTCTGCACGACCGAGAGGGTGACCTTCTAAGGGTCGCCGCAACGCGGCAGACATAAAATTACAAAAGTGTGCGCATATGTATTGCAATCTTGCGCGCAACTTTATATCCCAGAGACGTCCCGCCCCGTGATTCTGCGGTGCGGCATGTCTCTGGGAGGCCCCGATGGCACTCGATACGCAAAACCCGCTGGCCTATGACGCGCCGGTGAAAGACCTTTATGCTCTGGGCGAGTTGCCGCCCCTGGGCCATGTGCCGGCGCAGATGTACGCCTGGGCGATCCGTCGCGAGCGGCATGGCGAACCGGACAAGGCCATGCTGGTCGAGGTCGTCGATACCCCCACCATCGATGCGCATGAGGTGCTGGTGATGGTGATGGCGGCGGGCGTGAACTACAACGGCGTCTGGGCGGCGCTCGGCACCCCGATCAGCCCCTTTGACGGCCATAACGCGCCCTTCCACATCGCAGGGTCGGATGCCGCCGGCATCGTCTGGAAGGTGGGCGAGAAGGTCAAACGCTGGAAGGTCGGCGACGAGGTGGTGATCCACTGCAACCAGGACGACGGCGACGACGAGGAATGCAACGGCGGCGACCCGATGTTCTCGCCCAGCCAGCGGATCTGGGGCTATGAAACCCCCGACGGTTCCTTCGCGCAGTTCACCCGGGTGCAGGCGCAACAGCTGATGCGCCGCCCGGCCCACCAGACCTGGGAGGAAAGCGCCTGCTACACCCTGACCCTCGCCACCGCCTACCGGATGCTCTTCGGCCACAAGCCGCATGAGCTGCGGCCCGGGCAGAATGTGCTGGTCTGGGGCGCCTCCGGGGGGCTTGGCTCTTACGCGGTGCAGCTGATCAACACGGCGGGCGGCAATGCGATCGGCGTGATCTCGGAAGAGGACAAGCGCGACTTTGTGATGGGGTTGGGCGCCAAGGGCGTCATCAACCGCAAGGACTTCAAATGCTGGGGCCAGATGCCCAAGGTGAACACGCCGGAATACAAGGAGTGGTTCAACGAGGTCCGCAAATTCGGCAAGGCGATCTGGGACATCACCGGCAAGGGCAACAACGTCGACCTGGTCTTCGAACACCCGGGCGAGGCGACCTTCCCCGTCTCGGTCTTCGTGGTCAAGCGCGGCGGCATGGTGGTGATCTGCGCAGGCACGACCGGCTATAACCTGACGCTGGACGCCCGCTATCTCTGGATGCACCAGAAGCGCGTGCAGGGCAGCCACTTCGCCAATCTCAAGCAGGCCAGCGCCGCAAACCAGCTGATGATCGAGCGCAGGCTTGACCCTTGCCTGTCGGAAGTGTTCAGCTGGGCGGAAATCCCCGCCGCCCATATGAAGATGCTTAAAAACGTCCACAAACCGGGTAACATGGCCGTGTTGGTGCAGGCCCCCCGTACCGGCCTGCGGACGTTCGAGGATACGCTGGAGGCCAGCCGGGCCCCGTAGACGTATACAAACCAAGAACAATCTGTTGCGCGATCAATGGGTTATTGCGGTCGGCGCGGGAGGATAGCATGAAGATGGCATTTGTTTTGAATGCCATCTTTCCTCGGAGCGTCGATGAGTTACGATTGGATTTTTGATGTGTTGTCGGATCTGAGGTCTTTCGCCCAGGCGAATGGCATGCACGGACTTGCCGCCAAGGCCGATGAGGCGATGAAAGTTGCGGAAGAGGAGGTGGCAGCGCAGAAAGGTGCGCCACCGAAGGTGCCCCCGCGCCGCAGCGGATCTACCCATTAGCAGGTAATCCGGGTCTTCCACACCAGAGCTATGGCACAGGACGGCGCACTGGCCTAAGGTTGGTGCATGTCGCAGGTTCCCGCTCTCACCTTCTCTGACGATCAGGCCGAGGCCTATGATCGCGTCGCAGCCGACCTTCTGGCCATGGGGGTGGACCTTGCCGAAGGGGTTCTGACCCCGCAGGCCGAGGGCAAGGGCTCGGTTCTGGCCATTCTGGGCAAGGCGGGGTCGGGCAAGACCATGCTGCTGGCCAGCCTCTACCGCGCCTTGCGCGAGGCGGGGATGGACATCGTCTCGGGCGACTACGAGGGGCGGCGGCGCAAGGATCGCCGGACGCTGGCGGTTCTGGCGCCGACCAACAAGGCGGCCTCGGTCCTGCGTCTGCGCGGCGTGCCGGCCACCACGATCCACCGCATCCTTTATACCCCGGTCTATGACCCGCAATATGAACTCATCGCCGAATGGCTGGCCGGTCAGGCGCCGCGGCCGAAGGTCGAAGGCCTGACCGAACTTGCGCTCGACCGCGCCCATGCCTTCTATCAACAGGTGCCCTCCATCCCCGGCGCCCTGGCGGCAGCGGGTCTGCGCGGCAGCGACTTCATCAAGGGCTGGAAGCGGCGGGAAGAGCCCTTGGACGTGGGCTTTGTCGATGAAAGCTCGATGCTGGATGCCCGCCAGCTTGACGATCTGCGCGAGATCTTTCCGACGCTGGTCCTGTTCGGCGACCCGGCGCAGCTGGCCCCGGTCGGCCAATCGGGCGAGATGGTCTTCGACAAGCTGGGCGAGACGCGCAAGATGGTGCTCAGCCGGATTCACCGTCAGGCGCAGGACAACCCGATCCTCGACCTTGCCCATGCGCTTGGCGATGACAGTCTGCGCTTCGAGGATTTCGAGCAGATGGTCCAGCAGGCCGCCCGAAGGGACGAGCGGGTGCAATGGTCCGAACGCGTCTCCAGCGACCTGATGGCGCGTTCTCCGGTGCTGGTCTGGCGCAATGTGACGCGGATCAAGTTGATCCAGGCCTTCCGCAACGCCCATGGCGCGCCGGAAGACGCGCTCTTGCCGGGTGAGCCGCTGATCTGCGACGGGATCGAACTGCCGCTGAAACACCGCAAGAAGCGGATCGACCTCGAGGCGCGCGGCCTGATCAAGGGCGCGCAGGTCATCTACCTTGGGCCGGGCAAGAAGGATGGTTTCGCCAAGCTGCATGTCGTCGGCGCTGAAGACCCGCAGGTCTCGGCCGCCTGCATCATCAAGATCGAAAAGCCGGATGAGGAAGAGCCCTTCATCCCCTCGGCCGCCACAATGGGCGCCGCCTTCCTGCATGGGGCGGCGGTGACGATCCACAAGGCGCAGGGCAGCCAGTGGGAGGATGTGCAGGTCTTCGCCCCCGACCTCTGGGCCGCCTCTCAGGCCGGGCGCAGCGAGGCGGGCATGCCCTTGTGGAAGCGCCTCGCCTATGTCGCGATCACCCGCGCCGAAAAGCGCCTGCATTGGGTGGTGAGGAACCGCCTCGCCCTGCCCAAGGCGCCGCTCGGGGTTGCGGACATCGTGGTGCGGCCGGCGCCCCTGACGCTGCAGGGGCTGGAAGAGGAACAGAGGGTCGGCTAGGCTGGCCGCAGTCAGGAGAACACCATGATCTGCGTCTTCGTCCAGTTCCGTTGCACCCCCGGCAAGACCTATGCCGTCGCCGATGCCATCTATGACCGCGAGGTCGTCAGCGAGCTTTATTCGACCAGCGGCGAATATGACCTGATCGCCAAGGTCTATATCCCCGACGAGGCCGATGTCGGCCATTATCTCTCCGAACGGCTGTTCGACATCCCCGATATCGTGCGCACCCTGACGACGATGACCTTCAAGGCCTTCTGAAGCCTAGTTGCAGCTGCCCATTGCCTGGGCAAAGCTGCGGGTCGACTTCTGCAGATGGCCGGAGTCGATCATGATCGGGCGGAAGGGCGGGGTTTCCTGAACAGCGGGCTGGACTTGCGTCACGAGGTAGCAGCCCTCGAACACCGTGGTCTTGCCATTGGTGGCGGTGGCGCGCAGGGCAACCGGCACCTGCGAATGGATCGAGCCTGCCGCCCCGTCCGAGGCAACCTTGCCAAGGCGAAGCTCGACATGATCGGTATCCGCGTAACCCGCCGCGAAGCCCTGGTAGTCGGGGGCGGATTCGGGGCGGAAATAGCTCCACCCGCGCAGATATTCATGCCGGTTGATCGCGTTATAAAGCGAGCTGACCACATCGGCCGGTGAAGAGCGGTTGTCGGAATAGACCGGCGGGTTGGTCTGCGCCGCAGCCTGACCCGCCAGCACGGCCAGAAGGCAGGTGGTGATGATCTTGCGCATGGCTTTATCCTCTTGATTTACCGCAGGTAAACGTCGGAGCTGGGCGTCGGTTCCCCCTAAAGCCAGTCGCCGGTCCGGCTGCCCACCGCCGCTGCAACCGAGGCATGGCCGTCGCGTTCCAGAAGCCGGTCCAACCCGCGCGCCAGATCTGCGGCCAGCGACAGGCCCTGATAGACCATCGCGGTATAGATCTGCACCGCCGAGGCCCCGGCGCAGATCTTGGCATAGGCCTGTTCCGGCGTCGCAATGCCGCCAACGCCGATCAGCGGGATCTTCCCCCCGGTCAGCTGCGACAGTTGCGCGAGGATGCGGGTGGATTTTTCAAACAAAGGCGCGCCGGACAGACCGCCCGCCTCGCCCTTGTGGGGCGATGTCAGCCCCTCGCGCGACAGTGTCGTATTGGTGGCGATGATGCCTGAGAGGCCCGAGGCCAGCGCCACTTCGGCCAGCGCCGCCAGATCGTCGGGCGTCAGATCGGGCGCGATCTTCAGAAAGATCGGGATCGGGCGGGGCAGGCTGGCGCGCACCTCCATCACCCCGGCGAGCAGCGCCGCCAAGGCCGCCGGCCCCTGCAGATCGCGCAGCTTTTCGGTGTTGGGGGAGGAGACATTGACCGTCGCAAAATCGGCATGCGGGCCGCAAAGCGCCAGAACCTTGGCGAAATCGGCGGCCCGGTCGGTCGAGGTCTTGTTGGCGCCGAGGTTCAGACCCACCGGCACCGGACCGCGCTTGCGGGCGGCGAGGCGGGCGGCGATGACCTCGGCCCCCTCGTTGTTGAAGCCAAAGCGGTTGATCGCGGCGCGGTCCTCGGTCAGGCGAAACAGGCGCGGCTTGGGGTTGCCGGGCTGGGGCAGGGGGGTTGCGGCGCCGACCTCGATAAAGCCGAACCCGGCGCGGCTCAGCGCCGCCAGCGCCACGGCGTTCTTGTCATAGCCTGCGGCCAGACCCACCGGGTTCAACAGCGCCATCCCGGCCAGATCGGTCGCCAGACGCGCACCGCTTACCGGGCCGGGCAGGGGCGCCAGACCCATCCGCAGCGCGGACAAAGAAAGCCCATGCGCGGCCTCCGGATCGACCTTGTGCAGCAGGGCCAGGCCCAAAGCCTCGACCGGCTTCAAAACACGCCCTCGGGGAAGATATGCCCGGTCGCGCCCAAGGGCAGGCTCTTGTCCCAGATCACATCCGCCAGGATCAGCGCCCGGTAAAGATGCGGGAAGAGCGCCCCGCCGCGCGACGGCTCCCATTTCAGTTCGGGTCCGAGGTTGTCGCTGTCCAGCGCCAGAAGCACCAGATCGCTTTCGCCGGCAAAATGCTTGGCGACCGTCTCGGCCACCTGGGCGGCGGTGGAGAAGTGGATATAGCCGTCCTTCAGATCGACCGGCGCGCCATGGGTCGCGCCAGAATCCCGGAAGGCCACCCATTCGCTGCGGCGGAAAACTTTATAGATCAACATTCTAACCCTCCTGGCGCAATCTTGCGGGCGCGGATGATGCCCGCGCGCCTGGCCTTGTCCCGCTGATCGATGATGGCGCCGATCATCGCGTTCTCCTGAAACTGATCCAAGCGTGATGCCTCAAGCCGGGGTTTTGGTCAACCAAAGGCGAAAGCCGCAGCCCCGTCATCGGCTTGTCGCCGAAATGGCGCAGCTTCAGCGGGCCGCCTTTGACAGACTCAACCCGTCAGGCGCAAAGTACCCGCACAACCTTATGGGGAGATGTCGTATGGGCTTTTCAAAATTCCTTGTCCCGGGCGCGATTTCCGCGCTGCTTGCCACCTCGGCACTGGCAGAGCCGGTCAAGATCACCCTGCTGGGCGTCGGCGACATCTACAACTTTGCCGGCGATGGCAAGCAGGGCGGCTTTGCCCGGCTGAACGCGGTGGCCAAGGCGGAACGCGCGGCCAATCCGAACACTTTGTATCTGTTTGACGGCGACATGCTGTCGCCCTCGCTGCTCTCGGGCTTTGACAAGGGGCAGAACACGATCGAGCTGACCAATATGGTGCCCTTCGACCTCGCCGTGCCGGGTAACCACGAATACGACTTCGGCCCCGCCAATTTCGCCGAGAAGATGAAGGCGTCGAAATATCCCTGGGCTGCGATCAACATTGCCAACAAGGACGGCTCGGCGATCGAGGGTCTGGGCGGCGTCATGGTCAAGGAGGTGGCCGGGCTGAAGATCGCGCTGATCCCGGTGGCGCAGGATTCGTCGCCCGAGGTCGCCAATACCGGCGATCTGGTCTTCTCCGACACCGTCGAAACCGGCATCGCCGCGGCGAAGAAGGCCCGGGCCGATGGCGCCGATCTGGTGGTGGGCGTGGTGCAGACCGATATCTATAACGACCTGAAACTCATTCATTCCAAGGCCTTCGACGTGATCCTGTCCGGCGATGACCACAATTACGCGACCTATTACGACGGGATCACCGCCTATGTCGAAACCTCGCTGGATGCGCGCCAGCTGTCGCCCGTCGATCTGATGGTCGACGTGAAGGAAAAGGACGGCAAGCGCACCGTCAAATGGACCCCGACCTTCCGCTTCATCGACACCGCCACCGTGACCCCTGATCCGGAAACCCAGGCCAAGGTGGATGAGTACCAGAAGGGCCTCGACGATCAGCTGAACGTGGCGATCGGCAAGACCGAAACCGCGCTCGACAGCCGGCGCAACGTGGTGCGGGCCGAGGAATCGACGATGGGCGATCTGATCGCCGATGCGATGAAGGCCGCGACGGGGGCCGATGTGGCGATCATGAACGGCGGCGGCATCCGCGCCGACCGCACCTATGATGCCGGCGCCACCCTGACCCGGCGCGACATCCTGACCGAACTGCCCTTCGGCAATGTCACCGTCCTGACCGAGATTCCCGGCAGCCAGTTGCTCGCCGCGCTGGAAAATGGTGTGAGCCAGGTGGAAAAGGGCGCCGGCCGCTTCCCGCAGATCTCGGGCATGACCGTGGTCTATGACCCTTCGGCCGAACCCGGCAAGCGCATCACCGAGGTCAAGATCGCCGGGGCGGCGCTGGAGCCGGACAAGCTCTACAAGGTCGCGGTCAACGATTATATCCTAGGCGGTGGCGATGGTTACACTGCTCTGGGCGGTGGCAAGATGATCAATGACACCGGCGCCGGGGCATTGGTTGCCAGCGACGTGATGGCCTATGTCGAAAAGGCCGGCACGGTGAAGCCCACGGTCGAGGGCCGGATCAAGCCGATCGGCCAGTAACAGCCGGGCCGGGCACGCCTATCCGCGAATGAGCGCGATATCAGAGGCTTGCAGGTTGGTCGCCCCCAGAACATGGGCAATCGCATGGCCGTTGACGAAGATCGAGGTGCCCGAGCCGTCCTTCATCGGCTCGGTCGTCACCGTGGTCTCTGCCGCCTTGATATGGGTCATCCCCTCGTTCGCGTGGTGGGTTGTGTAGTCGATGTAAAGCTTGTCCTGCGCCGGGTCGTAATCGGTGATCTCGGCGGGATGGCCATGTTCGACATCCCAGCTGACGTGGAAGGCATCGGCGCCCTTGCCGCCGCTGCCGACATCGTCGCTGCCGAGGAACAGCGTGTCCTTGCCCAGCCCGCCATAAAGATGGTCGGCCTGATGATCCTCGACCACGAAAGAGAAGTTGCCGGGTTCGTGCTGCACGGTATAGCCATGCAGGCTGTCATCGCCGCGGTTGCCGCTGATCGTGTCATGGCCCGCGTCAAAGCTGACAAGATGGTCATTGCCGGCATGACCGGTCAGCTTGTCGTCGCCGCCATTGCCCTCCATCAGGTCGCTGTGGTCTGACCCGTGCAGGGTGTCGTTGGCCTCGCTGCCGAAAACCTTGCCGGTGGTCGCGGCAGTCGGCGCCTTGGCCGCAGCCTCCGCTGCGGTGCCGGAGGAGGCGGGTGCCGTCGCCGCGGTGTCACGGTGGTCAGCGGTGTGGTGTTCGGTCGTCTGATCGGCGGTCTTGGGGTCGGAGGTCTCGTGCTTGCCGGGGTGATCGTCCCCCTTGTGGTCGGTCTTGTGGTGGTCATCGTGCCGATCGTGTCCGCCTGCGTGGCTTTCCGTCCCTGAATGATGCGGTCTAGCGGGTTCGGTGTGATGCGATGCCTTGTGCCCGCCCTCATGGTGGCCGCCGTGATGCGCGCCGCCGTGGGTGGAACCGTGATGATCCGGCGCCGGGTTTGTCTCGGTCAAGGATGAGTCGCCCTGCGGCGGGCTGGCATGATGCGCGGGCCCGGCAAACCAGTCGTCGCGCGTGCCGTGGCCAGAGGGGGCGCTGTGCCCCGCCGCTTCGTTCTGGCCGGTTGCCTCATGCGTTGCGTCCTGCTGGGGTTCCGCGTGACTGTCCGGCTCATCCAGCAAGGAGCCGTGCGGCGCCACTGCGTCATGTTCGTCGGCCGAGTCGGCGTGGTGGTCCCCCTCCTCCGCAGCATCGTCTTTCGGCTGATCGTCGATATGTTCCATCAGGGCCGTGGCCGCAAAGCCAAGACCTGCCATCAAAAGCAGACCCAACATGTCGCTCTCCCACCAGTTCACCCGGCTGAAAGGGTAAGCGGCGGGCCTTTACAGACCGCTAATTAGAAGCGGTCTCGCCGGAGACACTTCACGGCAAGTTTTGGAAATTACGCCAAAAAAGCGATCTAAACAAAGATCGCCGAGGCGCGGGGGATCTCTTTCGCCGTCCTGGGTGTGATCTGTGACCAGGCCGCGCGCAACTGGGCGAAATTCTCGTGGTCCTTGCGGTAGACCTGCAGGATGCGGTCGCGCAGGCCCTCATCAACCACTTGATTTTTCAACTCTTTCGAGTTGCTGGCGTAACGCTCCAACTGGCCGAGGATCTGGCCGATTTCGGGGACAACCTCGCCCAGAAGCAGGGCCAGGTTGGCATCCAGACCGTTGAGCATCAGCACCTTCATGTCGAACCCGCGGATCGTGTCCATCCGGTAATGCTGCGGCGTCCAATGCGGGTTGCGGCCGATCTCGTTGCCCTGCGAGAGGTTCTCCTCGATCCAGTCGATCAGGATGTGGCAGTTGCGGCGGTGATCCTCGGGGGTCCGCGGCTCCACATGCAGCCCGTGATGGTCGCGCAGGGTGCTGCGCAGGGGCACGAATTTGCGATAGCCCTCACCAACCACCTTGTCGGAGTAAAGCGAGAGGAAGCGGTCCACCGGGTCGCGCAGGATGACAAAGCTGTAATCCTCGGCCCTAACGGCTTCGAGGCTGAGGTCGAAGTCGGCGGCGCGGGCAAAATCGCGGGTCTTCTCATGGATGCGCGGCGGGTTGGCGTAATTCTCGCCATGGTCCAGCCGCCAGAGCAGGTTCTTGATGAAGGTGCAGCCGCATTTCGGGATCACCAGATAGCGGATCGGAAAGGCGCGGGCAGACAGCAGGCTTTCCATCCGCAGTGCTTGTTTCCCCATGCGTCAGATCCTCTTTGGTTTCCGTATCTTAGTCTGCTAGATCGCTCGCGGCAAGGCGGTCAGCCCCCGCGCTGTTCCCGCCAATAGCGGTCAATTTCGGCCTGATAAAGGCGCAATCCCGCCTGCAATGCCGCATCCAGCTGCGGGTTTTTCCGGTACTCTGCCATCAGGGACGCAACCTCGGCGTCATAGCGCAGGATCGTGTCATCCTCGAAATCGCCGGAGGACATGCGGCGGAAATACTCCTCGGTGTGGCGGTCATTCGCCTTGCCCGTGGGCGCGGCGCCGCGCCCCCTGTCGCGCCGCAGCGCAAAGGAATCCACGGTGCGGGTGATGTAATGATTGACCTGCGCCAGACGGAAGCTGCCGAGCCGGGGTTTGACATTGCGCAGCGTGCCGAATTCCACGCTCGCGGCCGGCATCTCTTCCGTCCAAAGCCCCCCGGCGAATGCCACCCTTAGGGGCGGGCCTTCCTCGTGGCCATAGGGATGGTGGTTGCTGAAGGCCTTCCATGCCCCGGGCCTGCGAAACAGGCTCTTGACCAGGCCCACCCCGCTCAGGGTGCGCAGCCGTCGGGTGAACCGCCGGGACGAAGGCTCGTCGGCCCAGACTTCATGCCCGCCCGCGCCGAAAATCGCCCAGTTGATCAGGATCAGATCGGGCTCCCCCCCTTGCGCCGCGATCAGATCCGCCACGCGGCCGCGCCCGACATGGATGTTCAAAAGCTCATCCGCGTCGAGGATCATCAGCCAGGCAGCAGCATTCACGCCGAAACGGCGGCGGATCTGCGCATAGGCATGGTGCTGCGCGGTCACCTTGGGCGGCGGTTTGCAGGGCAGGTGACGAATCACCCCCATCGCATCCAGCGCCGACAGGATTTCCGCTGTACCGTCGGTGCAGTCGTTCGAGGCGATGATGATCTCGTCAAAGCCCAGCACCTTGTGATGCGCGACGAACTCCAGAACAAAGGGGGCTTCGTTGCGAAAGCTGGACAAAAGCACCGTCTTGCCCGCCATCAAGGTCTCTTCCGGCACGAGACCCTCCCTCTGCGCTCCGGGACCAGAGTAGCAGGACTTCCCCCCCGCGCAAGCGCGCGGCCCCGGGCCAATTGCCGCTTTACAGGCAGGCCCCGGTCTTTTATCACCGCGCCCATGATCATGCGCTGCATCCCTTTTCAGCTGCCCCGACGCCGACGCCTGACCGCGTAAGCGCCCGATCAGTCGTGGCCCGTCCATGTTCCGGTGCCACATTCCCCGACCAGACCCCGCCGCCTGCCTTTGGCACCCAACTTGGGCTATTCTCACAGGAGCTGACCCATGATCACCCCCGTTCTGCCGACCTATAACCGCGCGCCCATGGCCTTCGTCAAAGGCGAAGGCTCCTGGCTGACCGCCGAGGATGGCACGCGATACCTCGACCTCGGTGCGGGCATTGCCGTGAATGCGCTGGGCCATGCCAATCCGGCGCTGGTCGCGGCCCTGACCGAACAGGCGGGCAAGCTCTGGCATGTCTCCAACCTCTACCGGATTCCCGAACAGGAAAAACTGGCCGAGGCACTGGTGGCCAAGACCTTCGCCGATACGGTGTTCTTCACCAATTCCGGCACCGAGGCGGCCGAACTGGCCATCAAGATGGCGCGCAAATACCATTACGAGAAGGGCCAGCCCGAGCGGGTCGAGATTCTGGCCTTCGAGGGCGCCTTCCATGGCCGCTCCACCGGGGCCATCGCGGCTGCGGGGTCGGAGAAGATGGTCAAGGGCTTCGGCCCGCTGATGCCGGGCTTCCGCCAGCTGAAATGGGGCGATCACGATGCGATCCGGGCGGCGATCACCGACCAGACCTGCGCCGTGATGATCGAGCCGGTGCAGGGCGAGGGCGGCATCCGCACCGTTCCTGACCAATGCCTCAAAGGCCTGCGCGATCTTTGCGATGCGACCGGCACGCTGCTGATCTTCGACGAGGTGCAATGTGGCATGGGCCGTTCGGGCAAGCTTTTTGCCCATGAATGGTCGGGGATTGCGCCCGATATCATGATGGTGGCCAAGGGCATCGGCGGCGGCTTCCCGCTTGGCGCGGTGCTGGCGACCGAGGATGCCGCGCGCGGCATGGTCGCGGGCAGCCACGGCTCGACCTATGGCGGCAACCCCCTGGCCTGTGCCGTGGGCGCCAAGGTGATGGAGATCGTCTCGGACGAGGCCTTCCTGGCCGAGGTCAGCCGCAAGGCGGCCCTTTTCCGGCAGGGTCTGGAAAGCCTCGTCGCCTCGCATCCCAAGGTGTTCGAGGCGGTGCGCGGCGAGGGGCTGATCCTGGGCCTGAAATGCGTGGCGACCAACACCGATATCGTCAAGGCGGGCTATGCCCAGGGCGTTCTGACCGTCCCCGCGGCGGATAATGTGATCCGGCTTCTGCCCGCGCTCAACATCGCCGATGCTGATATCGCCACGGCGCTGACCCTCCTGGACAAGGCGGCGCTGGCGGTCGAGGCCGCCTGATCCCGCGGCCCCTTTGCCCGCGAAGCCCTGCGACCTTGCGCGGGGCTTCGCTTTTTCCGCGTTCCGCCCTATGTTCGGGGCAACCGAAGGAAATCTGCCCATGCTGCTGCACGATCCGCTCTTCCTCTTTGCCACGGCGCTTTGCCTTGTCGTGCTGGTCATCCTGCTGATCGGCATCGGCACCTTCGCCAAGGGGGGCGAGTTCAACCGAAAATACGCCAACAAACTCATGCAGTTGCGGATCGCGGCCCAGGGTCTGGCCGTGGTGGCCATCGTGATCTTCGCCTGGGCCAAGTCGCATGTCGGTGCGCCCTGATGGTCGTCCTGTCGAAGATCTACACCCGTACCGGCGACGCCGGCCAGACCGCGCTGGGCAATGGCGCGCGGGTTGCGAAATATGACCTGCGCGTGACGGCCTATGGCACGGTGGATGAAACCAATGCCACCGTGGGCATTGCCCGACTGCATGGCATGGAGGAGCCGCTGGCCCGCATCTCGAACGACCTTTTCGATCTGGGCGCCGATCTTTGCACCCCGGATCTTGAGGGCGATGCGACCGCGCCCTACCCACGCCTGCGCATGATTGCCGCCCAGACCGACAGGCTGGAGGCCGAGATCGACGCGATGAACGCCGGGCTCGAGCCCTTGCGCAGCTTCATCCTGCCCGGCGGTTCGCCCCTTGCCGCTCAATTGCACCTGTGTCGCACCACCTGCCGGCGCGCCGAAAGGCTGACCGTCGAACTCGCCGCCCACGAGCCGGTCAATCCCGAGGCCGTCAAATACCTCAACCGGCTGTCCGACTGGTTCTTTGTCGCCGCAAGGGTCGCCAATGGCGGTGCAGATGTGCTTTGGGTTCCGGGGCTTACGCGGGGTTGACCCGGCCGGACCGATCAATGGGACATCGCAAATGCTCTTTCACCTCCATTCCGGTGGTCTGATGGTCTGTGGCGCGCCCGGAGCCGGCCAAGCTTCGGTCGCGCACCCCAGATTAGCCCGCTGATTCGTAAGACCCGGTTAAGGCTGACCGCAGGCCGCGCGGCCCTGCGGACAATTTCGTGGCGTCCCGGCGACAAACCCTGTCGATTTTGGCCTGTTGCAGCGCAGCAAGACGGTTTAAACACCCGATCGAGAGTTTGCCGCGGCCTTTTGGCCCCCCAATGGAGATTTGCGCGATGAAGGTACTGGTGCCTGTCAAACGTGTGATCGACTACAACGTGAAGGTTCGCGTGCGTGCGGACGGGTCCGGTGTCGATCTGGCGAATGTGAAGATGTCGATGAACCCCTTCGACGAGATCGCGGTGGAAGAGGCGATCCGTCTGAAGGAGAAGGGGATTGCGACCGAGGTCATCGTCGTCTCGATCGGCGTGAAACAGGCGCAGGAGACCTTGCGGACCGCTCTCGCCATGGGCGCCGACCGCGCGATCCTGATCGAGGCCACGGCTGACGTGCAGACCGATATCGAACCCCTCGCCGTGGCGAAGCTCTTGGCGGCGGTCGTGGCGGCAGAGGCGCCGGGTCTGGTGCTTTGCGGCAAGCAAGCCATTGATAATGATATGAATGCGACCGGCCAGATGCTCTCGGCGCTTCTGGGCTGGGCGCAGGGCACCTTCATCTCGGAACTCAGCATCGCCGATGGCAAGGCCACCGTGACCCGCGAAGTGGACGGCGGGTTGCAGACCATCGCCGTCACCCTGCCGGCCGTGCTGACCGTCGATTTGCGCCTCAACGAGCCGCGCTATGCCAGCCTGCCCAACATCATGAAGGCCAAGGCCAAGCCGCTGGCGATCAAGACCCCGGCGGATTTCGGCGTCGACATCGCGCCGCGTCTGACCGTGCTGAAGACCGTCGAACCGGCGGGCCGCAAGGCCGGCGTCAAGGTCGGCTCGGTGGACGAGCTGATCGCCAAACTCAAAGACGAAGCGGGGGTGCTCTGATGGCCGTTCTTCTGATTGCCGATGTGAATGACGGCCATTTGGCGACCGATGCCGTGGCCAAGACTCTGGCGGCCGTGAGCACCCTGGGCGAGGTCCATGTGCTGGTCGCAGGCACGGGCGGCGATGCCGCGGCGGCCGAGGCGGCCACGCTGCAAGGCGTCGCCAAGGTCCTCTTCGCCGATGACCACGCCTATTGCCATGCCATGGCCGAGGCGACCGCGGCGCTGGTGGTAGGGCTTGCGGGGTCCTACAGCCATATCTGTGGGGCCTCGACGGCCGCCAACAAGAACATCCTGCCGCGCGTGGCAGCACTTCTCGACGTGATGGTGCTCTCGGATGTGACCGCCGTGATCGACGCCGAGACCTTCGAGCGCCCGATCTATGCCGGCAACGCGATGCAG
The DNA here is from genome assembly GCF_056406375.1 of Rhodobacter sp. P1_C2. Lineage (NCBI taxonomy): Bacteria > Pseudomonadati > Pseudomonadota > Alphaproteobacteria > Rhodobacterales > Rhodobacter > Rhodobacter sp. P1_C2. Next base: position 92,211 of record NZ_JBFUAG010000011.1, read on the forward strand.
ACGGTGAAATCCTCGGATGCGACCAAGGTCTTCACGGTGCGCACCGCAGGCTTCACCGCCGTCGGCGCCGGCAATGCCGCCCCGGTCGAGAAGATCGGCGGCCCCGGTGCCTCGGCACTTTCGGCCTGGGTCGAGGACCGTGTGGCGACCTCCGACCGGCCCGAGCTGACCTCGGCCGGGATCGTCGTCTCGGGTGGCCGTGGCGTCGGTTCGAAGGAAAGCTTCGATCTGATCGAGAAGCTGGCCGACAAGCTGAACGGCGCCGTCGGCGCCAGCCGGGCCGCCGTGGACTCGGGCTATGCCCCGAACGACTGGCAGGTCGGCCAGACCGGCAAAGTCGTGGCGCCGAACCTCTATGTCGCGGTCGGCATCTCGGGCGCCATCCAGCACCTCGCCGGCATGAAGGACAGCAAGGTCATCGTCGCCATCAACAAGGACGACGAAGCCCCGATCTTCCAGGTTGCCGACTACGGCCTCGTCGCCGACCTCTTCACCGCCGTCCCCGAGCTGATCGAAAAGCTCTGACCTCTCCGGTAGGATGGGCAATCTGCCCATCTTCCATAAGGCGGGCCGCAAGGTCCGCCTTTTTGCTGCGCCTGCTTAGGCACTGGAAGCCTGGCCCCCGCTTTGTTAAGCAGCGCCATGCGTGAGACCCTGCCCGAAATCCTGACCCGCCGCGTCGCCGAAGGCGCCTTGAAGCCCGATGCGCAGCAGATGGCGATCGCGGAACAGCTGGAACCCCTGCGCCTGTGGCTGGAAACCCATGCCACCCGCCGCACCGGTCTGATCGCGAGCCTTTTCGCCAAGGCGCCGGTGCCGCCCAAGGGTCTGTACCTCTGGGGCGGGGTCGGGCGTGGCAAGTCGATGCTGATGGACCTCTTCACCGAGGCCACCGCGATCACCGCCAAGCGCCGGGTGCATTTCCACGCCTTCATGCAGGAGGCGCATCACGCGATCCACCTTGCCCGGCAAAAAGGGCTCGAAGACCCGCTCGCCCCCTTCGCCGCCAGCATCGTCGAGGATCTGCGCCTTCTCGCCTTTGACGAGATGCAGATCACCGACATCACCGATGCCATGCTGGTCGGGCGGCTTTTCGAAAAGCTGCTGGCGGGGGGCGTGGTCATCGTCACCACCTCCAACCGCCCGCCGGAGGATCTGTACAAGAACGGCCTCAACCGCGAGGTTTTCCTGCCTTTCATCGACCTGATGCGCGCGCGGCTGGAGGTGGTGGAGCTGGAAAGCCCCGAAGATTACCGTCAGCACCGTCTGGCCGGCGCGCAGGTCTATTTCTATCCGGCCGGCAAATCCGGCCCGGCGATCGATGCGATCTGGCGGGACATGACGGCGGGGGCGCAGATCGGCGCCCTGCATCTGATGGTCAACGGCAGGCAGGTCGAACTGCCGCGCTTTGCCAATGGCGTCGCCCGCGCCAGTTTCTGGGAGCTTTGCGCCCGCCCGCTCGGGGCTGCCGATTACCTTGCCATCGCGGGCGCGATCCGGGTGCTGATCCTCGAGGATATCCCGCAGCTTTCCGCCTCGAACTACAACGAGGCCAAGCGCTTCGTGACCCTCATCGACGCGATCTACGAGGCGCATGTCCGGCTGATCTGTTCGGCCGCCGATATCCCCGAGCGGCTTTACATCGAAGGGGCCGGGTCCTTCGAATTTGCCCGCACCGCCAGCCGCATCCGCGAGATGCAGGATGCGACCTGGGGGAGTGACAGGGCCGAAGCCCGGGGCTGAAGCCCTGCAAAGCTTGGGCTTGCGGCAAGTCCTCTGCGGCCTTATACGCCCCCGGTGGCCCTCGGGGTCACGAGAATCAACAAGAAACGCCGCGTTGCTCCTGTCCGTCGCAGGTGGGGGCCTTCCGGCATAGGAGATTGCGACATGAAACTTCATGAACTCGCCGACAACGCCGGCGCTGCCAAAAAGCAAAAGCGTGTGGCCCGTGGTCCCGGTTCGGGCAAGGGCAAGACCGCTGGCCGTGGTATCAAGGGTCAGACCTCGCGTTCGGGCGTCGCTCTGGGCGGCTACGAAGGCGGTCAGATGCCGCTGTACCGGCGCCTGCCGAAGCGTGGCTTCAACAAGCCGAACCAGAAAGAATTCGCCGTCGTCAACCTGGGCCTGATCGAGAAGTTCATCGGCCTGGGCAAGCTGGACGCCTCGCAGCCGATCACCGAAGACGTTCTGGTCGCCGCTGGCCTGACCAAGTCCAAGCATGACGGCATCCGCGTTCTGGCCAAGGGCGCCATCACCTCGAAGGTCACGCTGGTCGTGACCGGCGCTTCGGCCTCTGCTGTCGAAGCTGTGACCGCTGCGGGTGGCACCTTGACCGTTGCTGCGGCGCAAACCGCCGAATAAGGGATTGTGAGCGGTTCAAGGACCGCTTACATCTTCCGTGTTTTCCCGCGCCGCCGACCGGAGAACCCCGGATCGGCGGCGTTTTCACAGAACTGAACGGAGAAAGTCCGACCATGGCATCCGCAGCAGAGCAAATGGCGGCGAACCTGAGCTGGGGCGCATTGGGCAAGGCAACCGACCTGCGCCAACGCATCCTGTTCACGATCCTCGTGCTCATTGTCTACCGCCTTGGCACCTATATCCCGGTGCCCGGCATCGACGGGACGGCGCTGAAGAATTTCATGGACGGGCAGGGGCAGGGCCTTGGCGGCATGCTGTCGCTGTTCACCGGCGGCGCCCTGAAGCGCATGGGGATCTTTGCCCTTGGCGTCATGCCCTATATCTCGTCCTCGATCATCATCCAGCTTCTGGCCTCGATGATCCCTTCGCTGGAACAGCTGAAGAAAGAGGGCGACCAGGGCCGCAAGAAGATCAACCAGTATACCCGTTACGCCACCGTGGGCCTGGCGGCCTTCCAGGGCTGGGCCATCGCGGCCTCGATCGCGGCGGGTGGTCTGGCGCATAACCCCGACCTGTTCTTCAAGGTGGCCTGCGTGATCACCCTGGTCGGCGGCACCATGTTCCTGATGTGGCTGGGCGAGCAGATCACCGCCCGCGGCATCGGCAACGGCGTCTCGCTCATCATTTTCACCGGCATCGTGGCCGAGATCCCCGGTGCGCTGGCCCAGTTCCTGAGCCAGGGCCGTTCGGGCATCTTCCCCTGGTGGGTGATCGTCGGCGCGCTGATCCTCGTGGTGGCGGTCATCGCCTTCGTGGTCTTCATGGAGCGCGCGCTGCGCAAGATCCACATCCAGTATCCCCGCCGCCAGGTCGGCATGAAGATCTATGACGGCGGCTCCTCGCACCTGCCGATCAAGGTGAACCCGGCGGGCGTGATCCCGGCGATCTTCGCCTCCTCGCTTCTTCTGCTGCCGACGACGCTGGCGACCTTCTCGGGGGCGCAGACCAGCCCGATCATGTCGACCATTCTGGCCTTCATGGGGCCGGGCCAGCCGCTCTACCTGCTGTTCCAGGGCGCGATGATCGTCTTCTTCGCCTATTTCTACACGGCCAGCGTGTCCTTCAAGACCGATGAAGTGGCCGACAACCTGAAGAACCAGAACGGCTTCATCCCCGGTATCCGTCCCGGCAAGAAGACGCAGGACTATCTCGACTATGTGGTGAACCGCATCCTCGTGGTCGGTTCGGCCTATCTCGCGGCGGTTTGTTTCCTTCCGGAAATTTTGCGCACGCAATTTTCGATCCCCTTCTATTTTGGCGGCACTTCGGTGCTGATTGTGGTGTCGGTCACTATGGACACGATCAACCAGATCCAGTCTCATATGCTGGCACATCAATACGAAGGCTTGATTGAGCGGTCGCAGCTGCGCGGCAGGAAGCGCAGCACGACCCCCAAGGCGCCGGCCCGGCGCTGAGGCAATTCGCCACCGCGACGCCGGAATGGAAATATGCCATTCCGGCGTTGCGTTATGACGCAGACCCAAAGGGAGGGACCCGATCCATGAGCAACATCATTCTTCTTGGCCCGCCCGGTGCCGGCAAAGGCACGCAGGCAAAGCGTCTGGTGGACGAGCGGCAGATGGTGCAGCTGTCCACCGGCGACATGCTGCGCGAAGCCCGCACCTCGGGCACCGAGATGGGCAAGAAGGTGGCTGCGGTCATGGATGCGGGGCACCTGGTGACGGACGAGATCGTCATCGGCCTGATCGACGAGAAACTGGCCCAGGGTGCGGCCGGCGGCTTCATCTTCGACGGTTTCCCGCGCACCCTGAAACAGGCCGATGCCCTGGGCGAGCTTCTGGTCAAGCGCGGCCTCAAGCTCGATGCGGTCATCGAACTTGCGGTCGATGACCGTGCCCTGGTGCAGCGGATCATCCGCCGTGCCGAGGAATCCCAGGCCGCCGGTCAGCCGGTCCGCGCCGACGACAACCCGCAGGTCTTCTCGGACCGGTTGCGCGAATATTACAAGAAAACCTCGCCGCTCCTCGGCTATTACTATGCCAAGGGGCAGCTCGTCTCGGTCGACGGGATGGCCGCGATGCCCGAGGTCGCCGCCGCCATTTCGAAAGTTCTTGACAAGTGACGAAATGGGCCTTGCGGCCCTTGACGCCTGTCTGAAAAGCCCATATTGCACGGCGTCCCGCTGCGGAATCACTTCGCGGCGGGCTATCGTTTCTGAGGCCCTGCGCCTCGGGTTGTGAAAAAAGGTTCTGGCAAGACGGAACCGCAACGAAAAGGAAATCACGCGTGGCACGTATTGCTGGCGTTAACATCCCCACCCAGAAGCGGGTTCCGATCTCGCTCCAGTACATCGCCGGCATTGGCGCCCATAATGCCGAGCTGATCTGCGAAGCCCTGAAGATCGACCGCGCCCGCCGCGTCAACCAACTGACCGACGCCGAAGTGCTCGCGATCCGCGAATACATCGACGCCAACTTCACGGTGGAAGGCGACCTGCGCCGCGAAGTCTCGATGAACATCAAGCGCCTCATGGACCTGGGCTGCTATCGTGGCCTGCGTCACCGCAAGGGCCTGCCGGTTCGTGGCCAGCGCACGCACACCAATGCGCGCACCCGCAAGGGCCCGGCCAAGCCGATCGCCGGCAAGAAGAAATAAGAGGGGCGCACAGATATGGCACGCGATACCACCAAGGCTTCGGCCCGTACCAAGAAGAAAGAGCGCAAGAACATCGCCGCTGGCGTTGCTCACGTGAACTCGTCCTTCAACAACACCAAGATCCTGATCTCCGACGTGCAGGGCAACGCGATCTCCTGGTCGTCCGCCGGCACGATGGGCTTCAAGGGTTCGCGCAAGTCGACCCCCTATGCCGCCCAGATGGCTGCAGAGGATGCCGGCAAGAAGGCGCAAGAGCATGGCGTGAAAACGCTGGAAGTCGAAGTTCAGGGCCCGGGTTCGGGTCGTGAATCGGCGCTGCGCGCTCTGGCCGCCGTCGGCTTCAACATCACGTCGATCCGCGACGTGACACCGCTGGCCCACAACGGCTGCCGTCCGCCGAAGCGCCGCCGCGTCTAAGCTATTCACCATAAAGTCGGGCCGTGCCTTCGCGCGCGGCCCGATTTCGTCGTTTCAAAGATCCTCGGGCGTCGTCTGCCGATCGGACCATGGGCAGAGGGCAAGTATGGAGGCGAAAGCATGATCCACAAGAACTGGCTGGAACTGATCAAACCGCAACAGCTGGCTGTCAAAGCCGGCCCGGATGCGCAGCGGACCGCGACCCTCGTCGCCGAACCGCTGGAGCGGGGCTTCGGCCTGACGCTCGGCAACGCGCTGCGTCGCGTGCTGCTCGGCTCGCTGCAAGGCGCGGCCATCACCTCGGTGCAGATCGACAATGTCCTGCACGAATTCTCCAGCGTTGCTGGCGTGCGCGAAGATGTCACCGACATCGTGCTGAACCTCAAGGGCGTGCGCCTGAAGATGGATGTCGAGGGCCCGAAGCGCCTGTCGATTTCCGCCAAGGGCCCGGGCGTCGTCACCGCCGGTGACATCTCGGAAACCTCGGGGATCGAGATCCTGAACCGCGAACATGTGATCTGCCACCTTGACGATGGCGCCGACGTGTTCATGGAACTGACCGTCAACACCGGCAAGGGCTATGTCGCTGCCGACAAGAACCGTCCGGAAGATGCGCCGATTGGCCTCATTCCGATCGACGCGATCTTCTCGCCGGTCAAGAAGGTCTCCTACGAAGTGCAGCCGACCCGTGAGGGCCAGGTGCTGGACTATGACAAGCTGACGCTGAAGGTCGAAACCGACGGCTCGCTGACCCCGGATGACGCCGTGGCCTACGCTGCGCGCATCCTTCAGGACCAACTGGCCGTCTTCGTCAACTTCGAAGAGCCGGAATCGGCCGGCAAGGGCGTCGAGGATGCGGGTCTGGAATTCAACCCGCTCCTCCTGAAGAAAGTCGATGAGCTGGAACTGTCGGTCCGTTCGGCCAACTGCCTGAAGAACGACAACATCGTCTATATCGGCGATCTGATCCAGAAGACCGAAGCCGAGATGCTGCGCACCCCGAACTTCGGCCGCAAGTCCTTGAACGAAATCAAGGAAGTACTGTCGGGCATGGGCCTGCACCTGGGCATGGAAGTCGAAGACTGGCCGCCGGAAAACATCGAAGACCTGGCCAAGCGCTTCGAAGACCAATTCTGATCATGGGGCGGGGGAAACCCCGCCTTGCGAAAATGCCCGCCCGTGCGGGGAATGACTGGGCGAAAGCCCCAAGGAGAGCGGGACCAAACTGAGGTCCCGCCAGACAAAGCAAAACAAGGTTTTAGGAGAATACCATGAACCACGGCTCCGGCTACCGCCGCCTTAACCGCACCCACGAACACCGCAAGGCGATGTTCGCGAACATGTGCGGCTCGCTCATCGAGCATGAGCAGATCAAGACCACCCTGCCCAAGGCCAAGGAACTGCGCCCGATCATCGAAAAGCTGATCACGCTGGCCAAGCGCGGCGATCTGCACGCCCGTCGTCAGGCGGCTGCGCAGCTCAAGCAAGACCAGTATGTCGAGCGTCTCTTCGCGATCCTCGGGCCGCGCTACAAGGAACGTCAGGGCGGTTACGTCCGGGTTCTGAAGGCCGGTTTCCGTTATGGCGACATGGCCCCGATGGCGATCATCGAATTCGTTGACCGCGATCCCTCGGCCAAGGGCGCTGCCGACAAGGCCCGCGTTGCCGCCGAAGACAACTACGAATCCTGATTTGCCCTGACCGGCATATCTTCCTGGCCCGCACCGCAAGGTTGCGGGCCTTTTCGTTTCAAGTGCTTGTGATAAGGCCCCGCTTCCGCGAGCCGCGCTGCCATGCCACATCTGGCCAAAAGCCGGAGGTCCAGATGCCGCGTCCCCTTGCCCCGATCCTTGCCCCGATCCTTGCTCTAGCCCTGTTCTGCGGCCTTCCCACCGTGGCTGAGGTGCCGCAGAGCCAGCCGCAGATCACCCTCTCCTTCGCGCCGGTGGTCAAGGCCACGGCGCCATCGGTGGTCAATATCTTTACCACCAAGATCACTCAGGCCCGGCGCAGCCCCTTCGCCAGCGACCCTTTCTTTGACCAGTTCTTCAAGGATTTCGGCGATTCCACCCCGCAGGAGCAGAACGCCCTCGGTTCCGGCGTGATCGTGGGCGCCGATGGCATCGTGGTGTCGAACAACCATGTGATCGATGGCGCGGACGAGATCCGCGTCGTGCTGAACGACCGGCGCGAATATGCCGCCAAGGTGCTGCTGGCCGATGCAGATGCCGATCTGGCCGTCTTGCAGCTGCAAGGCGCGCATGATCTGCCTGCGTTGCGGTTCGATGACAGCGACGCGGTGGAGGTGGGCGATCTGGTGCTCGCCATCGGCAATCCCTTCGGCGTCGGGCAGACGGTGTCCTCGGGCATCGTCTCGGGTCTCGCGCGGTCGGCGCTGAAGGTGGGCAATGGCAAGGGCTATTTCGTGCAGACCGATGCGCCGATCAATCCCGGCAACTCCGGCGGGGCGCTGGTCGACATGAAGGGCGGGCTGATCGGCATCAACACGGCGATCGTCACCCAAAGTGGCGGTTCGAACGGCATCGGCTTTGCCATTCCCGCCAACCTCGCCGCCGCCGTCGTCCGCCAGGCCGAGGCCGGGGCCACCCGCTTCACCCGGCCCTGGGCGGGCCTTGCCGCGCAAGAGGTGGATGCCGCCGCCGCCGAGGCGCTGAAACTGCCGCTGCCCGAGGGCATCCTGATCGCCGACCTGGCCCCGAACAGCCCCTTTGCCAAAGCCGGGCTGGCGTCGGGCGACGTGCTGCTGACCCTGGCCGGTGCGCCGGTCAACACGCCGCAAGAGCTGGTCTACCGCCTCGCCATCCTCGGGGCAGGGGCCAGGGTGCCCTTCACCTTCGACCATCAGGGCGATACGCAAACCGCCAGCGTCACCCTGATCGCCCCGCCCGAGGACCCGCCGCGCGAGGCGCTGACGATCAAGGAGGATATCATCCTGCGCGGCGCCGCCCTGTCGCGGATCAACCCCGCCGTGGGTTCCGAAATGGGCCTGCCCCCTGATGCCGAGGGCGTCGTGGTGACCGGAGCCGAGGATTACGCCGCCCAGATCGGCCTGCAGACCGGCGACATCATCCTGCGCATCAACGGCACCGCCGTCACCACCCCCGCCGCCGTGCAAGAGGCCGCCCGCGCCCAGGTCCGGCTCTGGCAGATCGACATCCTGCGCGCCGGCCAGAAGATGCGCCTGCGTTTCCGGCTCTAGAACTCGGCGGCGCGGGGGCGTAGCTTGGTGCATGGCTGATCTTTTCGACTCCCCCTCCACCGCCCCCGAGGCGCCGCGCCCCCTGGCCGACCGCCTGCGCCCGCGCAATCTGTCCGAGGTCATCGGCCAGTCGCATGTCCTGTCACCGGATGGCCCGCTCGGTTCGATGCTGGCGGCCAAGAGCCTGTCTTCGCTGATCCTCTGGGGCCCGCCCGGCGTCGGCAAGACCACGATCGCCCGCCTGCTGGCGCAGGAGACCGACCTGCATTTCGTCCAGATCTCGGCCATTTTCACCGGCGTCCCCGACCTGCGCAAAGTCTTCGAGACCGCCAAGATCCGCCGCCAGAACGGGCAGGGGACGCTGCTGTTCGTCGACGAAATCCACCGCTTCAACAAGGCGCAGCAGGACGGCTTCCTGCCCTATATGGAGGATGGCACCATCCTCCTCGTGGGCGCGACCACTGAAAACCCCAGTTTCGAGCTGAACGCCGCCGTCCTGTCGCGCGCCCAGGTCATCGTGCTGGAACGTCTGACTCAAAGCGACCTCGAACGCCTCGCCCAAAGGGCCGAGAAAGAGCTGAACCGCGCCCTGCCGCTGGACGGTGCCGCGCGCGAGCAATTGATCGAGATGGCCGATGGCGATGGCCGCACGCTTCTGAACCTGATTGAGCAGATCATGGCCTGGCGCGTCGATCGGCCCCTGACGACAGATCAACTCTCCACCCGCCTGATGCGCCGCGCCTCGAAATACGACAAGTCGGGCGAGGAGCATTACAACCTGATCTCCGCCCTGCACAAATCGGTGCGCGGATCGGACCCCGATGCCGCGCTTTACTGGTTCGCCCGGATGCTGGAGGGCGGCGAAGACCCGCGCTTTCTCGCGCGTCGCATCACCCGGATGGCGGTGGAGGATATCGGCCTCGCCGATCCGCAGGCGCAAGAGATCTGCCTCGCCTCCTGGGCCACCTACGAACGTCTCGGCTCGCCCGAGGGAGAGCTGGCCCTGGCCCAGGCGCTGGTCTATCTGGCGCTCGCCCCCAAATCCAATGGCGTCTACACGGCTTACAAGGCCGCAAGGGTCGCCGCGCGCGAGACGGGGTCGCTGCCGCCGCCGATCCACATCCGCAATGCGCCGACCAAGCTGATGAAGGAACTGGGGTATGGCGCGGCCTATGCCTATGACCACGATCAGGAAGATGCCTTCTCGGGCCAGAACTATTTCCCGGATGGCATGAAGCGCCCGGTCTATTACACCCCGCCCGAACGCGGCTTCGAGCGCGAGTTGAACAAGCGGATCGACTATTTCGCCAAGTTGCGCGCAAAGCGTCAGGCCGACTGAATATCTCCGAAAATCACGATTTCGAGTCTTCTGCGAAGACTCGTCGTCAGTCAGAATTTTCGCAGAAAATTCGCACCCATGTTTCTTCGCAGAAGAAACGAATCGCAGCAAAGGTTGACAATTCCGCGCCCCGCGCCCAAGGAAACCGGATGATCTGGACCCTGACTCAAGTCGCCATTGGCGGCGCGCTCGGCTCTGTGCTGCGCTATCTCACCGTTTACGCGGCCGGGGCGCCCTTGGGCACCTTTGTCGTCAATATCCTCGGCAGTTTCGTGATGGGCGTGCTTTATGTCTTTCTCTTTCAGCGCACCCATCTGTCGCCGCTTCTGATGACCGGGGTCCTAGGCGGCTTCACCACCTTTTCGGCCTTCGCGCTGGATTCTCTGAAACTCTACCAATCGGGTCAGCCCGGCGCGGCCCTGGCCTATGTCGCGGCCTCGGTCCTCCTCTCTCTCCTTGCCGTAGCCTTGGGCGCGGCCCTCACCGAAAGGGTCCTCGCATGAGCGCCGTTCAACTGATCACCGTGACCGAGGACGAGGGCGAACAGCGCCTCGACCGCTGGCTGAAACGCAAATTCCCGCAAGTGACCCAGGGCGCCATCGAGAAGATGTGCCGCACCGGCCAGCTGCGCGTCGATTCCGGCCGGGTCAAGGCCTCGGACCGCATCCTGCCGGGCCAGACCGTCCGCGTGCCACCCTTGCCCGATGCGGCGGCCCCCGCCTATGAGCCCGATGGCAAGATCTCGGCCGCCGATACCAAGATGATCCAGAACGCGGTCCTGTGGAAGGATGATCACATGATCATCCTCAACAAGCCAGCCGGCCTCGCCAGCCAAGGCGGTTCGGGCATGGGCGAGCGTCATGTCGATGGCCTGGCCGAGGCCCTGAAGTTTGGCTACAAGGACAAGCCCAAGCTGGTCCACCGGCTTGATAAAGACACCTCCGGCCTTTTGATGCTGGCCCGCACCGATCGTGTCGCCCGCCGCTTGTCGGAAGCGCTCCGCCACCGCAACACCCGCAAGATCTATTGGGCGCTCGTCGCCGGTGTGCCTAACCCGAAACAGGGTTCGATCAAATACGGGCTGATGAAAGCCCCGGGCGGGCGCGGCGAGGGCGAGAAGATGCTCTGCGTCCACCCCGCCAAGATGGCCGATTTCCCCGATGCCAAGCGCGCCCAGACCGACTTCTTCACCCTCTGGTTCCTCAGCACCCGCATGTCCTGGATGGCGCTGGAGCCGGTCACCGGCCGCACCCACCAGCTGCGCGCCCATATGGCCGAGATCGGCCACCCGATTGCCGGCGATGGCAAATACGGCGGCTCGGCGGCGGAAAACATGGGCGATGGCTGGGGTGCCGGGATCGGCGGCGATGTGAGCCGCAAGCTGCACCTCCATGCCCGCCAGCTGACCGTCGAACACCCGGTGACGGGCGAGATCATGACCTTCGTCGCCCCCTTGCCCGACCATATGGCCAAGACCTGGAAGATGCTCGACTGGAACGAAAACGACGTTCCCGCCGATCCCTTCGGAGGCAAGTGATGTCACAGTGGAAGCCGAAACGCTTCTGGAAGGCCGCCCAGGTCGCGCCGGTCGAGGGCGGCTTTGCCGTGCTTCTGGACGCGCGCCCGGTCAAGACCCCGGCCAAGGCCAGCCTGATCCTGCCGACCGAGGGTCTGGCAGCCCTGATCGCCGCCGAATGGGACGCGCAGCAGGGCCTCGTCGATCCCGAAACCATGCCGGCGACCCGGATGGCCAATTCCGCCATCGACAAGGTGATCCCGCAGTATGAGGAGGTGGCGGGCCTTCTCGCCGCCTATGGCGAGACCGATCACCTCTGCTACCGCGCCGAACGCCCCGCGGCCCTGATCGCCCGGCAGGAAGCGGCCTGGGACCCCTTGCTGGATTGGGCCGCCTCTGCGCTTCAGGCGCCGCTGATCGCCACCAGGGGCGTCGTGCATGTCCAGCAACCCCCCGAAAGCCTCGCGCGGCTGCATCAGGCGGTGCTGGAGCTTGGTCATTTCCGGATGGCGGCGCTGCATGACCTGATCTCGATCTCCGGCTCGCTGGTTCTGGCCTTCGCCGTGGCGCGGGGCCGTCTTTCGGCCGACGAGGCCTGGCAGCTGTCACGAATCGATGAGAGCTTTCAGATCGAACAATGGGGCGAGGATGAGGAGGCGGCAGAGATTGCCCGCCTCAAGCATCAGGCCTTCGTCGAGGCGGCCCGTTTCTACGCGCTCTGCGCGTAAGACAATTTCAACCTGTCTGCCCGAATGCTGCACAAGTTGCGGGCACATGGCGTTTTTTGAACCAAAATCACCCTTTCCAACCGCTTTGGGCTTAAACACTTGACCTATTAAAGGGCAATGTCCGATGATGAACGACACTGGTGGTTCGCTCCATCGGGTTCTGCCCACAAGGCAGGCAACGATAATCATCCCCCTAACGGGGATTTCAGGGAGAACGATGTATGAAGAAAACCGTATTTTTCAGCACTCTGGCAGCTGGTGCCATGCTGGCGGGCTTCGCCGCGGCAGGCACGCTGGATGATGTGAAGGCGCGTGGCGTGCTGAACTGCGGCTCGAACACCGGTCTGACCGGATTCGGCGCACCGGACGCCAATGGCGCTTATCAGGGCTTTGACGTGGACCTGTGCAAGTCGATCGCCGCTGCGGTTCTGGGCGATCAGTCCAAAGTGAAATACGTCCCCACCACCGGTGAGACCCGCTTCACGGCGCTGGCCTCGGGCGAAGTCGACGTTCTGGTCCGCAACTCGACCTGGACCTTCTCGCGCGACACCGACCTCAAGTTCGATTTCCCGGCCGTGAACTACTATGACGGCCAGGGCTTCATGGTGAAGAAAGAGCTGGGCGTCTCCTCGGCCAAGGAACTCGACGGGGCGACGATCTGCATTCAGACCGGCACCACGACCGAGCTGAACCTGTCGGACTTCTTCAAGGCCAACAACATCAAGTACACGCCCGTCACCATCGCGGATGACAGCGAAGGTCAGCGCCAGTTCCTCGCCGGGGCTTGCGACGCCTATACCACCGACGCGTCTGGCCTGGCCGCCACCCGTGCGACCCTGCCGAACCCGGATGACTATGTGATCCTGCCGGAAATCATCTCGAAAGAGCCGCTCGGCCCGGTCGTTCGCCACGGCGACAACAACTGGGGCGACATCGTCCGCTGGACCTTCTTCGCGCTGCTGGTCGCCGAAGAAAAAGGCATCACCAAAGCCAATATCGAAGAAGTCGCCACCTCGACCCAGGACCCGGAGATCAAGCGTCTCCTCGGCATGGAAGGCGACATGGGCAAGATGCTCGGCCTCGACAACGAATGGGCCAAGCGCGCCATTGCCGCCAACGGCAACTATGGCGAAATCTTCGAGGCCAACATCGGCATGTCGACCCCGATCAAGCTGGCTCGTGGCCTGAACGCGCTGTGGACCCAAGGCGGCCTGCAATACGCGCCGCCCTTCCGCTAGGACTCTGATGGGCGCGCCGCAAGGCGCGCCCGTTTCTAATTGACGCCTGCCGCACCCGGCCTTGTCGGGCGCATAACCGGAAAACCGGACCCAAGGCGCACAGGGGGAAAATATGACACTGGCGAACGACATGCCGAAACCCGGGTTTCGGCTGGGGATGCTTATCTACGACACAAGGTATCGCGCCATCACCATCCAGGTGATCGTGCTGATCCTGGCACTGCTTTTCACCGCCTGGCTGGTCGAGAACGTGCGCTCCAACCTCGCCCTGAAGGGCAAGGACATCGATTTCAGCTTTCTGTTCCGGCGTGCCGGCTATGACATCGACCAGCAGCTGATCCCTTACAACAGCGACATGACGCATGGCCGCGCCGCGATCATCGGCCTCTTGAACACGCTGCTGGTGGCGGGTCTGGGCTGCGTGCTGTCGACCCTGCTGGGCGTCATCCTCGGCGTGCTGCGCCTGTCGAAGAACTGGATCGTCTCGCGCCTCGTGGCACTTTATGTCGAGCTGTTCCGCAACGTGCCGCTGCTCTTGTGGATCATCCTCGTCTATGTGGTGCTCTCCGAGACGCGGCCGCAGCCGAAGGATTTCAAGGTCGTCGATGGCGTGTCCAAGGCGAGCATGAACCTGTGGGATTCGGTGGCCATCACCAACCGCAGCATGAACATTCCGGCGCCCCTGCTGGATCACCCGCTGCCGTCGCTGGGCTGGTTGCCGATCAGCACCTCGGGTCTGGCGGTCATCCTGGTGATCATCGGCTCGATCCTCGTCAACCGTGCCATCCTGCGCCGCGCCAAGGTCGTGCAAGAGGCGACCGGCATCCGCCCGACCACCTGGTGGCAAAGCCTCGCCGTGCTGTTCGTGCCGGTGCTCGCCCTTCTGGTCGGCATGGGCTTCCACCTGGAATATCCGGTGATGGCGGGCTTCAACTTCAAGGGCGGCCTCAGCATCGCGCATTCCTTCACCGCGCTGACCATCGCCCTGTCGCTTTACTATGCCGCCATCACGGCCGAGATCGTCCGCTCCGGCATCCAGGCCGTCAGCCGCGGCCAGTCGGAGGCGTCTTACGCCCTTGGCCTGCGTCCGGGCCGCACGATGAACCTGGTGATCCTGCCGCAGGCCCTGCGCATCATCATCCCGCCGATGATCTCGCAATGGCTGTCCTTGACCAAGGACACCTCGCTTGGCATCGCGGTCAGCTATCTTGACCTGCGCGGCACGCTGGGCGGCATCACGCTGAACCAGACGGGGCGCGAGCTGGAGTGCATGCTCCTGATGATGCTCATCTATCTGATCATCAGCCTGATCATCTCGTCGCTGGCGAACTTCTACAACGCCTCCGTCAAACTGAAGGAGCGCTGAGATGCAATATGTCCGTACTCAGATGCTGCCGCCGCAAGCGCCTCCGGGCAAGGAAAGCGGTGCCGTGAAATGGGTCCGCGAGAACCTGTTCTCCAGCTGGCTCAACGCGATCCTGACCATCCTGGCAATAGCCACGGTCTATTACCTTGCGATGCTGTCGCTGCCCTGGCTGCTCCACGGTGTCTGGAACGCCAAGTCGCTGGGCGAATGCCGCAGCATCATCTGGGATGCCTATGGCAAGGAGGCGATCGGCGCCTGCTGGGCGGTGATCCATGAGCGCTGGTACCAATGGGTCTATGGCTTCTACCCGCCCGAGATCTACTGGCGGCCGATCTTCACCTTCGGCCTGATGTTCATCGCGATGACGCCGATCCTTTACGGCGACAACCCGCGCAGCGCGACCAAGCTGGTCGGCGTGACCGTGATCCTGACGGTGATCGGTCTGGCGCTGGCGCAGGGGCCGATCTGGCTGTTCGTCGTGCTGACCGTGCTTCTGGCGCTGTGTTTCGAGCTGGCCTCGATCGCGCCGAGCCGGCTTTTGCCGATCACGCTGCTTTACCCCTTTGCCACGGTCTTCCTGTTGTGGGGCGGTTCGGTCTGGGGACCGGCGATGGCCATGCTGGGCTTCGTGATCCTGGCCCTGGTCTACCGCCTGTTCAGTCCGCGCTTCGGCGTGGTGGTGGGCACCTCGATCGGCGCGGTGGTGGCGGTGATCTGGTGGGTGGCGCTGCAGTCCTATGTCTCGGGCTGGCTGCAATCGCTCTTCCCGCTGGCGATCGAGAAGGTCGTCTCCGACCAGTTCGGCGGCTTCCTTCTGGCCTTTGTGATCGGGGTCTCCTCGATCTCGATCTCGCTGCCCATCGGTATCCTGCTGGCCCTGGGGCGGCAGTCGAACATGTTCCTGATCAAGACCCTGTCGGTCGGCTTCATCGAATTCGTCCGCGGCGTGCCCTTGATCACCATGCTCTTCACCGCCTCGCTGTTGCTGCAATACTTCCTGCCGCCGCAGACCCAGTTCGACCTGATCCTGCGCGTGATCATCCTCGTCACCCTGTTCTCGGCCGCCTATAACGCCGAGGTGGTGCGCGGCGGTCTCGCCTCGCTGCCCAAGGGCCAGTACGAGGCGGCCGACGCGCTCGGCCTCGACTACTGGCAGGCACAGCGGCTGATCATCATGCCGCAGGCGCTCAAGGTCTCGATCCCGGGCATCGTGTCCACCTTCATCGGCCTCTTCAAGGACACCACCCTCGTGTCCTTCGTCGGCCTGCAGGACCCGCTGCGCGGCATCACCGCGATCGTGCGTGCCGACATTGCCTGGAAGGGCGTCTACTGGGAGCCCTACATCTTCGTCGGCGCGATCTTCTTCGTCACCTGCTATGGCATGTCCCGTTATTCCATGTATCTCGAGCGCAAGCTCAAGACCGACCACCGATAGGAGCCCGCGATGGCCAATCCTGCTATGAAAATCTCCGACGAAGTGGCCGTGCAGATCACGGGCATGAACAAGTGGTACGGCACCTTCCATGTGCTGCGCGACATCAACATGACCGTGCAGCGCGGCGAGCGGATCGTGATCTGCGGCCCGTCCGGTTCGGGCAAATCCACCCTGATCCGCTGCATCAACCGGCTGGAGGAACACCAGCAGGGCGATATCATCGTTGATGGCACCGAGCTGACCTCGGACCTCAAGAACATCGACAAGATCCGCTCGGAAGTCGGCATGGTGTTCCAGCACTTCAACCTCTTCCCGCACCTGACGATCCTCGAGAACCTGACCCTCGCCCCGATCTGGGTCCGCAAGATCCCGAAGAAAGAGGCGGAAGAGACCGCGATGTACTTCCTCGGCAAGGTTAAGATCCCCGAGCAGGCGCATAAATACCCCGGCATGCTGTCGGGCGGCCAACAGCAGCGCGTGGCGATCGCCCGCAGCCTCTGCATGAAGCCGCGGATCATGCTGTTCGACGAGCCGACCTCGGCCCTAGACCCGGAAATGATCAAGGAAGTGCTCGATACCATGATCGAGTTGGCACAAGAGGGCATGACGATGCTCTGCGTGACCCACGAGATGGGCTTTGCCCAGGCCGTGGCGAACCGGGTGATCTTCATGGACCAGGGCCAGATCGTCGAACAGAACGAGCCGAAGGAGTTCTTCAACAACCCAAAATCAGACCGGACCAAGCTGTTCCTCAGCCAGATCCTCGGCCACTGACATCACAGGTTGGGCGCGCCGCGGGTGCGCCCAACCGTCTTTCGTGGGCAGACCAGCGCAATCTCAAAACGCATGCCTGAGGCCGAAGGTGACCGAGAACTTGTCGTTCTTGTAGCCGTCGCCCGCATCCTTCCAGCTTTTCCCGATATTGAAATAGGCAGCCGTGCCGCCATCCAGCGCATAGGTCAGACCGGTGGCGATCTTCGGGGTCTTCCAGTCGCCGCGGAAGGCGTCGCGGTAGCGCAGGTTGACCACGTTCCACGTCAGCCGGGGCGAGATCCGGTAATCCGCCGCCAGCCCCAGCGCGTAATAGGCAGCCGGGGCTTTGCCATCGTCGGGGTCGACTTTGGGCTCATCCCCGAAGGCGTAGCCCAGGGTCACCGAGGGCATCAGCGACCAGTCTTTGCTTAGCTTGACCTTGTAGGAGGTGCTCACCTCCACCAGGTTGCCGGTCGAAGAGGGGCTTTTTGCATTGGCCTCGCGCGTGATCAGGTACCCCGAAGCGCTGAGAGTCACCCCATTCGGCAGGGTCCGCGACAGGGTGAGCCTCGACACCGTGGTCGCCTGATCGGCGCGACCAAAGGCGCCGGGGATGCTGGAGGCATAGAACTCCGGCGTGACGTCGAAGCTGAGGGTCACGCCCGGCAAGTTGGTCACCGCCTGCACAGTGTCACGCGGCCCATCGGCCTGTGCGGACCCGGCCGAAAACGCCAGAACGGCGCCCAAAGCACCGCCCACTACAGATGTACGCATCACCACGAAGCTCCGTTCTTGCCGATCCTTCGAACCCGGAATCGTGCAGAAGCTGGTGGCAAAGGTCAAAACAGCGGTCGTGAGATCGCGTAAGTCATCGAGACTTCACAGCGGAAGGGCAAGGCCAGCCCGCTACGTCCTGCCTTCCAGGACCGGGTCAGCTGGCACGGTCGGCAGGACGCGCAGAATGGGCCCGATCAGGAATTGGCGAGGATCTCGCTTGGCACGACGAAATCGACCGTGGCGCCCTGGCCAAAGCCGACCTCGGCCCAGGTCTCGGCGTTGAAGTCGCAGACGAGGGTGGCGCCGGTCGGATAGCGGTTGAAATCCTCGTGCAGCGGCGGGCGGGCGGCGAGGCGGGCGGCGAATTCGGCAATGCCCGGATTGTGGCCGATCATCATCACGCAGTCCGAGGTCGCATGGCGCAGCACCGCCAGCATCACGTCCGGTCCGGCATGATAGAGCGCCGGCTTCAGGTGCAGGATCGGCGTGCCGGGCAGGGCAGGGGCGATCCCTGACCAGGTCTTCCGGGTGCGCGCCGCATCCGAGCAGAGCACTTCGCCCGGCACATAGCCGCGCGAGGCGAGCCAGGTGCCAAGCTCGGCCGCCGCCGCCTTGCCGCGTTCGTTGAGGGGCCGGTCGTGGTCCGGGGTGGCCGGATCATCCCAGCTGGATTTCGCATGCCGCGTGAGAATTAGGCGCTTCATCTGTGGAACTGCCTCATATGATAGGCGGATTGAGCCCCCATCCTTGCATAGCCGGCGCCCGCAGGGCAAGCGCGGCGCACGAGGCAGCCGCCATTCAGACATTCCGCCCCCTCGGGCCGATCCAGATGGGCGTGGCAGCGCGGCACGTCATAGCCCGCGCCTGTGAGGGCCGAGGCCGGGCAGGCCTGCAGGCAGGGGGCCGGGCAGCTGTCGCAGGGGCGCGACGCGGGCTCTGGCAGGTCAATCGTCTCGCGCAGCGCCAGGGCGCCCCGGAAGCTGACCATCAGGCCCTGGGTGGCATGGACCAGCAGCCGCACCGGACTGTCCCAGACCCTGCCAGAGCGCAGCGCCCATTGGTAGAAAGGCTGATAGGGCGGCCCGCCGAAGGGAAACAGGGCCTTGGCGCCCAGATCGCAGGCCAGGCGGCCAATCACCCGCCGCGACCAGCGGTCCACCGGGTCCGACCCGCCCCATTCCGGCTGCGCCTGCAGATGCGGCCAGAAGCCCGGCTCTCCCGGCCCCAGAAGCAGCAGACTGCGCGTGCCCTTGGGGAAGCCCTCCTCCCCCTCGGCCACGGCAAAACCGCCCAGAATCTCCAGACAATGCGGCTCAAGCAGGGCCTGAACCGCGGCGAGGCTCACCGGCGCACACGCGGCTTCACCCGCGGTTCGGTGGAGCGGATCTGGCTGCCGGCGCCGTGGTCGGTGAAAAGCTCGACGATCGAGGCATTGGGCAGACGCCCGTCGAGGATCGTCACCGCGCGCACGCCCTGTTCCAGGGCCATCAGGGCGGTTTCGGTCTTGGGGATCATGCCGCCGGCAATGGTGCCATCGGCGATCATCGCGCGGATCTCGTCCGGGGTGATCTGGGTCATCACCACGCCCTCGGCATTCTTGACCCCGGCCACATCGGTCAAGAGCAGCAGGCGGTCCGCCTGCAAGGCCCCGGCAATCGCCCCGGCCGCGGTGTCGCCATTGACGTTGAAGGTCTCGTTATCCGCCATGCCCGTGGCGACCGGCGCCACCACCGGGATGATCCCGGCGTTATAAAGATCGCGCAGCACCTGCACATTCATCTCGACCGGGCGGCCGACATAGCCGAGTTCCGGGTCATCGGCGACACAGACCATCAGGTCGTCGTCCTTGCCGGAAATCCCCACGGCCCGCCCGCCGGCATCCATGATCGCCTGCACGATCCGCTTGTTGACGAGGCCGGAGAGGATCATCTCCACCACCTGCACCGTGGCCTTGTCGGTCACCCGCTTGCCGCGCACGAATTCCGATTTGATGCCGAGCTTGGTCAGCATCTCGTTGATCATCGGCCCGCCGCCATGGACGACCACCGGGTTCACGCCGACTTGCTTCATCAAGACGATGTCGCGGGCAAATTCCGCCATGGCGGCATCATCTCCCATCGCGTTGCCGCCGAATTTCACCACCACCACGGCGCCGGAAAAGCGCAGAAGGTGGGGCAGGGTCTCGGACAGCATCTTGGCGGTGGTCTGGGCGTTTTCGCGGCTCACGGTCTGGGTCTGCATTTTGAAACTCCGGGGTTTCTTCCCCATTAAGACCTTTGCGGCGCTCTGCCAAGCGGTCTAGACTGGCGCCATGACATACCAGAAAACCCTCGTTCTGACCGGCGCCTCGCGTGGCATTGGTCATGCCACCGTCAAGCGCTTTTCCGCCGAAGGTTGGCGCGTGCTGACCTGCTCGCGCCAGCCTTTCGATCCCCGCTGCCCCTGGCCGGGGGGCGAGGAGAATCACATCCAGATCGACCTCGCCAGCCCCGACAAGACCATCGCCGCGATCGAGGTGATCAAGTCCAAGCTGGATGGCAAGCTCGATGCCCTGGTCAACAATGCCGGGATCAGCCCAAAGGGGGCAGGGGGGGCGCGGCTGTCGACGCTGACCACCGACCTCAGGACCTGGGGCCAGGTCTTCCATGTGAATTTCTTCGCCTCGATCGTGCTGGCCCGCGGGCTGATGGAGGAGCTTTCGGCGGCCAAAGGCTCGGTCGTCAATGTGACCTCGATCGCCGGAAGCCGGGTGCATCCCTTCGCCGGGGCGGCCTATGCGACCTCCAAGGCGGCGCTGGCGGCGCTGACGCGCGAGATGGCGCATGACTTCGGGCCGATGGGCGTGCGGGTCAATGCGATTGCGCCGGGTGAGATCGAGACGGCGATCCTGTCGCCCGGGACCGACAAGATCGTCGAGAAGCTGCCGATGCAGCGGCTGGGCCAACCGCGTGAAGTGGCCGATGCGATCTGGTTCCTCTGCTCGGACCAGTCGAGCTATATCTCGGGGGCAGAACTGCAGGTCAACGGCGCACAGCACGTCTGACCGGGGCCACAGTTTTTCTGCGAAAAACTTGGGAACGAATTTTCGGCGAAAATTCGGTTCCTATTGATTTTTCGCAGAAAAATCGTCCCACCGACCCTGAGCCTCCCTCATTCCAGCGTCGCGATGATCGCCCGCAGGGTCTCGATCCCTTCGCCCTTTTCCGAGGAGGTCACGATGATCTCCGGAAAGGCCGCCGGATGCTTCTTCAGGGCATTCTGCACCTGGGCGATATTGGCTTCCCGCGTCTCGCGGTTGACCTTGTCGGCCTTGGTCATCACGACCTGGAAGGTCACGGCGGATTTGTCGAGGAGGGTCAGAATCTCTTCATCCACATCCTTCACCCCATGCCGCGTGTCGATCAGCACGAAAGCCCGCCGCAGCGTCTGCCGCCCGGCGAGGTATTGCTTCAACAGCGCCTGCCATTTTGCCACCACCGCCACCGGCGCCTCGGCATAGCCATATCCGGGAAGGTCGACGAGATAGCGCGTCTCGCCCAGGGTGAAGAAGTTGATCTCCTGCGTCCGCCCCGGCGTGTTCGAGGCGCGGGCGAGGTTCTTGCGCCCGGTCAAGGCATTGATCAGGCTGGACTTCCCCACGTTGGAACGCCCGGCAAAGCAGACCTCCAGCCGGTCGGCCGGGGGCATGTGCACCATGGCCACCACGCCTTTGAGGAAGTCGACCGGGCCCGCGAACAGCAGCCGGCCCTTCTCGCTGGCCTCGAATTCGGGTTCTTCGGCAAGGGGGAAGGTCAGGCTCATTGCAGGCTCCATGCGTCGCCGAGGGCAACTGTTCCGCCCCGGACCACCCGGGCGAAGATTCCAAAATCGGTGTGGCCAAAGGCCTTGGTGAGGGCAGCCAGCGTCTCTCCCTCCACCTCGCCGGTGGCGGGGTTGACGCAGGTGGCGCGGCAGCGACCGATACGCTCGGTGACCTCCAGCACGGCATCGCCGATGGCCACCCGCTTGCCGATCCAGTCGAATTCCGCCCAGGGCGCCAGCCCGTCGATCCAGAAATTCGCCCGCCAGCGATGGATCGACAGATCCATCCCCATCCGTGCCGACAGATCGGCCAGCGAGGCCAGGTTGAGGATCGACACCGTCGGATAATTGCTGTCCGTCATGCCGCCGTCAAAGCGCACGACCTTGACCGGCTGCGCGCGATCCTGCGGGATCAGCGGGCGCACCCAGTCGATCAGCCGGGCGGCGTCGTCTGCGTCATCCGGGTTCACCGACAGCGCGCCGATCTTCGGATGCGACAGGTGAACCTGTTGCGACGCCTCATCGAACCGCGCTTCCATCGCCATCAGCTGCGGCGACTTCACCCCGCGCAGGAAGCTGTTGCAATTGTTCCAGCCCGGCGTGATCCGCGCCGCCTCATGGGCTATGGCCCAGCGGCGATCCCAGGGCAAAGCCTCGCCCGCCGAAAGCGCAACGGACGCGAGAGCCTCGCGTCCGTGTGCCTTGATCGGGTGGCGGAAGATATGGGTCAGATGACCTGTCATTTTTTCTTCGGTGCCCTTGGACTGTCTGCCACGACGGGTTTCGCCTTGGCGCGGATATTGCCGAAAATATCGGGCCTTTTGCCGTGGCTCCACATGATGATGTACTGCTGGGCAAAGGTGATCGTGTTGTTGGTGATCCAGTACAGCACCAAGCCCGAGGCGAAGCGGCCCAGCATGAACATGAAGATCCAGGGCATCCAGGCCATGATCTGCGCCTGGGCCGGGTCCGGGGGCGCCGGGTTCAGCTTTTGCTGCAGCCACATCGATACGCCCAAGAGGATCGGCAGCAGGCCGATGAACACGGTGTGCAGCATGCTGGTCGGGTCCGGCGCGCTCCAGGGCAGCAGGCCGAAGAGGTTGAACAGCGTCGAGGTGTCGGGCATCGAAAGATCGCGGATCCAGCCCACGAAGGGGGATTGGCGCAGCTCGATCGTGACGTAGATCACCTTGTAAAGGCTGAAGAAAATCGGGATCTGGATGAAGATCGGCAAGCAACCGGCCGCCGGGTTGACCTTCTTTTCCTTGTAAAGCGCCATCATGTCGCGCTGCAGCTTGGCCTTGTCGTCGCCGGCCTTGGCCTTCAAAGCCTCCAGCTCCGGCTGCAATTCCTTCATCCGGGCCATCGAGACATAGCTCTTGTAGGCCAGCGGCAGGACCAGAAGCTTGAGGAAGAAGGTCAGGCTGATGATGGCCAAGCCCATGTTGCCGATCAGGCGGTGCAACTCGTGCAGCACGAAGAAGATCGGCTTGGTCAGGAAGAAGAACCAGCCCCAGTCGATCGAGTCGATGAAGCCCGGAACGCCCTGCACCTCCGCGCTTGCCTTGTAGCCGAACAGGCGCAGCAGCAGGCCGGGGTCGTTTTCATAGGCGACGATCGTCTCCCATTCCTTGGCGCCGGCGAAGAACCGGGTCGAGGTGGTGGCCGAGGCGCCCGGCGCGATCGCCATGGTGGGTTGGCGGATCTCGGCCTGATAGATGTCGGCGGTCGGCGTGTATTTTTCCACTGCGGTGAAGGGCTTGCCCTGATCGGGGATCAGCGTGGTCATCCAGTAGTGGTCGGTGAAGCCAAGCCAGCCGTCGCCCTTGCTTTCCATCTGCTTGCCGTTGACGCCTTCAAAGGCCTCCAGCTTGGGCAGGTCGGAGTATTTCTGCTCGGTGATGCTGCCGTCGATGCGGCTGACCGGGCCCTCGTGCACGACATAGACGCCTTCCAGCTTGGGCAGGCCGTGGCGGGCAATGATGCCATAGGGATAGACATGCGCCTCGGCGGTGCCGGCATTGGTGACGGTGTCGTTGATGGTGAACATGAAGTTCGCATCGACCGAGATGGTGCGGCTGAAGGTCAGGCCCTTGGCATTGGTCCAGGTCAGCGTCACCGGCGTGGTCGGGGTCAACGTGGCGCCTGCCGGGGCGGTCCACAGCGTCTTGGAGCCGGGCACGTCGGCCTCGTCGGTGCCCTTGCCGGCGCCAAAGCCGAAGACGGCGTAATAGGGCTTGGCCGAGCCGACCGAGGACAGCAGCTTGACGGTGGGCGAGCTCGGGTCGACCGTTTCGTGATAGGTCTTCAGCGACAGATCGTCGATCCGACCGCCGAGCATCGAGATGCTGCCGGTCAGTTTCGGCGTGTCCACCGTCAGGCGCGGGGCCTGCGGTTCAGGCGTGGCGGTCAGCGTCGGCGCGGAGGAGGCTGCGGGGGGCGTGACCGCCGTTGCGGTCTCGGGCGGCAGGGCCGACAGGGTGGGCGTTTCTTTGGGGAACCAACTGGGGAAGAGCATGGGGCCCGCGACGAACCAGATCACGATGACCAGGGCCGAAAGCACCGTTGCGAGGAGAAGGTTCTTGTTCTGATCGTCCATTGGGACTGCCGCCGTTCTTGAGCTGAATCAGGCGACGTTCAACGACAGGGGGGGCAAAAGGTCAAGCGGTTTCGCCGTAAAGCAAGGGGCGGGAGCGGGACTCCCGCGCCTTATCGGGCCAAAACCGGGGATCGCCCGCGCCCTGCCGTCGGGTTGCCCCGGTCACCCGGCCTACCTGGCGCGGTTGCCGATGCGCGGGGCGCCCGATTGGCGCGCGGCGTGACGGGCCATCCAGTCCAGCGTTTCGTCCACCGGCATCGGGCGGGCGATGCCGAAGCCCTGCACATGGTCGCAGCCCAGCTGCGCCAGCATCGCATGTTCGCCGGGGGTTTCCACCCCTTCGGCCAGGGTCGCCATGCCGAGCCGTTCTGCCATCGACAGGATGGCCGAGACGACCTTCTGCTGTTCGCGGTCCTCGTCCAGCTTGGTCACGAAGCTGCGGTCGATCTTGATGCGGCGCACCGAGAAGCGGCGGATCGAGGTGATCGAGGCATGGCCGGTGCCGAAATCGTCGAGGTCGACGCCGCAGCCCATCTGGGCCACCGCCGCGATGTTGGACACGATCACATCGTTTTCGGTATCGGCCACCACGGTTTCCAGGATTTCCACCGTCAGCCGGTCTGTGCTGAGGTTGAAGCGGTCGAGTTCCCATTTCAGCTTGCTGGCAAGGCCCGGGCTGCGCAATTCGGATTTGGAGAAGTTCACCGCTACCGTCGGCACATGGTAACCTGCCTTGTCCCAGCGGGTCAGTGCCATCAGGGCGTTATAGACCATGACCTCGCTCAGCCGGGTCGACAGGCCGCAGTTTTCGATCGCGGGCAGGAAATCGGCGGGAGCGATCAGGCCGCGGGTCGGATGATGCCAGCGCGCCAGCGCCTCGAAACCGGAGATCGCGCCGGTGTCGGTCGAGACCTGCGGTTGGAAATGGGCGCGTATCTGCCCCTCGTCCAGGGCAATCTCGAGGTCCTCGCGCAGGGCGTCGCGGTCGGCCCGGGTCCGGGTCATGTCCGGGGCGTAGGCGCGGATCGCGCCCGGCCCGTTGCGCAACGCCTCGTCCGCGGCGACCTGTGCGGCGTCCAGAAGGCCCGCCCCTGTGGCATCGGGCGCCCGTTCCCCGAGGCAGAAGCCGATCGAGGCGGTGACATAGATCCGCGCCCCATTCAGGCTGATCGGCGCGGTTAGCGCCGATTGCAGGCGCGCGCAAAGCTGGATCGTGCTTTCCAG
This sequence comes from Rhodobacter sp. P1_C2, assembly GCF_056406375.1. Classification (NCBI taxonomy): domain Bacteria; kingdom Pseudomonadati; phylum Pseudomonadota; class Alphaproteobacteria; order Rhodobacterales; genus Rhodobacter; species Rhodobacter sp. P1_C2. Next base: position 117,661 of record NZ_JBFUAG010000011.1, read on the forward strand.
ATCCAGACGCCGCCCGGGGTTGACCGCAATCGCGAAACCGCCGCCTTCCATCCGGGCCACCACGTCACCGGCGCGCAGCGACGCACAGAGGCGTTCGGCGCAGCGGGTCAGAATCTCGGTCTGGGCAGAGCGGCCGTGGCGGTCCACCAGTTCATCCATCCCGTCGAACTGCACCACGACGCAAGCGGTGTTCATCCCGGTAATCGGCGCATCGCGCAGGATTTTTTCCAGCAGATCCACGATCTGCGTCCGCAGGGCCAGCCCGTTCAGCGCATCGGGCAACAGCGCCTGTGACCCGGCGCTGAAACCAAAGGCCCCCGCGATGGTGAAGACCAGGGGCGCCCCCAGCGCCGTCAGAATCAGGACCCTTTCCCCGCCAAGCCAGAAGGCCGCCAGCGTCACCGCCGGCACGAAGACCATGAGCTCGGGGCGGCGGAACTGGCTGGCAAGCCACCGCAATCCCCTGAAAGCCTGAGAGACGGCATGAGTCCGGTCACGAAGGGTCATCGGATTGGCTCCTCTGCGCGCGCGGATGGCAGTCCGCGTCGCAGTCAACCTAGAAGCCGTTTACGAAGCGTTCCTTAATCCACATCCCCAAGATGTGGAGGATTTTCTTCAATTTCTCCCAAGTTCCGCAGGAGCCCGGCGAAATCGAACAGGCCGGGGTCCGCCAGATGCGAGGGGCGCACGTTCATCAGCGACCGGAACATGATCTGCCGCCGGCCCGGAGAGCGCGTCTCCCATTCGTCCAGCAGCTTCTTGACCTGGGCGCGCTGCAGGCCCTCCTGGCTGCCGCACAGGTCGCAAGGGATGATCGGATAGTTCATCGCGCGGGCGAACCTGTCGCAATCGGCTTCGGAGACGAAGGACAGCGGGCGATAGAGAAAGAGATCGCCCTCCTCGTTCAACAGCTTCGGCGGCATCGAGGCCAGACGCCCGCCGTGAAAGAGGTTCATGAAGAAAGTTTCAAGGATATCATCGCGGTGATGGCCAAGGACCACGGCGGAACATCCCTCCTCCCGCGCCACGCGGTAGAGGTTGCCGCGCCGCAGCCGCGAGCAGAGCGAGCACATCGTGCCGCCCGGTTTGATCTTGGAGGTGACGACCGAATAGGTGTCCTGATACTCGATCCGATGCTCGACCCCCATGCGGGTCAAGAACTCGGGCAGGACCGTGGCGGGAAAGCCGGGCTGACCCTGATCGAGGTTGCAGGCCAAAAGGTCCACCGGCAGAAGGCCGCGCCATTTCAACTCGGTCAGCACGGCGAGCAGGGTATAGCTGTCCTTGCCGCCCGACAGGCAGACCAGCCAGCGCGCGCCGCGCTCGATCATGCCATAGGTGTCGATGGCGGCGCGGACCTCGCGCACCAGACGCTTGCGCAGTTTGCGGAATTCGGTGGACTGGGGCGCGCCGTGGAACAGGGGATGGATCTCGGCGCCATCCGGGCCTGCGACATCGTCAAGATCGGTTTCATCATCGAGCATGGGGCACCTCTTTGCCCCAGCCTATGCCAGAAAGGCTGGGGCTTGGCCAGCCACCGCTGCCGCTCAGGGCCGCCCGCGTGACGGGCGCGGGGTGCCGAGCCTCGGGTGCAGCTTGCCTGCCACGGTGAAGGCCAGCCCCATCAGCGCGCCCGTGGCGGTGAAGATCGCCGCCGTCGGCCCCACCGCCAGCACGGCCCAGGCCATGCCGGGGGTGACCACGGAGGACACGTCGCGGAAGCTGGAATAGATCGCCGACATCTCGGTGCGTTCCGAGGGTTTGACGCTCATCAAGAACGGCAGGCCGCCGATCACGTCCAGCGTCACCAGCATGGTCGAGGCCAGCATCAGGGCCGCCACCGCGAGCCAGGGCAGCGGGGCCACGAGGCTCGCGAGGAAGAACAGGCTGCCGCAGATCGCAAAGGCCCGCCGGACCGAGACGCGGACCGACGACCGGCGGGCGAACCGCAGCAGCGTCGGGGCGAGGAAGAGGAGCGCGTTGGAAATCGACAGGGCGGTGCCGCCGACATTGGGGCCAAGCCCCTGCTCGATGCAGAAATAGGGCAGGTAGACGACATAGACCCACCAGCCGGTGGAGCGGATGACGGCAAAGCTCCACCCCGCGATCAGGCGGGGTTGGGCGAAGAACCGGCCGAGATAGGCCAGGGGGTTGATCGCCGGCCGCCGCGCGCGCGAGATCGCCTTGCCATTGCCCAGCCGCAACACCCAGAAGGTGATGACCAGGGCCAGCGCGAAGCTGCCCGCCATCAGGAAGGGCGCCGGCCGCCAAAGCGAGTGCAGCCAGACCCCCAGCATCGGCCCGACCGCCCAGGGCGTGGCCGCAAAGAACATCTGCAGGCTTTGGCCGCGCCCGAGGTTCTCGCGCTCGACATAGTCCAGCACATAGGCGTTGAAGCAGACGAAGGTGGTGGCCGTGGCCATCGCATTGGCCATCAAGGACAGGGTGACGGAGAGCGGCGTGCCGAGGAAGGCGAGGCTCATGCCGAGGAAATAGAGGATGCAGCCGCCGGTATACATCCAGCGCCGCGGCACGACCCGGGTGAACCAGGGCACCATCAGCCCCCAGGTCATCGAGATCAGCCCGACGATGAAATAGGCCTTGGAGGAGCCGACCGTCGACCCCATCGCATCGCGCACCACCAGCGGCATGACCGAGATCAGAGAGCCCCTGACACAGGCCTCCAGCCCCGCCAGAAGGGCAAAGTTCCACAGGGCGGGGGTGCGGGGCAGGGGGAAATGATCGGCGGCCATGGACCTGCAAGACCATGCGGGGCGGCCCCCGTCTGGCCTCGATGCGACGGAGGGAGTCAGTCCGCGACGGAATTATGGGCAGAGGCTGCGGGGCTTTGCCGTTTCGCTGGGCGCAGCTTCGGTCAGCCGGTCTGGGCCAGCTGTGCCATCAGCCGGGCGCGGGCCTCGGGAAGGGGGGTGTCAGGCAGGGCGCGGGCGAGGAAATGGCCGGTGATGGCCAGCCCCTCGGCCACCTCGACGGGCGTGCCGTCGTGCAGGGTGAGGACGCGGGGCAGGGGCAGCAGGCGCGGCGCCCAGTCGGCGGCGGCGGGCCGCGACACCGCCCGTCCGGTGCGCGGCGAGATGAAGGCAAGGTCCTGGGTCGAGCCGGTCACGGCGCAGCTGGACAGATCGAGGCCATAGCCCATCTCCTCCAGAAGCGAGACCTCCCAGAGAAGATAGGCCACCTGCCAGTCCCGCCCGGCCTCCAGCTTGTCCAGAAGGGTCACGGTCAGGGCGTAAAGCGCCTCGTGGCTGGCGCGTTCGGGCAGGGCTGCGTGGAGAAGGGCGCAGATCGCGTTGAGGGCGTTCAGCGCGGCGCGGTCGGACCAGAGGGCGGCGCGTGCATGCAGGGGTTCGGCCTTGAAGCTGCCTAGGTGCTCATCCAGCCGCGCCTGCCAGACCAGCGCCAGCTGGGCGCCGGGTTGAAGAACCCCCGCCATCCGGCGCGAGGCTCCGCCCCGGACGACGCCCAGATGCCGGCCGTGGTTGGCCGTGAAAACCTCGATGATCGCCGAGCTTTCGCCATGCAGCCGCACGGAGAGAAGCGCGCCCTCGTCCCGCCATTCCATCGGGGGAGTATCGCCGGGCGGTGGGGTGGGCGCAAGAAATCCGTTGACCGCGGGTCTTGCCCAAGGATGATGCCGCCATGCGCCGCGCTTTCGCCCTTCTGATCGCCGCCCTCGCCCTCGGCGGGTTGATCTGGCAATTCGAGATCAATGCCGCCAAGCCCGGCCTGTCCGGCACCGGCATCCGGGTCTGGTTGATGCTGCGCTATTTCACCAATTTCGCGAACCTTCTGGTGGCCGTCACGCTGGGCCTGCAGCTGGGGCGGAACTGGCAGGCCACGGCGACGCTGGGAATCGTGATGGTGGGGCTGGTCTATCACTTCATCCTTGCCCTGCCGACGCCGATGCCGGCGCCGCATTGGTACCCGGATTTCCTGCTGCATCGGGCGGTTCCGGTGCTGACGCTGGTCTGGTGGCTGATCTGGGGCGCGCGGGGCTTGCGGCTGCGGGACCTGCCGCTCTGGCTGCTGCCGCCGGTGATCTACGGGCCCTATGCCCTGATCCGGGGGGCGGCGACGGGGATTTATCCTTACCCGTTCCTCGACCTGTCGAAGCTGACCGGAGGGCAGGTCGCGCTCAATCTGGCGGGGATCCTTCTGGGTTTCGCCCTCGGCGGCCTTGCGGTCTGGGGCGTCGGGCGGGGGGGTGCTGTCAGTCCGACAGGCCTTCTTCCTCCAGAAGGGTACGGCCCTGACGGTCCTCGAGTTCGATGACCCAGAGGTCGCGGTCGCGGGCCTTCTGGCGGGTCAGGAGGGCGTCGACCTCGACCTCCGGCCCCTCGGTCAGAGGGACCCAGATCCTTGCGTCGGCGGCGAGGTCGAAGCTGCGCTGGAAGGCGCGGGCCTGGCCGTCGAGGGTGGCGACCTTGACGAGGACGGCCCCGGCGGTCGCATCGCCCTTCTGGGTCACATAGGCCGGGATCTCGGCCAGCCGCAGGCGGTTGAGATAGGCCGAGACCCAGATGCCGCTGGCCAGACGAAAGCTCATTGCAGCCCCCATTTGCACGCGATTGCACGCGTGCAATGTCAGTCAAGTGATTGATCTCTAACGAAAATCAAAATTTCGTTAGGGTTTCGTTTACGATTTCACACGCCGCAACAGGCCTATTTCGGCACGTTGCCGTCCTTGAAATCGAGGCCCATCTCGGTATAGCGCTCGGGCTCTTCCAGCCAGTTCGGGCGGACCTTGACCTCAAGGAAGAGGTGCACGGTGCGCTCCAGAAAGGCCGAAATCTCGGCGCGGGCGGCGATGCCGATGGCCTTGATCGTCTCGCCCTTGTTGCCGAGGATGATGCCCTTGTGGCCGTCGCGGGCGACATAGATGATCTGGGAGATCTTGGCGGAGCCGTCGGGCTGATCCTCCCAGTTCTCGGTCTCCACCGTCAGCTGGTAGGGCAGTTCCTCGTGCAGGCGCAGGGTCAGCTTCTCGCGCGTCATCTCGGCGGCGATCTGGCGTTCGGGCAGGTCGGCGATCTGGTCCTCGGGGTAGAACCAGTGGCCCTCGGGGACGGTTTCGGCCAGCCAGTTTTTCAGCTTGTCCACGCCGTGGCCACGCTCGGCCGAGATCATGAAGGTCGTGGTGAAGGGGAAGGCGGTGTTGGCCTCTTCGGCGAGCTGCAGCAGCGTCTCGGCCTTGACCTTGTCGATCTTGTTGATGGCCAGCGCCACCTGCCCGCCCGAGGGGAAGCGGTCCTTCAAGCCGTCGATGATGGCCTTGGCGCCCTCGGTCAGGCCGCGATGCGCCTCGATCAGCAGGACGATCACATCGGCATCGGCGGCACCGCCCCAGGCGGCGGCGACCATCGAGCGGTCAAGCCTCCGGCGCGGGCGGAAGATGCCGGGCGTGTCGACGAAGACGATCTGGGAGGCGTCCTGCATCGCCACGCCGCGGATGCGGGTGCGGGTGGTCTGCACCTTGTGCGTGACGATCGAGACCTTGGCCCCGACCATCTTGTTCAGCAGCGTCGATTTCCCGGCATTCGGCTCGCCGATCAGGGCGACAAAGCCCGCCCGGTGCGGTGCGTCGTTGGCTTTGACTTCGTCGGTCATCTCTTACCCTCTATCCGCGCGAGCAGGGCCCGCGCTGCCATTTGTTCGGCCTGCCGCTTCGATCCGGCGCGGGCCTCTTCGGATTTGCCATCGGCCAGCGTCACCCGGACGGTGAAGATCGGCTGATGGTCCGGCCCTTCGCGGGCCGCTTCGGTATAGGTCGGCGGCGCCATGCCGCGGCCCTGCGCCCATTCCTGCAGGCTGGTCTTGGGATCGCGGGCATCCGCCTCGACGGCGTTGATACGCGGACCCCAAAGCTGCAGGATCAGGCTGCGGGCGGCGTCAAAGCCGGCATCCAGATAGACGGCGGCAATCACCGCCTCCATCGCGTCGCCCAGAAGCGCCTCCTTGCGGCGGCCGCCCGAGATCATCTCGGACCGGCCCAGCTTCAGGACCTCGCCCAGCCCGTGTTCGCGGGCGACATCGGCGCAGGTTTCCTTGCGCACGAGGGCGTTGAAGCGGGGGGCCAGCTGGCCCTCGGCGGCGGCGGTATCGGCGGAGAGGAGCGCCTCGGCCATCACGAGGCCCAGCACGCGGTCGCCGAGGAATTCGAGCCGCTGATTGTCGGCCCGGGTCGGGGAGGACATCGAGGCATGGGTCAGCGCCTGGATCAGTAGCGAGGGGTCGCGGAAGGCATAGCCGATGCGCTTGGAGAAGATCTGCAGGTCGGTGGAAAGCTTCACAGCCATGCGGCGGGGCCCCTGTCAGAGGTGAGGCTGAAAACGATCCAGCCCCGCTTGCGCGAGGCTGTGTCGAAGAACCGCAATATGGGGGGCAAAAGGGCCTCTGTCATGCGCGGGTCACTGGATGGCCTTGAAGTAGCGGTCCGAACGCCAGGTCCAGAACTGGAACAGCGAGGTGCCGGCCGAGGAGAACATGATCCGGTCGGCGCGGCCGATGAGGTATTCCGCCGGGACCATGCCGACGCCGCCGACGCTCTGGCTGTAGCGGCTGTCCATCGAATTGTCGCGGTTGTCGCCCATGAAGAAGTAGTTGCCCTCGGGCACGGTGAAGACATCGGTGTTGTCGGCGTCGCCGTTGGTGTCGATGTTCATCACGTCATGCTTGACGCCATTGGGCAGGGTTTCGACCGAGCGGATCTTTTCGCAGATGCCACCCTCTCCCACCGGCGCATTGGAGCAGCGCGGATAGGTGCCGAGCGAGCCCTGCTTCTCGTAGGTTTCCTGGAAGATGCCGGCAGGCTCCTGCGGGGCGACCTCGCCATTGATGTAGAGAAGGCCGTCCTTCATCTGGATCTTGTCGCCGGGCAGGCCGATCAGACGCTTGATATAGTCCTCGCCATTGACCGGGTGGCGGAAGACCACCACGTCGCCGCGCTGCGGATCGCCCGAGATCAGCGGCAGCTTGATCCGGCCCGAGATCGGGCAGGCGGCCATCGGGCAGGAGTATTTCGAATAGCCATAGGCCATCTTGTTGACGAAGAGGAAGTCGCCGATCAGGAGCGTGTCCTTCATGGATTCCGAAGGGATCCAGAAGGGTTGCAGCAGGAGCGTGCGGAACAGCCCCGCGATCAGAAGGGCATAGACCACGGTCTTGATGGTTTCGACGATGCCGCCGTCGGACTTGTCCTTGGATGCCATGAAAGGGGCTTTCCTCATTGGTTCGGGGGCTAGATGCGCGGGAAGGCCAGAGGAGTCAAGGCAAAGGGGCCTCGGGCCGGGCCATGGCAGGTCAACTTGGTGCGACTTCGGGCGGCGGGGGGGCGGCTTGGGCAAGGGGCAGCGCCTCGATCACGACGAAGGCCTGGGCCCAGGGGTGGTCGTCGGTCAGGGTGAGGTGCAGCACGCTGTGGTGGCCGGGCGGGGTCATCGCCGCCAGCCGGTCGGCGGCCCAGCCGGTCAGATGCAGCGTCGGCTGGCCGGTCCAGAGGTTGCCCACCGCCATGTCGCGCCAGGCGATCCCCATGCGCAAGCCGGTGCCGAGCGCCTTGGAACAGGCCTCCTTGGCGGCCCAGCGTTTGGCATAGGTGGCGGCGACGTTGCGCTGCCGGCTGTCGGCCTTGGCCTGTTCGATGGGCGTGAAGACCCGGTTGAGGAAGCGCGGGCCGAAGCGGGCGATGGTGCCCTCGATCCGCTCGATATTCGCGAGGTCCGCCCCGATGCCGAGGATCATGAGGTCTGCCCTGATTTGCGGGCGAACCCGCCCCGATGCGGCTGCGAACCTAGGTTGGGCGGGCGGCGCTGTCCAGCCCGACTGCGGCGCCTTGGGGCGAAGCGGGCGGAAAGTGCTGGCGGAACAGGGGCTTTGCCCATGGGGGGAGCGTCGGGAGATTGGGCGGAAATCCGCGTGCAACTTGGGTTGCAGCCCCCCTGGGGCAGAGGCCTCTCAGCCTTGGGCGGATGGTTCCTTGCGGCGCGAGGGCGCTAGGAAACCCCGGGCATCGAGGCCCGGACCAATGATGGACATCAAGATGACGAAGCTATCCACCAGGATCACCCGACTTGGCGCTGCGACCCTTCTGGCCTTGGGTGCTGCATCCTTTGCCGCCGAGGCCGCGACGGTGAAGGTCACCCTCTGGGACAAGGGGCCGGATTCGGCCACGCCGGATGACGCCCACCCGATGGGCATGGGATCGGCCGGGGCCGACATGAAGATGGCGATGGTCGGCGTGAAGGCCGATGTGGCCAGCGTCAAGGCCGGCAAGGTCACCTTCGAGGTGACCAATGCCTCCAAGGACATCGTGCACGAGATGATCCTCTCGCCCGTTCCCGAAGGTGGCAAGCCCTTGCCCTATATCGCCGACCAGCTGAAGGTCGACGAGGACGCCGCGGGCCATCTGGGCGAGGTGTCCGAGCTTGACCCCGGCAAGTCGGGCGCGCTGACGGTGGATCTGAAGCCGGGGAAATATATCCTCTTCTGCAACATCCCGGCGCATTTCATGAACGGGATGTGGACCGAGATCACCGTGGATTGATCGAAAAGGACCCGGCTCCGCCGCTTTTTGCGCCCGATCGCCCCGCCGTCATGACCTGAGTCAAGGCGGCGCGGCGCGATCGGGCGCCTGATGGCAAAGGGCAAACACGCCCCGGACGGACAAGGACCACAGAGATGACACGTGCAGCACGGATGAGTTTGGCGACCGCAGGCCTGTTCCTCGCCCTGCCGGTGACGGCGGCCTTTGCGGATGCGACGATCAAGGTCTCGCTCTGGGACAAGGGGCCGGAGTCCCTGGTGATGGACGACGCCCATATGAAGATGATGGGCATGATGGACATGAAGATGGCCAGCATGGGGATGATGGGGATCAAGCTGGACACGACCTCGGTCGCGGCGGGCAAGGTGACCTTCGATGTCAGCAATGACAGCAAGGACATCATCCACGAGATGATCGTCTCGCCGGTGCCCGAGGGGGTGACGGAACTGCCCTACCTGACGGACGAGAACCGGGTGGACGAGGAAAAGGCCGGGCATCTGGGCGAGGTCTCCGAGCTTGACCCCGGCAAGACCGGCAGCCTGACGGTGGATCTCAAGCCCGGCACCTATATCGTCTATTGCAACATCCCGGGCCATTTCGTCGACGGCATGTGGACGACGCTGACCGTGACGCAATAGCGCGCAAGCCGGGCCAGGGCGATTTTTCGCAGAAAAATCGTGGCTTGCGGCCGGCGGAGGGGGCGATTTTTCTGCGAAAAATCGGCGCCCTTTGCCGGCCACGGGCCTGGCGTCAGGCCTCGCTGCGGGCCTGGTTCATCCGGTGGCGCATCTCGGCGATGGCATCCTCGAGCCCGAGGAAGATTGCCTCGCCGATCAGGAAATGGCCGATGTTGAGTTCCATCACCTCCGGGATCGCGGCGATCGGCGTGACGTTCTCATAGGTCAGGCCATGCCCGGCATGGACCTCGAGCCCGAGGGAATGGGCGAGGCTGGCGCCGGCCTTGAGGGAATGAAGCTCGGCTTCGGCCTCGGCCAGCCTGCCTTCGGCGTGCAGGTCGGAATAAAGACCGGTGTGCAGTTCGACCACGGCGGCGCCGATCCGGGCCGAGGCCTCGATCTGGCGGGCGTCATGGCCGATGAACATCGAGACCCTGGCCCCCGCCGCGCGCAGGGGCGCGATGAAGGCCTTGAGGCGCGCCTCGTCGCCCGCGACATCGAGGCCGCCTTCGGTCGTCCGCTCGGTCCGCTTTTCGGGGACGAGGCAGACGGCATGGGGCCGGGTGGCCAGGACGATGGCCTGCATCTCCTCGGTCGCGGCGCATTCGAAGTTCAGGGGGATGCCGAGACCGGCCTTCAGCGCCGCCATGTCGGCGTCGCGGATGTGGCGGCGGTCTTCGCGCAGGTGGGCGGTGATGCCATCGGCACCGGCGGCCTCGGCCAGGAGGGCCGCGCGCAAGGGGTCGGGCCAGGCGGTGCCGCGGGCGTTCCGCACGGTGGCCACATGGTCGATGTTCACGCCAAGGCGCAGTTTTCCAAGCGAAGTCATGGCAGAACCCCCGATTGCCCCTGGCGATTACTTAGACCGGATCGGGCGGGCAAGGAAAGGGCGCTTTGCAGGTTTTGCGCGGCACCCCGGCCGCCCGCCTCAGCTTCCGGTGTCAGCTTCCGGTGTCTGGCTCGTGCTGGCTTTTCTGCGCCCGGCGCTGGGCGGCGCGTTGCTGGCGGCGGCGGCGGGTCAGCGCCTGATAGGCGGTCAGCACCGGCACCGTCACCCAGGCCAGAAGCGCCGAAGTGGCGATGCCCGGCAGGATCGAGCCCAGAAGATAGGGCCAGTAGATGCGGTGCCAGAACAGGATCAGCCCATCCCAATGCGCGCTGTCGGCGGTGAAGATGGCGCGGAAATTGTGCCAGAGGTCGGCCCCCGCCGCGGCAAAGGCGGAGAAGACGCCGTTGATGCTGATCCCTTCCGGCGTGCCCAGCATCCAGTGGCCGAGGTTCAGCGAGACCAACGCGATCAGCGGCGTGGTGACCGGGTTCGACAGGAGCGTGGCCAGAACGGCGGCCAGGATATTGCCGCGCAAGGCCCAGGCGAAGGCCGCGGCGGCCACGATCTGAAAGCCGAAGATCGGCGGGAAATTCACGAAAGTCCCGGCAAAGACCCCGCGCGCGATCCGGTGCGGCGGGTCGGGCAGGCGGCGCAAGCGGTGCCAGAGGTAGCGGGCGCTGCGCTTGAAGCCGCCTTTGGGATAGACCTGTTCCTTGGACCATTCGGTCCAGGTCTGAGGGGTGCGGCGCTTGAACATCTCTGCCCCCTTCTGAGCCAAGTGATTGATACGCCAGCCTTACGGCTTGCGCGCGACATTCCTGATCCGTGCAACCTGTGCCACATCGGTCTCCGCTTCAAGGGCGGTCATGACCATATGAAGATGTTCGACGTCGCGCAGGTCAACATCTATCTGCAATCTGTAAAAGTCCGGTTTCCGTTCTGTGAATTTCAGGTCGGAAATATTGGCCTTCTGATCGCCGATCACCGTGCAGATGCGGCCGAGCACCCCGGCGTCGTTGGAAATCGCGACATCGAGGCTGACCGAATAGGCCGGGGCATGGCGGCCCGATTCCCAATGCAGGTCGACCCAGCGCGAGGGCTGCTCCTCGAGCTCTTCCAGCGCGCGGCAGTCGATGGCGTGGACGATGACGCCACGGCCGGGATAGGTGATGCCGACGATCCGCTCACCCGGGACGGGCTGGCAGCATTGCGCGCGCTTGAAGCTCTGATCGGCGCCAAGGCCGATCACCGGGCGCTGGGCGTCGACCTCGTCGGCCTGCGAGGTGGAAAGCTCGGGGTAGAGGGTTTCCAGCACCTTGCGGGCGGTCAGTTCGGCGGAACCGAGCCGGGCGAGAAGCTCGACCTCGTCGGGAAGGCCCAGCATCTTGGCCGCGGTGCGCAGGGCCTTGTCGGTGGCCTTGCGCCCGACATGGTCAAAGGCGGCGCGGGCAAGTTCCTGGCCCAGCTTGACGAAACGGCCACGGTCTTCCTCACGCAAAGACCGCCGGATCGCGGCCTTGGCGCGGCCGGTGGTGACGATGTCGATCCAGGAGGCCTGCGGGCGCTGGCCCTCGGCGGTGATGATCTCGACCGACTGGCCGTTCTTCAGCCTTGTCCACAGGGGCACGCGGATGCCGTCGATCTTGGCCGAGACGCAGGAATTGCCGATCCGCGTGTGGATCGCATAGGCGTAGTCCAGAGGCGTCGCCCCGCGCGGCAGCTGCACCACATCGCCCTTGGGCGAGAAGCAGAAGACCTGGTCGGAATACATCTCGAGCTTCACATTCTCGAGAAACTCGTCGTGGTCGCCCTCGTTGAAACGCTCGGTCAGGCCCGCGATCCATTTGGCGGGATCGACGGCGAAGGGGTTCTTGGCGCGCACGCCCTCGCGGTAGGACCAGTGGGCGGCAACCCCGGCCTCGGCCACTTCGTGCATCTCGCGGGTGCGGATCTGGACCTCGACGCGCTTGCCGTCGCGGCCCGACACCGAGGTGTGGATCGAGCGGTAGCCGTTCGACTTCGGCTGGCTGATGTAATCCTTGAACCGCCCCGGCACGGCACGCCAGCGCTGGTGGATCGCGCCGAGGATGCGGTAGCAGTCGCCGACATTCATGCAGATGATGCGGAAGCCGTAAATGTCGGACAGGCGCGAGAAGGCGAGGTCCTTCTCCTGCATCTTGCGCCAGATCGAATAGGGCTTCTTGGCGCGGCCATAGACATCGGCCTCGAGCTTTTCGCGTTCCAGCACGGTGCGGATATCGGCGGTGATCTGGTGGACCACGTCGCCGCTTTCCTTCTGCAGGGTCAGGAAACGCCGGATGATCGAATTGCGCGCCTCGGGGTTGAGGACGCGGAAGCCGAGATCCTCCAGCTCTTCGCGCATCCATTGCATCCCCATGCGGCCGGCGAGGGGGGCATAGATGTCCATCGTCTCGCGCGACTTCTGGATCTGCTTTTCCGGGCTCATGCTCTTGATCGTCCGCATGTTGTGCAGACGGTCGGCGAGTTTGACCAGGATGACGCGCAGGTCCTTCGACATGGCCATGAACAGCTTGCGGAAGTTTTCCGCCTGCTCGCTTTGCCCTTGCGAGAGCTGCAGGTTGGTCAGCTTGGTCACACCATCGACCAGTTCGGCCACTTCATGGCCAAAGAGGCGCTCCACCTCGGTATAGGTGCTTTTGGTGTCTTCGATCGTGTCGTGCAGCAGGGCGGTGACGATGGTGGCATCGTCGAGGTTCTGCTCGGTCAGGATGGCGGCGACGGCGACCGGATGGGTGAAATAGGGCTCACCCGATTTGCGGAACTGACCCTCGTGCATCTTCAGCCCATAGGCATAGGCCTGACGGATCAGCTGCGAGTTCGTGCGCGGGTTGTAGTTGCGGACGAGGGCGATCAGGTCGTCGACGTCGATCATCCCCGTCCTGCCTTTCTGACCCTGAGGGGTCAGGGTTCTGCTTAGTTGTCGCCTTGCGCTTCCATCAGCGCACGCAGCAATTTCTCTTCGGACATGTCGTCCTGCATCGGGCGGTCGATCTCGCCCGACATCAGAAGCGCCATCTGATCATCTTCCGGCTCGTCGACCTCGATCTGGGTCTGGTAGCTTTCGATCATCCGTTCGCGCAGGACCGAAGCGATCTGCGTTTCGTCCGCGATCTCGCGCAGGGCGACGACCGGGTTCTTGTCGTTGTCACGGTCCACCGTGGCCGGAGAGCCGGACTGGATCTCGCGCGCCCGATGGGCGGCCAGCATCACCAGTTCGAACCGGTTCGGAACCTTGTCAACGCAATCTTCAACCGTCACGCGGGCCATGGATGCTCCAATAGTTGGGGGCTCGGGAAGGGACTATCTAGTCTTGTGAAAATCTCTTGACAAGCGGCAAATGCGTCGCATGTCGCGATCAGAGCGGACGAACCGCCGCAATATCGCCCAAAGGCAGGGCTTCGACCAGTTCCGTCACGGTCTTTTGCAGCATCGGATGGCGCCAGTCCGGGGCGACATCGGCGAGGGGGACGAGAACGAAGGCGCGGTCCTGCAGGCGCGGATGCGGGAGAATCAGTGTCGGCGGCGTCTCGCGCATCTGGTCATCCACAGGAAGTTGACACCAATGTGACCAGACCTCGCGGCTCGGCAGGATTTGGCCGTCGACGGCGATCAGGTCCAGATCGAGGGTCCGCCCGCCCCAACGCCGGGCCTCCGGCGCGCCGCGGTCGCGCCCGAAGGCGGCCTCGATCCGGTGCAGGGCCGCAAGGATGGCCGCAGGCTCCAGATCGGTTGCCAAGATGGCCGCAGCATTGATATAATCGGGTCCGGCACCTGCGGGAAAACAGGGGGTGGAATAGAACCGGCTGGCCTTTATCAGGGTCAAACCTTCGGGGTCCAGGGCGGCCAGGGCATCCTGAAGGACGTTAACGGTATCTTTGCTTTTCCATGGCAGGTTCCCGCCGAGGGCGAGCAAGACAAGCGTGTATCGTTGCGTCATTTCAGGGTACACTTTCGTATAGGGATACTTGTGAGGGCTTACCCCGGCTGATACTCGATTGCTACAGCCCGGGGGCAAATGCAAAGGGCTGAACGATTGTCTCTTTCGCTGCACTTTTTTGACGAGCGAAAGGATTGAAGGGGAAAATTCATGTTTTACAAAGACGAACGCCTTGCGTTGTTCATTGATGGTTCGAACCTTTACGCCGCTGCCAAAGCACTTGGATTTGACATCGACTACAAGCTTCTCCGTCAGGAATTCATGCGCCGTGGCCGCCTGTTGCGGGCCTTCTACTACACGGCCCTGCTGGAGAACGACGATTACTCGCCCATCCGTCCCTTGGTGGATTGGCTGAACTACAATGGCTTCACCATGGTGACGAAGCCCGCCAAGGAATATACCGACAGCCAGGGCCGCCGGAAGGTCAAGGGCAACATGGATATCGAACTGACGGTGGATGCGATGGAACTCGCGCCGCGCGTCGATCATATCGTGCTCTTCTCCGGCGACGGCGACTTCCGCCCGCTGGTGGAAAGCCTGCAACGGCAGGGGGTGCGCGTCTCGGTCGTCTCGACCATCCGCAGCCAGCCGCCGATGATCGCCGACGAATTGCGCCGCCAGGCCGACAATTTCATCGAGCTGGACGAGCTGCGCGACGTGATCGGCCGCCCGCCCCGCGAACCGCGCCCGATGGAGCGTGAGGATATCGCGATCGAAGCCAAGTAAGGCTTTGACCGAAGGACCAGACCATGCAGGGCCGGATCAGGTGACTGACCCGGCCTTTGGTTTTTCGCCCCCCGAGGGTCTTGACGGCGGGTTGCTGGCGCGCTGGCACTTCACCCAGACGGCGGAGGATGCCCTGGCGCTGTTGCGCCTGCGCCGCGAATGGCCGGACCGGGCGAAGCTCGCCTTCGGGCTGGCCTGCCTTGCCGGTGGCGCGCTGGCCGGGGTTCTGGCGCCGGAAGGGTGGCTTTTCCCGGTCTTTCTGGCGGTCGAGGCGGCACTGATCGCGCTGATCTTCCTCGGCCGCGACCTGATGCGCCGGCGGCGGGCGCGGCGGATGGTGCCGGTGCCGCGGCCCGCTGTGCTGGAAGAATGGGTCGATTGCATCGCGGGAAGCGAGATCACCACCGGCGAGGAAGATTATCTTTCGCCCGAGCTGATCGGCGAGGTGCTGCTCACCCCCAGCCATCTTTTCATCCGCAACTTTGCCAGCGCCATCGTCGTGCCGCGCCAGGCCTTCGCCGATGCCGCCGAGGCCGAGGCTTTTGCCGCCCATCTTCGCGCACTGGCGCGCGGGCCCTATTATTTCGATCCGCCCGAAGCGCCGGAGGCCACGCAGGCCAGATAGCGCCGCAGGTAGGCCGCGACGTTCCAGGTCAGCGAGCCGCCGACGCGGGGGTTGATCTCGAACAGCATGGGCCGGCCCTCGACCATGCGGTAGTCGATGCAGCAGGTGCCGTCGGTATAGCCGATCGCCGCCAGCATGGCGAAGAGCGCCCCTTGTCCGGGGGTCTCTGCCAGCCAGCGGTGGGCGCGCGGCCTGAGGCCTACGCCCTTGACCCCGGGCAGCTTGCCCATGTCGTATTCGATGGTCTGGCAATGCTGCGGCACGCCACGGTGCATCAGAACATGGCAGGCATATTCAAAGCGGCCCGGCAGGTAATCCTGGATGAAATGGCTGTCCTGCAAGAGGCTTGCCTGCACCTGTTCCGGCACCTCGGGCTGGTGCACCAGCCAGGTCTCCTTGCCCCAGGCGGCGCGGCGCGCCTTGACGATGACCGGGTGGCGCGCGGGATCGGCGGGCAGGCGGTCGCGCATCAGGGGGATATGGTCGCCAAACCCCAGTGCGATCAGCCGTCGGTTCAGGGCGAGCTTGTCATGGCAAAGCCGCCGCAGCGGCCTTGGCGTCGGCAGGGCGGGCAGGTGGGCGCCTTGGGTCTCGCACCAGTCCAGCTCGGTCAGGCTCAGGGGCACGACGGCGTCAAAACCCGCATCCGCAGCCTTGGGCAGCTCTGCCATCACGATCCGGAACTCCTCGGGGTCGGTCGAGGCGTGCAGACCGGCCTCCCATTCCGGCTTTACCCCGAAGAGGATTCGCTTGGGCGGCATTGGCAGTCTCTCTCCCCGGCACAACTTCCGGTCGATGAATAGGGGCGCCGGGCCGCCTTGTCACGCCGAGGCGCGCGATTTTTCCAAGGGAAAGGTGGACCTCGGCCACGGTTGCCCTTAACTGGACCGGAACCAGCCCGAGCGTGCCATGAGCGAACCCCTGACCCTTTACCTCGCCGCCCCGCGCGGCTTTTGCGCCGGTGTCGACCGCGCCATCAAGATCGTCGAGCTTGCCCTGCAGAAATGGGGCGCGCCGGTCTATGTCCGCCACGAGATCGTGCACAACAAATTCGTCGTCGACGCGCTGCGCGCCAAGGGCGCGGTTTTCGTCGAGGAGCTGGAGGATTGCCCGACCGACCGGCCGGTGATCTTCTCGGCCCATGGCGTGCCGAAATCGGTGCCGGCGGCGGCCGAGGCGCGGGCGATGATCGCGGTGGATGCGACCTGCCCCCTGGTGACCAAGGTCCATAACGAGGCGGCGCGGCATTCGGAAAACGGGCTGCAGATGGTGATGATCGGCCATGCCGGCCATCCCGAAACCATTGGCACCATGGGGCAATTGCCCGAGGGCGAGGTTCTTCTGGTCGAAACCGCCGAGGATGTGGCGGGGCTTGAGGTCCGCGATCCCGGGAAGCTCGCCTATATCACCCAGACCACCCTGTCGGTGGATGACACCGCCGGGATCGTCGCGGCCCTGCAGGCCCGCTTTCCCCTGATCGCGGCGCCGCACAAGGAAGACATCTGCTATGCCACGACCAATCGCCAAGCGGCGGTCAAGGCGATTGCGGGCAGGATCGACGCGCTTCTGGTGATCGGGGCGCCCAATTCCTCGAACTCCAAGCGGCTGGTCGAGGTCGGCAAGGCTGCGGGCTGCGGCTACGCGCAGCTGGTCCAGCGGGCGGCGGATATCGACTGGCGCGCGCTGGAGGGCATCCGCGCCGTCGGGGTGACCGCCGGCGCCTCGGCCCCGGAGGAGCTGGTGGGCGAGGTGATCGACGCCTTCCGCGCCCGCTATGCCGTGACGGTTGACGTGGTGGAAACCGCGACCGAAAACATCGAATTCAAAGTGCCGCGTCTGTTGAGAGAAGCCAATTGAGGATGGACCATGTCGCCTGAGTTTCTACTGACCGCCTTCATCGTCTGCATCACGCCGGGGATTGGCGTTATCTATACCCTGTCTGTAACCTTGGGTGGCGGGTTTCGGGCTGGGCTTTGGGCCACGCTGGGTTGCACGCTGGCCACGGTCTTTCACATGGTTGTCGCCATGGCCGGATTGGCCGCCGTTTTGCACACCTCTGCGGTGCTGTTTCAGGCGGTCAAATTCGCGGGCGTCGCCTATCTTTTGTGGATGGCCTGGGCCGTGCTGAAATCCAGCGGAGCCCTGGCCATCGAGCCTGCGCAGGGCGGTTCTGCCGGGCGGCTTGTGTGGCGGGGGATTTTGCTGAACATTCTCAACCCCAAGCTGCCGCTGTTCTTCATCGCCTTCCTGCCGCAGTTCCTGCCCGCCAATGACCCCTCGCTGATGCCTTTGATCACGCTGGGGTTTGGCTTTACCGCCATGACCTGCGCGACCTTTGTGCTTTACGCGGGCATTGCGGCCTCGGGACGGAGAGCCATTTTGTCCTCTCCCTCGGTGATGACCTGGATGCGGCGGGCTTTTGCGGCGTCTTTTGCCTTTTTGGGTGTGCGGCTGGCGATGGAGCGCGCCTGATGCCCGATCTTTTCGCCTATACCGACGGGGCCTGTTCGGGCAACCCGGGCCCCGGCGGCTGGGGTGTCCTGATGCTCGCACGCGAGGGCGGGCAGGTGGTCAAGGAGCGCACGCTTCAGGGCGGCGAGGCGCAGACCACCAACAACCGGATGGAGCTTCTGGCCGCCATCTCGGCGCTCGAGGCTTTGACCAAGCCGGTCGCCATCACCATCGTCACCGACAGCGCCTATGTGAAGAACGGCATCACCGAATGGATGGACAACTGGAAGCGCCGCGGCTGGAAGACCGCCGGGGGGCCGCCGGTCAAGAATGTCGATCTGTGGCAAAGGCTTGATGCGGCGCGTCTGTCTCACCAGGTGACCTGGCGCTGGATCAAGGGCCATGCCGGCCATGTCGAGAACGAGCGGGCCGATGAACTGGCCCGCGCCGGCATGGCACCGTTCAAGAAGGCTTAATCCTCAAGCGCCTTGGTCGGATCGACGCCGACCTGTTCGCACATCCGCGCGGCGTAGGAGCCGGGCAGCGGCGGGTTCTTGCGCCACCAGGGCTTGGTCCCGTTGGTGTAGAGGTGGACCGACAGGGTATTGTCGGTGAAATGGCCCTCCACCCGGCCATAGGGGTCATAGAAGACATCGTTCAGCTGGAAGGGCACCGGATAGAGGTAGTCCGGCGTCAGCGCCTTGTCGTAATCGCCGGTGGCCTGCGCGAAATAGGTGAAGGCCTGCGGCCCGAAGGCGGTGCGCTCGGCATTGTAGATCCGCACGGCGAGCGGCAGTTTCGGGTCCTGCTTTTCGATCTTCTTGCGCTGGTGCTTGGAAAACCACGGCGGCGCATCGGGCAGGTTGAAGTAGTAGTCGAGCAGCCGCGCCATCAGCTCGCCCTCCTTGGGGATATAGACCACGCCGCAGTTCAGCGCCCCGCGCATGCCGTGGCCGGCGTAGATGTTCTGCATCTCGTCCGGAAAGGGCTTGTGGCAGAAGGCGTCGCAGTCGATCCAGACCGCATCGGTCGCCTGGATCATCTTGTAGCGGAAGACGTTGGAGAGGAAGCTTTCAGAGGTCTGGGCCACGATCTCGCGGTCGATCGTCATGATATCGGACGCCGGTTTGACGATGACGCCTTCGGGCACGTTGCTGACCGTGTCGGTGCAGTACAGCGTCGTCGGATGGCCCTGCTGCACATGGCTGAGCAGGCAAAGTTGGTTGAGGTAGTGCAGCTTTTCGCCGATCCACAGCGAGGCGACGGGGCGGCGGACTTCAGTGCTCATCAGGACCCTCAAAGAAATATCTGGTTTTCCGGCAGAATGCCGAAGGGGTTAGCCTCTGTCCAGCGCTTGGCCGGACCGGGGACGCGGGGCGAGTGTCTTGCCCAAAAGCGGGCATATCGCGGCGCTGGCGGGGCAGAATGGCGGCAGGTCACGCGGCCTCGCCGCCCAGCTGAAAGCCGCGGGCGATGTTGGGGTCAAAGCTGAAGGCGGGGGCATAGTCCAGCTCCTCCAGCAGGGCTGCGACCTCGTCGAGGCGGTTGTGCCAATGCTCGAGCAGGCGGCCGTAGAGCAGGATCTGTTCGGGCAGGGGGGCGAGGCGGGGCAGGGTCTCGGCCAGGACCTCGGGCGAAAGGCGCGGATCGGCGAGGAGGAGCGCACGGGGCTGCACGGCATGGACGAGAGCGGCCAGCGCTGCGGCGGGCGCGGCAAGGTCGATGTCGGAGAGGGTGAGCCTGTCGCTGAAGCTGCGCTGGTTCCGGGCCATGATGCGGGCCATCGTGGTGCGCAGGCTTGGGTTGTCCTCCTGCAGGGTCAGGCGCAGGTCGGGCCTTTCGCGGGCCAGATGCAGGCCGATGAAGCCCGACGCCGCGCCGACCTCGACCACGGCGCAGGCCTTGGGCAGGACGTGGGGCAGCTTGCGCGCGAGGCCACGGTCGAACTTGCCCGCGCTGATCAGGGCCAGGGCCGCCGGCGGGAAGATGCGGGGATCGAGCGGCAGTTGCAGGCCGTGGTTTTCGACCCAATCGAGCGCCATGTCGCCCGCGACATCCGGCGTGCCCGGCACATAAAGCCCCATCGGCACCTGCGGCGTGGCGGTCTTGGGCTCGCCCTTGCGGTCCTCTTTCGCCTTGGCGTTGCGGGTCTTTTCGACCTCGGACATCAGGGCGGCGATCTTTTCCTTGTCGCGGGCCTGGGGCGGTTTGGCGACGATCTGGCTGATCGGCACCTGGGAGGCGCGGGCGAGGTCGGCCACAAGAAGCTGGTAGGCCTCGGTCCCGCGCAGTTCGGCCAGACGCGCCTCGGCACGGGCGAGGGCGGCGTTGTGCAGGCGGTTCAGCTCGGGGTCCGCCAGCAGGGCGGCGATGATCTCGTTGCGGCGCGCGGTATAGCGCAGCATCGTGTCATCGCGCACCTCGTTGCGGTCCTGCAGCGACCAGTAGTCGGAATTATACTTGTCTTTCTTGTTGTTGACGTTGCCGCGCAGCTTGCGGATCGCATAGGAATCCACCGATTTCACCGCATAGTGGTTCAGTTGCACCCAGTCATAGCCCACGGTCCGGGTGATCGAGCGCCAGCCGCGGAACTTGAAGTAATCCTCCATCACGGCGCCCGAACCGGTCAGCCATTTCACCCGGTCGGGGAAATCGGTCTTGATGTGGCGGGTCTTCATCTTGGGCCGGTGGATTCCGAGCTTCCAATAGTCGGGGTCGAACTGGAACAGGGTCTTGACGCCCCAGCCCTTGTTCCAGGTGGTCGGCGCTGCAAGGCGGTATTGTTCGGTCACGGGATCGCGCGACCAGTCCACCACCCCGCCCGAACCGAAGATGCGCCAGGTCACTACGACGCCATTGGCCTCCTGCGCCTTGGCGGCAGAGATGAGGTCGTCGAGCGTGCCGTCACCGTAGCGGATCGACAGGAACTCGTCCGCGTCAAAGACCATGACCCAGTCGGAAAGGCCGACGACGGGTTCCTCCTGCGCGTAGTTCAGGGCGGAGGGTTGCGGGCGGATGCCTTCGGGGATCACGTTGCGGCGGTGATGGGCGAGGCCCAGCTGCTCCAGCCGGATCAGCATGTCGTCGGTGCCGTCCGAACAGTCGTTGGTATAGACCACGAGGTCGGTGAACCCCACCGCCAGATGATGCGCGACCCATTCGATGACATAGGGGCCCTCGTCCTTCATCATCGAGACGGCGGTGACCTGGCCATGCGGGCTTTGATGCGCCTTGAGCGGGAAATCGACGCTGCCCCACAAAGGAGCCGCCCCGCGGGGGCGCCCGTCCAGCGGGGCCAGCACGCGGGCGGCTTTGGCCTTGCCGCCACCGCCCTGCTTGCCGCCGCCTTTGCCGCCCTTGGCCTTCTTCGGCTCTGCCTGCCCTTCGTCTTCGCTCATCTGGTCCTGCCCGCGCTTTTGGCGCGATCCTAGGCGCGGCGGCGAAGCGGCGGCAAGGTGTTTGCCGGTGACAGAGGGCCAAAGCGACGGTTTTCGCCGCCAGACCCGGGCAAAATCGCGTGTGTCGGGCGATAAAACGGGTGACAGAGCCGCGCCGCTTGCGCATGGTTCCGGTCTGAGACCGGCCGCCCCGCGCCGCGATGGCGCGCCGGTCTGGACAGAGGAGGCACCCGTTCCGGCCCGCACCGGCGTGGGGCGCCGGAAGAGATCGAGGATTGCATGGCCCCCAAGCTGACCGTCTATTTCATCGTCGAGCCGCCGAATTATCAGGTCATGGCCTGCTACCTTTCGGCCTCGCTGCGCGAGAATTTCGGGGATAGCGTGGCGCTGGTCGGCTATTGCCCGGCGCACAAGATCGACCTCGTCCACCCGGAGGTGAAGGCGGTTCTGGCCAAGCTCGGCTGCGATCTGCGCACGATGGTGACCGAGGGGCGCTTTTCGCCGGCCTATCCGCATGGCAACAAGATCCTCGCCACGCTGGAAAAGCGCGACACCGAATTTTCCTGCTTCATGGACAGCGATATCCTGACGCTGCGGCCCAACAAGGTCGAGAACATCATCAAGGAGGGCAGCGTGTCCCTGACGCCGGCCGCCTCGATGGGCTGGGCGAAACAGTCGGTCTGGCCCTCGATCTACGCGGCAGCGGGGATGGAGATGCCCACCGAACGCATCCGCCTGATGAAGCAGAAGAAAGGCAACGGGCGGATGCCCTATTTCTCCTCCGGCCTGTTTTCCTTTCCCGAACAATACCGCACGGCAGAGGGGAAAAGCTTTCCCGAGGTCTGGATGGAGGTGGCGCAGACCCTGGATGCCGGGCTCGACCTGCCGGCCAAGCGGCCCTACCTCGACCAGATGAGCCTGCCGCTGGCGATCCAGAAATCCGGGCTGGTCTGGAACCTGCTGCCCGATACCCAGCATTTCATCCTTGGCGGCAAGGCGCGGGGCGAGCCTTTGCCGACCGACCGCGAGATCTATACCGTGCATTACCGGCAATGGCCGCTGATCAAGGAGATCGGCCTGGCCAATTACGCCAAGTCGCTGATGGTCACCCATGTCGGCATCAAGAAGGTGGCCCTGACCGACGAGGCCGAGGCAGAGGACGATCCCAAGGCCCTGCGCCGCAAGCGCCGCTTCGAGAAGAGCCTTGCCCGCGGGCCGAAGGTCGAAAAGCCCGAGACCAAGGCCGACCGCAAGGAACGCAACCGCGCCCGGGCCTTGAAGAAAGCGGAAAAAACAGGCGCCGGTGCCGGGCCGGGCGGCGATCAGCCGGAACCCGCGGCTGCGAGCGGGCAGGAAGCTGCCGAATAGGCCCCGGCGGATGCTGCAAAGCCGCAAATCGCGGAAATGTCAGTTGAAGTGCGGGCAAGGCGGGCTCATCTGGATTCAGGACCTGATCGGAGGCGGCCTTGGAAGCATCGAGTCTGATTGAGGAAATTCGTTTCGGCTATGGCCCGCGTGCTGGCACGACGCCGGCGCCCGGCGGGGTGGAGCCGGAGCGTCTGCTGGCCCAGCTGACGGCCGAGGACCCCGCCGCGGCGCGTTGGAACCGGCCGCCGCTGGCGCAGCGTCTGGTGCTGATCAATGCCTTTCGCGCCGAAAAGCAGATGGCGGCCAAGAACAACGTCGCGCTGAAGGACGCCAACCTCAGCGACACCGGCATGCAGCTGAAATTCATGGAATTCCAGGACCTGCAAAGCTTCGTCTCGCGCCCCGCCGTGGCCGAGCTCGGCTTTGTCGAGCGGCTGGTGAACATGTGGGCCAACCGGATCACGGTGTCCAATGTCTCGGCCGGGGTGGGGCGCTATATCCAGTCCTTCCGCGACGAGGCGATCCGGCCCCATATCGCCGGGCGCTATGCCGACATGCTGAAGGCGACGATCTGGCATCCGGCGATGCAGGTCTACCTGACCCAGAGCGACTCGATCGGGCCGAACTCGCCAATCGGGCTGAAGAAGGGCAAGGGGCTGAACGAGAACCTCGCGCGCGAGTTTCTGGAACTGCACACGATGGGCCATGGCTATACCCAGACCGATGTGACGGAATTCGCCAAGCTTCTGTCGGGGATGGAGACGGACGACCGGGGCTCGCATGTGGTCAAGGCGCGGGCCGAGCCGGGGGAGAAGTCGATCCTCGGGGCGAATTATGGCGAGGGGATGGACGAGATCACCCGCTTTGTCGAAACCGTGGCGCATCGGCAGGAGACGGCGGATGCGGTGGCCTTCTTCATGGCGCGCCATTTCATCGCCGACGTGCCGCCGCCCGATCTGGTGCAGGCGCTGAGCCAGGCCTATCTGGCGCATGACACCGAACTTGTGCCGGTCTACCGGGTGCTGTTGCAGCATCCCTCGGCCAGCGATCCCACGCGCCAGAAGGTGCGCAGCCCGCAGGAATATGCCGCGGCGGGCCTGCGGCTGATGGGGCTGGACGGGCAGGAGCAGAACATGCCCGGCTTCAACAAGAAGTCGATGCAGATCCCCGCCGCCCTCGTCCGGATGGGGCAGACCCCGTTCAAGGCCCTGCGTCCCGATGGCTGGCCGGAGGTGGCGAGCGGCTGGATGACCCCGCCGATGATGGCCGCCCGCATCGACTTTGCCGTCGATCTGGCGCGCGCCACCGGCGACCGCGCCGACCCGACGGCGCTGACCAATTTTGCGCTGGGCGATACGGCCAGCCCGCTGCTGCGCCGCGCCGTCTCGGGCGCCGAACAGCGGTGGGAGGGATTGGCCGTGCTGATCGCCTCGCCCGAATTCAGCCGGAGGTAGCCAAAGATGGCCCATGATCTCTTGATGTCGCGTCGCGCCTTTCTGATCGGCTGTTCGGTGGCGGCCTCCCCCCTGCTGACGCCGGTGACCTTTGCCGCCGCCCCGGGCGAGAACCGGCTGGTGGTGATCGTGCTGCGCGGGGCGATGGACGGGCTGGATGTGGTGCGCCCGGTCGGCGACCCGGCCTATGCCGCCTTGCGCCCGAAGCTCGCCGTCGATGCGATGGACGGGCCGGCGCTGAACGATTTCTTCACGCTGCATCCGGCGGCGGCGGGGATGATGCCGCTCTGGCAGGCCGGAGAGCTGGCCTTTGCCCATGCGGTGGCGACACCCTACCGTTCGGGGCGCAGCCATTTCATCGGGCAGGACGCGCTGGAGAACGGCACCGGCGGCGCCGATGGCAGCCTGACGCCCAACCATGACGGCTGGATGAACCGGGCGTTGTTCCTGATGCCGGGGGCGCACAAGGATACGGCCGTGTCGGTGGGCCAGCAGCGGCTTTTGATCCTCGACGGGGCGCATGACACCGACCATTGGTACCCGGTGACCGAAAGCCCGCTGTCCGCCCAAGGCCAGGATCTGTTGAACGCGGTCAATGCCGCCGATCCCTTGTTCGCCGAACCCTATGCCGAGGCGCAGCATCTGGTGCGCAACCTCGATGGCGAGACGCTGCCGAAGGGCGGGCTTGGCTATGATCAGCTGGGCACCTATGTGGCCGAGCGGCTGCTTGGCCCCTCGCGGATCGCCAGCTTTTCCTTCAGCGGCTGGGACACCCACAACATGCAGCAGAAGACCATGACCCTGCAGCTGACCGGCCTGTCGGATGCGCTGATCGCGATGAAGGCGGCGCTGGGCAAGGCCTGGGGGACGACGCTGGTGCTGGCGATGACCGAGTTCGGCCGCACCGCGCGGGAGAACGGCACCGGCGGCACCGATCACGGCACCGGCGGCATGGCGGTGCTGGCGGGCGGGGCGGTGAAGGGCGGCAAGATCCTCGGCAAGTGGCCGGGCCTTGCCGATGGCAACCTGCTGGCCGAGCGCGACCTGATGCCCACCGGCGATGTGCGGGCCTATCCGGCCTGGGCCCTGCGCAAGATGTTCGGGGTCGAGGCGGCGGGGCTGGAGACGAGCGTGTTTCCCGGCCTCGACCTTGGTTCTGACCCGGGGATGCTGCTGTAACCCGTGATCCAGAGGCGCGCCTGCGGCGCAAGGTTCCGTCTCGCCTCTGGCCTGCGGCCAACCGGCTCGGGCCTTGGGAGGGCGGGGGCGTGGCGCGGTGAGCCCGAGGTTCGGCTTGCCATTCGCGGAGGCTGGGCTACCGTTGGGCCATGGCACGTCCCCGCACCCTTCCCGATTCCCAGGTCTTTTCCGCCATCCTTCAGCTGATCGCCGCAGAGGGCGAAAAGGCGGTGGCTTTTTCCGCGGTGTCGCGGGCGACCGGTCTGGCCGGGGCCTCGCTGGTGCAGCGCTATGGCGGGCTGCCGGTGATGGTCGAGGCGGCCCTGGCCTGGGGCTGGGACAGGCTGGATGCGCTGGCCTCCGAGGTCGAGGCCGAGGTCGTGGCCCATGACAAGGGGGCGCAGGCGCTGCTCAAGGCCCTGACCGAGCGCAGCGCCAGCCTGCCGATGACGGCGCTTCTGGCGGCCAGCCTGCGCCACGCCCGCCTGCGCCTGCGTGCGGCGGAGTGGCGGGCCCGGGTCGAGGGGTTGCTTGCGGCGCGGCTGCATGATGCCGAACGCGCCTCGATGCTGTTTTCGGCCTGGCAGGGGCAGATCCTGTGGGAGGGTGCCGGCGAGAAGGGCTTCAAGCTGAAGGATGCCCTGAAGCGGCTTGGGTGAATCGGCGCTCAGCGGCGGCGGAAATAGGTCTTCCACAGCCAGATCAGCACCAGCGCGCCCAGCACGGCGCCGACGAAGCCCGCCATGACGCCGGTCAGCAGGATCAGCGCCCGGATCACCAGGCCGCCGATGATCGCACCAGCGATGCCGATGGCCACGGTGGTCGGGACATCGGTCTGCAGCCGCATCATCCGTGTGGCGAGAAACCCCGCCGCGGCCCCTATCACCACCAGCAAAATGAACGGCATCCGATCCTCCGGCCCGGGCGCCGCACCACGGGGCGCCCCAGTCTGATATGGGAAAGGCGGGGGGCAAATGGAAGGGACCCCTTGCCAGTCTTGCGGCCTTGCGGCAGGACTGCGGCTATGACCGGACCATCCTCCTCCTCCCCCGCCCTGACGCCCGAGGCCTTTCTCGCCCCGCTGACCCGCCTTGCCGCCCGCCATCCCGGGCTGGAGGGCGAGGTGCTCTGGGCTGCCGAGGTCGAGGAAGGCTGGCAGGTCCAGGATGACGCGACCGAGATGCTGGATGCCGAAGAGATCCCGTTCTACGCCGAGGGGCTGATGATGGAGGGCTTCGGCCTGTTGTGGCAGGCCATGGCCGAGGCGGGGGCGAGCGTGCCGGACCATATCCTCCTCATGGTCTGGGAACAGGGCGCCACGCCGCCACCCGCGCCAGAGGCGGCGGAGGGCTGGGTGATCCTGTCCTCGGGGCGCTGGGACGGCGCTCCCGCCTAGGGCAGGGGGGCTGCGGGCACCTCGACCGCGGCATGGCGCATCTTGCGGATCGTGTCGGCCACCCAGATCCGGCTGAGCGCGTGGTACAAGGGCTCGCGCGCGATCAGGCGCGAGGTGCCATAGCCCAGCATCGCCGAAGCCATGATCGGCACCACATTGTCATGGTTGCCGGTCATTTCCATGATGATCACGAAGGCGGTCATCGGCGCCTGCACGACGCCGGCGAAATAGCCCGACATGCCCAGAACGGCGGCGAGGCTGGCGGAGGAGCCGAAGACCATCGCCATCACGCTGCCCAGACCCGCCCCCACGGCCAGCGAGGGCGCAAAGAGCCCGCCCGGAATGCCCGAGACGGTGGAGGCGAGGGTGGCCACGAACTTGCCGAGGAAGAAATACCACGGCAGGGGATGGCCCTCGACCACCGAACGCGCCTCGGCATAGCTGGTGCCGAAGGTCAGGCCGCCGGTGGCGATGCCGACGCCGGCGACGATCAGCCCGGCGAGACCGGCGACGATCACCACCTTGTGCCAGTCGGCCCCGACATGCCAGCGGCGCAGGCGGCGGCCGATGCGCAGGGTCAGGGCGCTGAACACCGCACCGAAGGCTCCACCACAGACGCCACAGGCGATGACCAGCGGCCAGTCGCCCGGAAAGACCGCGTTCACATGCATGACGCCGAAATAGGTATAGCTGCCCTGCAGGCCCAGCGAGGCCACGCCCGCGATGATCACCGCCGACAAGACCACGCCGTTCGACCGCGAGTCATAGGCGCGCGACATCTCCTCGATCGCAAAGACGATCCCGGCGAGGGGGGTGTTGAAGGCCGCGGCGATCCCGGCGGCGGAACCGGCCAGAATCAAACCCTTGGCATGGGCCATGCCGCCGACCCGCGCCGACAGCAACATCAGCGAGGCGCCGACCTGCACCGTCGGCCCCTCGCGCCCGATCGAGGCGCCGGTGGCGAGGCCGAGGATGGTCAGGAAGATCTTGCCCAGGACCAGCCGCATCGACAGAAGATGGCCGCGCTCCTCGTCGTCGCGCAGGTGGCGGGCGGCGATGGCCTGGGGAATGCCGCTGCCCTGCGATCCGGAAAAGTAGCGGAACGCCATCCAGGCGCTGAACATCATGCCCAAAGGCGTGATGAGCAGCGGCAGCCAGCGGTGCCAACCCCCGGCGGTCATGGCCGAAAACACCCCCTGCGCGCGGTCGGCCGCCACCGCGAAACCGGCTGAGATGACGCCGGTCGCCAGGGCCCCGGCCCAGAAGACCAGCCGCGATTTCCACAGGCGCGAGGACACCATCAAGGCCCGCGAGCGTCGCATCATCGGGATGCTGATCTTGCGTTTGGCAGACATGGGCGACCTCTTGGCGTGACCTGCGGGCATGGGCGATATGTCCGGGAATGCGCCGCAGCGGGGCCTCTGGCAACCCTGTTTTCCGGGCGAAGGGCAAAAAACCGCGCCCACACCCCGGCGGAGCCGCTCAATTTCCCGTGCGATCCCGGCTTGTCTTGGCGCGGGGCCTGTGGCGATATGCGCGCCATGAGCATCTATGACACCCTCCACACCGACTGCGCCGCGCTTGGCACGCGCCTTTTCACCGTGACCGTGCAGGACGAGGCCGCAGGCCTTGCGCGGCGGTCCTACACCTCGCATCCGGTGGAATATCCGGTCAGCGGCACCAAGCCGATCGAGAAGGACGGCTGGTACGACCAATGCATCGGCGCGCGGCAGGTCTTCGTGGCCAATACCACGCCGGAGTTTGCGAAATACTTCTTCGACCATGCGCTGATCACCTCGCTTGGCCTCGGCTCCTGCATCAACATCCCGATTTTTGCGGGTGATGGTCCGGTCCTCGGCACGGTCAACCTTCTGGCCCAAGAGCAGCATTTCACGCCCGAAAAGCTCGCCGCCTACAAGGCGCTGATCGCGCGCGATCATGGCGCGCTGGTCGCGGCCATGACGGGCGGCTGAACTGGACGCGAACGCCACCCGGACCGAAGGCTTTGCGATCACCGGCGATGTCGGGGCCGCGGGTTTTGCCGGCTGGATCCTGCGCCATGCCGGGCGGCTGGGTCTGACC
The DNA here is from genome assembly GCF_056406375.1 of Rhodobacter sp. P1_C2. Taxonomy (NCBI): domain Bacteria; kingdom Pseudomonadati; phylum Pseudomonadota; class Alphaproteobacteria; order Rhodobacterales; genus Rhodobacter; species Rhodobacter sp. P1_C2. The sequence goes on from NZ_JBFUAG010000011.1 coordinate 146,388, forward strand.
GCCTCGGTCGAGGCGCAGCGGCCGGATCTGGTCGAGGTGACGGTTTCCGGCCCGCCAGACCTTCTGGACGCGATGGCGCTGGGCTGCAGCCTTGGCCCGCAGGAGGTCCTGGTGGACGAGGTCCGCCGCGCGCCGAAAAACCGCGCGCTGCCGTCGGAATCCGCTTAGATCTTCGCCTGATTTGTGATCATCTTTTCCGGTGCCGCCCAATTTGAGGGCTTTTTTCGGCAGGTGCCGCGTCAGGGGTCGTGCATTTGCCGCGGTCTTGGGCTGCAATGCGGCAGCGCGTCGCGCGGCGTTTGGGAAGGGTTGGAAGCGGGATGACATCAGCTTGGATCGCCAATGGCTTGTCGCAGGACTTGCCGGCCGGGGTGGTGATGGCGGGCGCCTGGGGCGCGCAGGATCTGGCGATCTGGCGCAGCGCCGCGGGCCGGATCGCCGCCTGGAAGGACCGCTGCCAGCACCGCGGCATGCGGCTGAGCCATGGCTTCGTGCGGGGCGAGACGTTGTCCTGCATCTACCACGGCTGGGTCTACGGCACCTCGGGCGCCTGCAGCCGCATTCCGGCGCATCCCGATTTGGTGCCGCCTTCCGCGATCCGCGCCACCTCCTTTGCCTGTGTCGAGGCGGATGGCGTGATCTGGGTCGCCCCCGAGGGCACGACCGACCCCTTGCCCGACCTTGCGGGTCTGGTGCCCGTCCGCTCGCTGACCTTCGACGCGCCGGTGGTGGTCTCGGGCCTTGCAGGCGAAGGCGTCCTGCGCGGTAAGGTCAGCATCGGCGGGCGCGAGGTGGCGCTGTGCCTCGTGCTGCAGGTGCTTGCCACCGGCCAGACCCGGGTCCACGCTTTGGCCGCGGCTGCGGGCGACAGGGTGGAAGTCTCGCGCTGGCTGGAGGCGCTGCGGCGGAAGTTGGAAATGGGGGATGCGGCATGACCACGGCGGCGGTTCTGAACGAATGGTATCCGGTGGGCATGACCGCGATGGTGTCCGCGGCCGGGCGCGACACGATGCTGCTGGGCGAGGCGATCCGGGTCTTTCGCGACGCCTCCGGCATCAGGGTGACGGGCGCGGGCCGTGACCTTGCGGTGACGCTGGCCTATGGCCATGTCTGGGCTTGCCCCGGCACCCCGGCGCATCCCCTCTTCGCCCTGCCCGAGGCGGATCAGCCCGGCCGCCGGCTGGTCGATGTGGGGGTGGTGCGGGTGAAATGTTCGCCGCTGCGCGCGGTGGAAAACTTCCTCGACATCGCGCATTTCCCCTTCGTCCATACCGATATCCTCGGCGCTGAACCCCATACCGAGGTCAACCGCTACGAGGTGCAGATCCGCGAAGAGGTCGATGAGGTCTGGGCCACCAAGGTGCATTTCTACCAGCCGCAAGCCGCCAAATCGGCCGAGGGCGGCATCGTGACGGAATACATGTACCGGGTGCCGGCGCCGACGGCCTCGGTCCTCTACAAGACCTGCCCGGTCAGGCCCGATGAATGGGACGTGATCGCGATCTTCGTGCAGCCCCTGACCGAGGAGCTCTGCGATGTCTGGCCCTGGATGGCGCTGTTCGATGACGTGACCCCGCAGGCGGAGCTGATCGCCTTTCAGCAGATGATCTTCCTGCAGGACCGCTCGATCCTGGAAAACCAGATCCCGCGGCTTTTGCCCCTCGACCCGGGGATGGAAAGTCCGACCCAGGCCGACCTGACCTCGATCGCCTATCGGCGCTGGTTGAAGCGGCGGGGCCTGACCTATGGCGCGCAGATGGTGGCGGCATGATCCTGTATGACTATGTGCTGAGCGCCAGCTGCTACAAGGTGCGCCTGATGGCGGCTTTGGTGGGCGTGAAGCTGGATCAGATCGCGGTGGATTTTCACCCTGGGCGCGAACATCGCTCGGTGGCGTTCCGGGCGATCAACCCGGCGGGGACGATCCCGGTGCTGGTCGACGGCGATCTGATCCTGACCGAAAGCACCGCGATGCTGGTGCATTTGGCGCAGGGCACCGTCTGGATGGGGACAGCGCCGGCCGAGGTGCAGCAATGGCTGGCCTTCTCGGCCCGGCTTGGCGCCAGCCTTGGCATGGCGCGGCTGCATGACATGCTGCTTTACCCCGGCGATATCGAGGCGCTGCGCGCGGCGGGCCACGACGCCTTGCGCGAGATGGAGGCGCATCTGGTCGAGCGCCGCTTTGCAGACGGGCTGTGGCTGGTGGGCCAGACGCCCTCGATCGCCGATATCGCCTGTTTCCCGGCGGTGGCGCTGGCCGGGGATGGCGGGGTCAGCCTGGACGCCTACCCCTCGGTCCGGTTGTGGAGCAGGGCGGTCCGCGCCCTCGACCGTTTCATCGAAATGCCGGGCATCCACCGGCTGCACGAGCTGCGCCCCGCGCCGAAAACATCGGTGGAGCGCGTCTGATGGGCTATTTGCTGAAGAACTGCGCCGCCATCGTCCCCTCGGCCACGGCGCCGGTGCTGCGCGGGCAGGATATATGGGTCGAGGGTCCGGCGATCCGCGCCATCGGGCCGGATCTGTCGCAGGGGCCCTTGCCTGCTGGCACCCAAGTCCTTGATGCGACGGGGTGGTTCGTCTACCCGGGTCTGGTCAACACCCATCACCATTTCTTCCAGACCTTCGTGAGGAACCGCGCCGATCTGGACTGGACCAAGCTTTCGGTGATCGAATGGCTGGACCGGATCTATCCGATCTTCTCCCGCCTGACCGAGGAGGCCTTCTACCATTCGACCGTGGTGGCCCTGGCCGAGCTGATCAAGCATGGCTGCACCACCGCCTTTGACCACCAATACAACTTCCCCCGCCATGCCGGCACCCGCATCGTCGACCGCCAGTTCGAAGCGGCCGAGATGTTCGGCATCCGCCTGCATGCCGGGCGCGGCGGCAATTCGCTGCCGAAGTCGGAGGGCAGCACGATCCCCGACGAGATGCTGGAGACGACGGACGAATTCCTGTCCGATTGCGAAAGGCTGATCGACAGCTATCACGACGCCGGGCCCTTCAGCATGCGGCAGGTCGCCGTCTCGCCCTGTCAGCCGGTGAATGGCTACCGCGAGACCTTCGTGGAATCGGTCCGCCTTGCCCGCGACAAGGGCGTGCTGTTGCACACCCATGTGGGCGAGGGGGAAAGCCCGGTCATGCAGGCGCGGACCGGCAAGCGGACGGTGGATTACCTGGAGGAGATCGGCTTTGCCGGGCCGGATGTCTGGTACGCCCATTGCTGGGAGCTGTCGCATGGCGAGCTGGCGCAACTGGCCGCCAGCCGGACCGGCGTCGCCCATTGCCCGGAGCCGGTCTATCTCGTCGGCGCCGAGGTCACCGATATTCCGGCGATGCAGGCCTTGGGTCTGCGGCTGGGGCTGGGCGTCGATGGCACGGCCTCGAACGACAATTCCAACCTGATGCACTGCATCCATTCCGGCTACATGCTGCAATGTCTGGTGGCCAAAAGCCGCAAGCATCCGGTGCCCGAGCCTTCGGCCTTCCTGCATTATGCCACGCAAGGCGGCGCAGATGTGCTGGGGAGGAAGGACATCGGCCACCTCGCCCCCGGCATGGCGGCGGATCTTTTCGCCATCGACACCCGCAGGCTTGACTATGTCGGCACAAGGCATGACCCGGCGAGCCTGCTGGCCAAGGTCGGCGTCGGCATGGCGGTGGACATGACCATGATCAACGGGCGGATCGTCTGGGCGGATGGCGCCTTCCCGGGCCTTGACGAGCGCGACCTCTTCACCCGTGCCGAAGCCGCCTTTCACAAGATAACAAACTGATCCAACAGAGGAAAACCCATGACCCAAGTCAACCGTCGTGCCTTTCTGAAAACCTCGCTCGCCGCCGGCACCGCCCTGGCCCTGCCGGTCCCGGCCTTTGCCGCCGATGTGCTGAAAGTGGCGCTGATCGTGCCCTCGCCCGCCGCGGATGTCGGCTGGTCCCATACGCTGGAACTGGGCACCAAGGCCTTGGAGGCCGAATATGGCGACAAGATCAAGGTGACGCTCCTGGAGAATGTCGCCGAAGGTCCGGACGGCGACCGGATCATGAACAAGACCGTGGCGGACGGCAACAAGGTCGTCATCCTCGGCTCCTTCGGCTATATGGAAGGCGGCTTGAAGCTGGCCAAGAAGCATCCCGATGTCACCATCCTGCATGCTTCGGGCTACAAGACCGCGCCGAACTTCTCGCCCTTTGGCGCCCGCTATTATCAGGGCACGTACCTGATGGGCATGGCCGCGGCCACGCTGACCAAGACCAAGAAGATCGGCTGCGTCGGCGCCTTCCCGATCCCGGAACTGATCACCTCGATCAACGCCTGGACGCTGGGCGCGCAATCGGTCGACCCGGCGATCGAGGTTTCGGTGGTCTGGGTGAACTCCTGGTTCGACCCGGCCTCGGAGCAGAACGCCGCCAAGGCGCTATTGTCGCAGGGCTGTGACGTGATCTTCTCCAACGCGCAGGACACGCCCTCGGTCGTGACGGCTTGCGAGGCGGCGGGGGCCTATGTCTTCAACCTCAACTCCTCGATGAAGGCCTACGCGCCGAAGAAATACCTCGGCTGTGTGGCGACCGACTGGGCGCCCTTCTTCAAGGAATCGGTCGCAGCCCACCTCGCGGGCACCTTCAAGGGCCGCTCGGCCTGGCTTGGCATGGCGGACAAATGCGTGCTGCTGCAGGATTGGAGCGCGGATATCCCGGCCGACATGATGACCAAGATCACCGAGACGGAAGCCAAGCTGACCTCCGGCGCCTTCTCGCCCTTCACCGGGCCGATCACCGACCAGAGCGGGGCCGAGCATGTGGCGGCCGGGGTGACGCTGGACGATGACGCGATCCTGTCGATGGATTGGCATGTGAAGGGCGTCACCACGCCCCTGCCGAAGTAAGATGACCCAGACCCCGCTGCTGACGCTTTCGGCTGTGTCCAAACGCTACGGCGGGGTCGTGGCCAATTCCGGCATCGATCTGGTGGTCGAGGCCGGCTCGATCCATGCCATCCTCGGCGAGAATGGCGCCGGCAAATCCACCCTGATGAAGCTGATCTATGGGGTGGAGGCGCCGGACGAGGGTGCGATCCTGTGGAAGGGCCAGCCGGTGCGCCTGTCCAGCCCCGCCGATGCGCGGCGGCTGGGGATCGGCATGGTGTTCCAGCACTTTTCCCTGTTCGAGACCCTGACCGTGGTGCAGAACATGGCGCTGGTGGTGCCGGGCCGTCAGGCCGACCTCGCCCGCCGCATCCGCGCCTTGGGGGAGGAGTTCGGTCTTTCGGTGGACCCCTTCGCCCTCGTCCATGCCCTTTCGGTCGGTGAAAGGCAGCGGGTGGAGATCATCCGTTGTCTGCTTCTGGACCCCGAGCTTCTGATCCTTGACGAGCCGACCTCGGTCCTGCCGCCGCAGAACGTGCAGCGCCTGTTCGAGACTTTGCGCAAGTTGCAGGCCAAGGGAATGGCGATCCTCTTCATCAGCCACAAGCTGGAAGAGATCCGCGAGCTTTGCGACAGCGCCACGATCCTGCGTCTGGGCAAGGTCACGGGCCGCGTCGATCCGGCGCATCATTCGGCGGAAGACCTGGCGCGGCTGATGATCGGGCATGAGATGCCAGCCCCGCTGCACCCCGCGCCGCATGGTCTGGGCGAGGTGCGGCTGGAACTTTCGAACCTCGATTTCGCCAATGACGACCCTTTCGGCGTCTCTCTCTCCGGCGTGTCGCTGGCGGTGCATAGTGGCGAGATTGTCGGCATCGCCGGGATCTCGGGCAATGGCCAGCAGGAACTGGCGGCGCTGATCTCGGGCGAGGTGACCCTGCCGCGCGCCGGGCGTGCGGAGGTGCGGCTGCTGGGCCAGGCGGTGGGCGACTGGGGGGCGGCAGAGCGGCGCGGGCTTGGCTTTGCCTTCGTGCCGGAAGAACGGCTCGGGCGCGGTGCGGTGCCCGAGATGTCCTTGGCCGATAACGCGCTTCTGACGGCGCACGGGCAGGGACTGGTGCGGCGCGGATTTATCCGGCGCCGGGCCGAGCGGGCCTATACCGCGCAGGTCATCGCCGATTTCGACGTGAGGACGCCGGGGCCGGAGGCCGAGGCGGGGGCCCTGTCGGGCGGCAATCTGCAGAAGTTCATCATGGGCCGCGAAGTCATACTCGCGCCGCAGATGTTTCTGGTCGCGCAGCCGACCTGGGGCGTCGACATCGGGGCGGCCACCCAGATCCGCCAGCGGCTGGTGGCAATGCGCAATGCGGGCGTGGCGGTTCTGGTCATCTCGGAGGAGATCGAGGAGTTGTTCGAGATCTGCGACACGCTGCATGTCCTGCACAAGGGCCGCCTGACCCCGGCGCTGGCCACGCAATCGACCACCGTCAACCAGATCGGCGCCTATATGATCGGCGCCCAAATGTCTGGTCCCGGCGCAGGGGACGCGGCATGAGGCTGGTTCTGATCCGCCGCGACCGCGCCTCGCGTCTGGCGATGGTGGCCGCACCGGTGATCTCGCTGGCGCTGTCGGCGCTGGCGAGCCTGATCCTGTTCGCGCTGCTGGGAAAACCGGCGGGGCAGGCGCTGTACTCGCTGCTGCTGGAGCCGTTTCTCAGCTGGTACAACTTCTCGGAAGTGCTGCTGAAGACGGCACCCCTGATCCTGATCGCGCAGGGGCTGGCGATCGGCTTTCGCGCCAATGTCTTCAACATCGGGGCGGAGGGGCAGTTGATCATCGGGGCGATTGCCGCCTCGGCCCTGCCGGTCTGGTATCCTGAGGGCACCTCGGGCTGGATGCTGCCGGGGATGATCCTGATGGGGGCCGTGGCGGGGATGCTCTGGGCCGGGATCGCGGCCCTGTTGCGCACGCGGTTCAATGCCAACGAGATCCTTGTGACCCTGATGCTGACGCTGATCGCCAATCAGGTGCTGAACTACCTGCTGCTTGGCCCGTGGAAGGACCCGGACGGCTTCAACTTTCCGCAGTCGGTGATCTTTCCCGATGCGGCGCTACTGCCGATCCTCCTGCCTGACACGCGGGTCAATATCTCGCTTCTGGCGGCGCTGGCGGTTTCGGCGCTGGCCTGGGTGATGATGCGGCACCGCTTTTCTGGCTATCAGCTGCTGGTCAGCGGGCTGGCACCGCGGGCTGCCAGCTATGCCGGTTTCAGCGAGAACCGCGGCATCTGGCTGAGCCTGCTGCTCGGCGGGCTGGCGGCGGGTTTTGCCGGGGCCTGCGAGGTGGCGGGGCCGCTGGGCCAGCTGCAACGCTCGGTCAGCACGGGTTATGGCTATGCGGCGATCATCGTGGCCTATCTGGGCGGGCTGAACCCCTTGGGCATCGTCATCGCGGCGTTCCTGATGTCGGTGCTTTATATCGGCGGCGACAATGCGATGGTTTCGGCCGACCTGCCGGTGGCGGGCGTCTATGTGTTTCAGGGGCTTTTGCTGGTCTTCTACCTCGCCAGCCTGATCTTCATCCGCAACCGGGTGGTCTGGCTGCCGCGCCGGGGGGCCGCATCATGAACGCGGTGGAGTTCATTCTGGCTGGCATGCTCGCCGCCGCGACGCCGATGCTGCTGGCGGCCCTGGGCGAGATGGTGACGGAGCGGTCAGGCGTGCTGAACCTTGGCATCGAGGGGATGATGGCGCTGGGCGCGGCTTTGGGCTTCGTCGTGACCTATACCAGCGGCAACCACGCCCTGGGGTTTCTCGCGGCGGGCTTCGGCGGGGTGGCGATTGCGCTGGTCTTTGCCGCGCTGGCGCTTGGCTTTGTCGCCAATCAGGTGGTGGCGGGGCTGGCGGTGGGGATCCTGGCGCAGGGCCTCTCCTCGCTTTTCGGCAAGGCGTTCGAGAGCCAGACGCTGCTGCCCCTGCCCAAGCTGGCCGTGCCGGGACTGGCCGGGTTGCCGGGGATCGGCGGGCTTTTCGCGCAGGATGTGGTGGTCTGGCTGACCCTCGTGCTGGCGCTGGCGATCTGGGCGGTGATGAACCACAGCCGCCTTGGCCTGATCCTGCGGGCGGTGGGCGAGAATCCGAAGGCCGCGCGGGCGCTGGGCTTTCCCGTCCTGTCGATCCGCTGCGGCGCGATTGCCTTTGGCGGGGCGCTGTCGGGGCTGGCGGGGGCCTATGCCTCGACCGTCTATACCCCGCTCTGGGCCGATGGGATGATCGCGGGGCGCGGCTGGATCGCGCTGGCGCTGGTGGTCTTCGGCACCTGGCAGACCGGGCGGGTGGTCTTTGGCGCCTTTCTGTTCGGGGCGCTGTCGCTGACCGACCTGACCGCGCAGGCGATCGGGGTGGCGGTGCCGTCGCAATTCCTCGCCTGCATTCCCTATGGCGTCACGATCCTGATGCTGGCACTGATCTCGTCGAACCGCAGGCGGTTGCGGCTGAACGCAGTGGCCTCGCTGGGGCAGCCGTTCAGGGGGTGACGACGCGCCGGGTGATCGTGCCCGACAGGTCCAGCGCATCGGCGAGGGTGTTCGAGATCGTGCCGTATTTGCGGATGTTGCGGTGCAGAAGGTCCAGCCTCTGGTCGCTTTCCTCGGTGTCGACCACGATCTGATAAGTGATCGCCACCATCTTCGGCGGGGCATCCTGGCGCTGGCCCTGCACCGCAACCTCGATCCCCTGCAGAGAGAAGTTCAGAAGCGGCAGCACCCGCTCCGCCCCTTTCAGGATGCAGGCGGCGAGGCTGGCCAGTAAAAGCTCGGCCGGGTTGAAGGCGTCGGGGCGCCCGGCAAGGTCGGTGTCGAGGAGGATCAGCGCCTCCTTGGCCCTGGCCTCGGCGCCATGGCTTGAGGTCCGGCGGGCCGCGATCCTGTAGTCCAGCATGGAAGGCTCCTGTGAGCGGGGTGTGGCCGCAGCTTGCGCGCTTTGGACGGGGGCGCAATGCGGCATGGTGGCCCGGGTGGTGGCAGGGCGGGGGTGCTTGGCCCCTATCTTGCGCGGCCCGAGGTTTGGCAGTTGCAATTTGGCCCGTGGCGCTTGCTTACTCGCGGCCAGTGCTCCCTGCGGGGAAAGAGGGTTGATCATGCAAGACACCGCCATCGCAAGCCCTGACGAGACCGATCTCACCCTGTCCGAGGCCGCCCAGCGGACCCGCGACCTGACGGCGATCCGCCGCACCCTGGGGATGATCCTGCTGGTCCTGCTGACCATGGGGCTTTACTTCGCCAAGGAGGTCATCCTGCCCCTGATGATGGGCACGCTGATGGCCCTGACGCTGAGCCCGGTGGTGCGCGGCCTGCAACGCTTTGGCCTGCCGCCCTTCGTTTCGGCCACGGTGCTGATCCTGGCCCTGGGCACGGCGGTGGCGGGCTCGGCGCTGCTGGTCAGCGGTCCGGTGTCGAACTGGGTCAGCGATGCGCCCAACCTCGGGGCCGAGCTGAAGCAGAAGCTGCACACGCTGACCTCTTCGGTGGCGGTGATGAAGAAGGCCTCCGATCAGGTGGACCAGATCGCCACCGGCACGGCCGACCCCAAGGTGCAGAAGGTGGCGGTGCAGACGCCGGGGCTTCTGACCGTGGCGGTCAGCAATGTCGTCTCGATCTTCGCCACGATGATGGTGACGCTGGTGCTGGCGCTGTTCCTCCTCGCCTCGGGGGACATGTTCTATGTCAAGCTGATCGACGCCTTCCCGCGCTTTGGCGACAAGAAACGCGCGTTGCGCATCGTCTACGGGATCGAGCGCAGCGTCTCGCGCTATCTGCTGCTGGTGACGATGATCAACGCCGGTCTGGGCGTGGTGATCGGCACCGGCATGTGGCTGATCGGCATGCCAGAGCCCTTGGTCTGGGCGCTGGTGGCCTTCCTCGTCAATTACATGCCCTATGTCGGGCCGCTGTCCGGGGCGGCGCTGGCGACGGCGGTGGCGGTGGTGTCCTTTGACCATCTGGGTCAGGCGGCCCTGGCCCCGGCGGTCTATCTGACCGCGACCTTCTTCGAGGGCCAGTTCATCACCCCGGTGCTTCTGGGCCGCCAGCTGGAGCTGAACACCGTCTCGGTCTTTGTCACCGTGGTGTTCTGGGGCTGGATCTGGGGGATTGCCGGGGCGCTGATGGCGGTGCCGTTCCTCGTCTGCGTCAAGGTCATCTGCGACAATGTGGAATCGCTCAACACCCTGGCGAGTTTCCTGAGTGCGGCAGAGACCCCGGTGCCGCGCCCGGAGAGCCTTTCCAGCGATGTCTGAGGCAGCGTAACCAACGCGCGAAGGCCCGCTTCGGTTCCGGAATTTATCTTTGCAGATCAGGCTGGACGCGCGGATTTCCGCCTCTAGCTTTCTGTCATGCAGGCCGGAATGACCGGTCCGAACCGGAGATCACACATGAGCATTCTGTGGACCATCATCATCGGCTTTGTCGCCGGTGTCATCGCCAAATTCATCACGCCGGGCCGCAACGAGCCCTCGGGCTTCATCATGACCACGCTCCTTGGCATCGTCGGCGCCTTTGTCGCCAATTACCTCGGCAGCAGCCTCGGCTGGTATGCCCCGGGCGAGAGCGCGGGTCTGGTCGGGGCGGTCATCGGCGCCATCATCATCCTGGTGGTCTGGGGCATGCTGAGCCGCCGCCACGCCTGAGGCCCGCAGGGCCGGGCCGCCGGAAAACCCGGGGCCGCCCTTCTGCCTAAAAACTGCACAAAGCGGGCAAAACTCCCGCAAACTTGCCGCGGCGGCCCGAAAACCGGGTCCGGCGCGGCAAATTGACCTAGCGTCCGGGTCCTTCCCGCCCCTGCGACCGCCGACAGGGCGGTTGACGCACCTCCCCCCGCCGCGCCACTATAGGGCGAGCCATCCAGCAGAGATGGCCGCAGGACAGGGGAGGAATTGCACATGGGCAATTTATTGTCTTTGGCGCGTGCCATCGACAGGGCGACCGAGTGGATCGGCAAGACGGTGGGCTGGCTGATCCTTGTCGCCGTGCTGGTCAGCGCCGCCAATGCGGTGGTCCGCAAGATTTTCAACGTCTCGTCCAATTCGTTTCTGGAGCTTCAGTGGTATCTCTACGGCGCGGCCTTCCTTCTGGCGGCGGCGATGACCCTGAAGCACAACGAGCACATCCGCATCGACATCGTCTATGGCACCCTGTCGCGGCGCGGGCAGCACTGGATCGACCTTCTGGGCCATCTGTTCTTCCTGATGCCCTTCGTCGTGCTGATGGATTTCTACCTCTGGCCCTATGTGATGCTGTCCTACCATTCGGGCGAGTATTCCAACAATGCGGGCGGGCTGATCATGTGGCCGGGCAAGCTTCTGCTTCTGCTCGGCTTCCTGCTGCTGACACTGCAGGGCATTTCCGAGATCATCAAGAAGGTCGCCATCATGCGCGGCGACATGGAGGACCCGACGCCCTTCATCTCCGCCCACAAGGCGGCCGAGCTTGAAGGCGAGAAACTGGCTGAGGTTCTGGAAAAATCATGATGGACCTTATCGCGCAGAACATGGCGCCGATCATGTTCGCCTCGCTGGTGGTCTTCCTGCTCGCCGGTTATCCGGTCGCCTTCTCGCTGGCGGCCAACGGGCTCTTGTTCTTCATCATCGGCGTCTATCTGGCGCCCTTGTCGGACGGGGCGATCAACCTCAACTGGAATCTGCTGAACGCGCTTCCGGAACGTTTCTGGGGGGTCTTGCAGAACGATACGCTGCTGGCCATCCCCTTCTTCACCTTCATGGGCATCGTGCTGGAACGCTCCGGCATGGCCGAGGACCTGTTGGAGACGGTGGGCCAGCTGTTCGGACCGATCCGTGGCGGTCTGGCCTATGCGGTGATCTTCGTCGGTGCCCTGCTGGCGGCGACGACGGGGGTGGTTGCGGCCTCGGTCATCGCGATGGGGCTGATCTCGCTGCCGATCATGCTGCGCTATGGCTATGACCGCAGGCTGGCAAGCGGGGTCATCGCGGCCTCGGGCACGCTGGCGCAGATCATCCCGCCCTCGCTGGTGCTGATCATCCTGGCCGACCAGCTGGGCCGGTCGGTGGGCGACATGTACAAGGGCGCCATGGTGCCCTCGCTGATCCTGACGGCGCTTTATGTGAGCTACGTCCTGATCGTCACGCTGATCCGGCCGAACTGGGCCCCGGCCCTGCCGAAGGAGGCGCGCACGCTCGGGCATGGCGTGACCTCGCTTCTGGTGGCGCTGATCGCGACCGGGGTGATCGGCTATGCCGCCACGGTCTGGCTTTTCGCCGGGCAGGGCGTGAATGCCGATGTGCTGGGTGCGACGCTGGCGGTGGTGATCGTCTATATCGCCGCCCTTCTCGACCGCAGCTTCAAGCTGAACCTGATGTCGCGGCTGGCCAGCGAGGTGATCATCGTGCTGATCCCGCCGCTCGCGCTGATCTTCCTTGTCCTCGGCACGATCTTCCTCGGCATCGCCACGCCGACCGAGGGCGGGGCCATGGGCGCGGTCGGCTCGATGCTGCTGGCGGCGATGAAGGGGCGGCTCAACATGGGGGTGATCCGGCAGGCGCTGGCCTCGACCACGCGGCTGTCGTCTTTCGTGATGTTCATCCTGATCGGGGCGCGGGTCTTCTCGTTGACCTTCTACGGGGTCAACGGGCATCTCTGGGTCGAGCATCTTCTGACCTCGCTGCCGGGCGGGCAGATCGGCTTCCTCGTCTCGGTCTCGCTTCTGGTGTTCCTGCTGGCCTTCTTCCTCGACTTCTTCGAGCTGGCCTTCATCCTGGTGCCCCTGCTGGCCCCGGCGGCGGACAAGCTCGGGATCGACCTGATCTGGTTCGGGGTGATCCTGGGGGTGAACATGCAGACCAGCTTCATGCACCCGCCCTTCGGCTTCTCGCTCTTCTACCTGCGGTCGGTGGCGCCGAAAGTGCCCTACAAGGACCGCGTGACCGGCAAGATGATGGAGCCGGTGACGACGGGCCAGATCTACTGGGGTGCCGTGCCCTTCGTGATCATCCAGGTCATCATGATCGGCATCGTCATCGCCTTCCCGAGCATCGTGATGCGCTACAAGGGCGCGCCGATCGACGTGAGCCAGGTCAAGATCGTGATGCCGGAGGGCGGCGGGCTTGGCGGCGCCCTGGGAGGCGGCCTTGGCGGTGGTCTGGGTGGCGGACTGGGCGGTGGCGGCCTGGGTGGTGGTCTGGGTGGCGGCGGTTTGGGCGCGCCCAAGATCCCCGCGCCGTGAAGCGACAGGGGGGTGCCCCGGCGCCCCCCGCCTTCCCTGACCGACAAGGAAAAGCCCCGGCACCTGATGGTGCCGGGGCTTTGTCTTCTGGCCGAAGCGCCGCAGGCTTAGAGCTTGCCGGCGTTCTGCTGGATCATCATGAAGGTGTCGTAGTTGTATTCCGCCAACTGCGCCCAGGTGTAGTACTCGCCGCGGAAGGACTTGATCGAGCTCCAGATCGTCTTGAAGGCCGGGTTGCTGGCTTCCATGTCGGCATAGACGGCATTGGCGGCCTCGAAGCAGGCCTCCATGATCTCTTTCGAGAAGGGCCGCAGCTGCGCGCCCGACGCCACCAGCCGCTTGATGGCCGAGGTGTTGTACCAGTCATAGGCATGCAGCATGTTGGCATCCGCAGCCATGGCGGCGGTCTTGAGCAGCGCCTGGTACTGCGGCGGCAGGGCGTTGAACTTGTCCAGACCGAAGAAGAAGTGGACGGTCGGGCCACCTTCCCACCAGCCGGGGTAGTAGTAATAGGGCGCGACCTTGACGAAGCCGAGCTTTTCGTCATCCGCCGGGCCGACCCATTCGGCGGCGTCGATCGTGCCTTTTTCCAGCGCCGGATAGATGTCGCCGCCCGGAATCTGCTGCGGCACCACGCCCAGACGCTCCAGCACCTTGCCGGCGAAACCGCCGACGCGGAACTTCAGGCCCTTGAGGTCGTCGACCGAATTGACCTCCTTGCGGAACCAGCCGCCCATCTGCACGCCGGTGTTGCCGCCGGGCAGGGCATAGATGTTATGCTGCTTCATGAAGTCGTTATAAAGGTCGATGCCGCCGCCGTAATAGTGCCAGGCATTGATGCCCCGCGCCGAAAGCGAGAAGGGCACGGCCGCGGCCAGCGCGAAGGTCGGGTCCTTGCCGAAGGAGTAATAGGCCACGGTATGCGCCGCCTCGACCGTGCCGGTGGTGACCGCATCGGTCGCCGCAGCACCGCCGGGGACCAGTTCGCCCGCGGCAAAGACCTGGATGTCGAAATTGCCGCCGGTCGCCTCGCTCACATATTTCGACAGCGACAGGGCGCCGCCGAAAATCGTGTCCGACAGCGATTTCGGAAAGGATGAGGTCATGCGCCAGGTCACCTTGGGCATGGATTGCGCCACGACCGGCGTCGCCAAAAGCGACGCCCCGGCCGCGCCGATGCCGCCTACCGTGGCGGTTCCGAGAAATTTACGTCTGTCCATGTAGTCCTCCCATTTGTCGCACGAGTGCAGGTCTGGCCGGAACCGGCGCGCCCGCTTGGCCGAAAGACTACACACTGAGGACGGTCTGTCCAGCATAACCGAACGGCATCCTGTGGTTGCAAGGACTTCGGCGGCGATCTTCACTTTGGCGCGGGTCGGACGCCGCGCGATCCGGGCGGGCGGTGGCAAATTCTGCCAAGAACATAGGCATTTGCCCGGAATGCGGTCTTGGGGGGCGGCGGACTCGCCCGGCAAGAAAAATCGGCCACCCCCCTTGACCTTGACACCATGGGAAGCCCCATCTGTGGCTCAGGGCAGCGTGATCGCCCGATCTGAAAGGACTCCCGATGCTTGATCTTTCCATTCCCGACATGACCTGCGGCGGCTGCGCCCGTGGGGTGACGGCCGCGGTCAAGGAGCTTGATCCGGCCGCCGAACTGACCATCGACGTCGAAGCCCGCAAGGTGCGGGTCATGACCAGCGCCAGCGATGCCGCCGTCAAGGCCGCCATCACCGAGGCCGGCTTCTCGCCGGTCTGACCTGCCGATCCGACAGGGCCGGGGACGGCTCTGTCCAAGGGACCAATGCCATGAAAGACACCGTCACACCGGCCCTGACCTCTTCCATCGCGGTCGAGGGTATGACCTGCGCCTCCTGCGTGCTGCGGGTGGAAAAGGCGATTGCCAAGGTGGAGGGCGTCGCCTCCGCCTCGGTCAACCTTGCGACCGAAAGGGCCGAGGTGCGCTATGCCGGCCCCGTCCGGCATGAGGCGGTGGTCGCGGCCATCCGCAAGGCGGGCTATGACGTGGCGCCCGAGACCTTCGATTTGGGGATCGAGGGCATGACCTGCGCCTCTTGCGTGGCGCGGGTGGAAAAGGCCCTGAAGTCCGTGCCGGGGGTCGAGGCTGCCGCGGTCAACCTTGCGACCGAAAGGGCCACGATCACCGTTTCGGGCAAGACCCCGGCGCTGGCCGCCGCCATCGCCGCCGCCGTCCGCAAGGCGGGTTACGAGCCATTGGACGTGCAGGACTCCGGCGCCACTGCCGCCGCCGCGCGCGAGGCGGAACAAAGCCGCCTGCGCCGCGATTTCCGGATTGCGCTGGCCCTGACCCTGCCGATCTTCGTGGCGGAAATGGGCGGCCATCTGATCCCCGCGCTGCATATGTGGCTGTTGATGACCCTGGGCGAGGGGACTGTGCATGTGCTGTCCTTCCTCCTCGCCACCGCCGTGCAGTTCGGCCCCGGCCTGCGGTTCTACCGCAAGGGCCTTCCGGCGCTCTGGCATCTGTCGCCGGACATGAATGCGCTGGTCGTGGTCGGCTCCACCGCCGCCTGGGCCTATTCGGTCGTGGCCACCTTTGCCCCCGGCCTGCTGCCCTCGGGCGCGGTGCAGGTCTATTACGAATCCTCCTCGGTCATTATCACCCTGATCCTGATGGGCCGCTATCTGGAGGCGCGGGCCAAGGGCCGCACCTCCGAGGCGATCAGCCGTCTGGTGGGCTTGCAGGCCAAATCCGCCCATGTCTTGCGTGACGGCGCGGTGGTCGAAGTGCCGCTGGAGGCGGTCAAGCCCGGCGACGTGATCCAGATCCGCCCCGGCGACCGCATCCCGGTGGATGGCGCGGTGGTGGAGGGCAGTTCCTATGTCGACGAGGCGATGATCTCGGGCGAGCCGGTACCGGTCCTGAAGACGGTGGGCGATGCGGTGACGGGCGGCACGATCAACCAGACCGGCGCCTTCACCTACAGGGCCGAGAAGGTCGGCGCCGACATGATGCTGTCGCGGATCATCCGGATGGTGGAGGCGGCCCAGGGCGCCAAGCTGCCGATCCAGGGGCTGGTGGACCGGGTCACCGCCTGGTTCGTGCCTGCCGTGATGGCGGCGGCGCTGGCAACCTTTGCCGTCTGGATGATCTGGGGGCCAGAGCCCGCGCTGTCGCTCGCCTTGGTCAATGCGGTGGCGGTGCTGATCATCGCCTGCCCCTGCGCGATGGGGCTGGCCACGCCGACCTCGATCATGGTCGGCACCGGGCGGGCGGCGGAGCTTGGCGTTCTGTTCCGCAATGGCGAGGCCTTGCAGAGCCTGACCGGCATCAGCGTCGTCGCCCTCGACAAGACCGGCACATTGACCGAGGGGCGCCCGGTGCTGACCGACCTGATCCTGGCCGAAGGGGCGAGCCGGGCTGAGGTTCTGGCCCTGATCGCCGGGGCCGAGGCCGGGTCCGAACACCCGGTCGCCGCCGCCATCGTGAGCGCGGCCAGGTCCGAGGGGCTGACCCTCGCCCCCGCCTCCGATTTCACCGCGATCCCCGGTCTTGGCATCCGCGCCACGGTGGCGGGTCGCAGGGTGGAGGTCGGGGCCGACCGTTTCATGGCGCAGATCGGGGCTGATCCTTCGGCGCTGGCTGCCGCTGCCGCCAGCCTCGCCGCCAAGGCCCGCAGCCCGCTTTACGCCGCCATTGACGGCAGCCTGGTGGCGCTGGTCGCGGTGGCCGACCCGATCAAAGCCACGACGCCGGTTGCGATTGCGGCGCTGCACGCCCTCGGCCTCAAGGTCGCGATGATCACCGGCGACAACCGCCGCACCGCCGAGGCCATCGCCGCCGAACTCGGCATCGACGAGGTCGTGGCCGAGGTTCTGCCCGAGGGCAAGGTTGCAGCCCTGAAGGCCCTGCGCCAAGGGGGCCGCAAGGTGGCCTTCGTCGGCGATGGCATCAACGATGCCCCGGCCCTGGCCGAGGCGGATGTGGGTCTCGCCGTCGGCACCGGCACCGATGTGGCGATCGAAACCGCCGATGTGGTCCTGATGGGCGGCGATCTGGCGGGCGTGCCCAAGGCCTTCGGCATCAGCCGCGCCGCGATGCGCAACATCGGGCAGAACCTGTTCTGGGCCTTTGCCTATAACGTCGCGCTGATCCCGGTGGCGGCAGGCGTGCTTTGGCCCTTCACCGGCACGCTTCTGTCGCCGATGCTGGCGGCGGGGGCGATGGCCATGTCCTCGGTCTTCGTGCTGAGCAATGCGCTGCGGCTGAAACGGTTCAAACCCGCCTTGGGAGGTCTGTCATGAACATCGGCGAGGCTTCGGCTGCCACGGGCATCTCTGCCAAGATGATCCGCTATTACGAGGAGACCGGCCTGATCGCCCCCGCCATGCGGACCGAGGCCGGCTACCGCGTCTACCGCGACAGCGATATCCAGACCCTGCGCTTCATCCGCCGCGCCCGCGATCTGGGCTTTTCGGTCAAGCAGATCGAGGGGCTCTTGCAGCTTTGGCGCGACCGCAGCCGGGCCAGCGCCGATGTCAAACGCATCGCCACCGACCATATCGCCGACCTCCAGGCCAAGATGCGGGCGTTACAGGACATGGTCTCGACGCTGGAACACCTCTCGCACAACTGCCACGGCGACGGGCGGCCCGATTGCCCGATCCTGACCACGCTTGGCGGTGAGGATGCCGCCCCGCTTGCCAAAGCGCCTGCGACGGGCTTTGGTCACTGAGGCGCCGCGCCGCTTCAGGATGGGACAAGTCGTGAGTTACAGATTTCTGCATTCGTCCGACCTTCACCTGGGCAAGGCCTTCGGCGGCTACCCCGAGGCGATCCGCAACCGCCTGCGCGAGGCGCGGCATGGGGCGATTGCCCGGCTGGCGCAAGCGGCGCGCGCGGGCGGCAGCGATCTGGTCCTGCTGGCGGGCGATACCTTCGACGCCGAAACCCCGGCCCCCGACACGCTGCGCCATGCCCTGCGCGCGATGGCAGAGGCGCCGGATATCACCTGGGTCGTCATCCCCGGCAACCATGACAGCCTCGCCGCTTCGGAGCTTTGGCGGCGGATCGCGGGGCAGGCACCGGCCAACCTGAGGGCGGTGACCGAGGCGCAGGGCTTCGAGGTCAGGCCCGGCCTCTGGCTTCTTCCCGCGCCCTGCACCCAGCGCCGCCCGGGTCGCGACCTGACCGAGGCGATGTCGGCCGCCACGCCAGAGGGCGCGCTGCGGCTTGGCCTTGGCCATGGGGCGGTCACCGATTTCTCGGGCGAGGATGGCGCGCCGGGCATCATCCCGCCCGATCGGGCGCGGCTTTCCGGCCTTGATTACCTTGCCTTGGGCGATTGGCACGGCTGCCTTTCGATCGGGCCCGCCACCTGGTATTCCGGCACGCCGGAGGGCGACGGATTCAAGCATGAGGGTCGCGCCTCGGCCCTGATGGTGGCGCTGACCGCCCCGGGTGCACTGCCCGGGGTGACCCGGGTGCCGACCGGTGCCTTCGGCTGGCTGCGGCCCGAGATCAACCTTCTGCCCGGCGAGGATCCGGGACAGCTGCTGCACCAGACCCTTCCCCCCGCCGCCGGGCGCCGCGATCTTCTGTTGCGGATCGTGGCCCGCGGGCGCCTCGCCCTGGCCGACCGCGCCCGGCTGCAATCGGCGCTGGAAGAGATCGCCCCCGATTTCGGCTGGTTCGAGGCGGATCTCGCCGCCCTTGCCGCCGACATCCGCCCCGAGGATCTCGACCTGATCGACCAGGGCGGCGCCCTGCGGCAGGCGGCAGAGGCGTTGCGCGCCGAAAGCGGCGATGCGGCCTTGAGCCAGTCCGAGCGCGAGGTGGCCGCCGCCGCACTCGCCCGGCTTTTCGCGCTGGCGCAAGAGGTGCAGGCATGAAGATCCGCGCCATCACCCTGACCAATGTCCGCCGCTTTGCCGGGCAGCGCGCCCGCATCGACCAGATCGGCGACGGCGTCACCGTCCTCTCCGAACCCAACGAATTCGGCAAATCCACTTTCTTCGACGCGCTCCACGCCCTGTTCTTCGAACGCCACCGCAGCTCCAAGGCCGGGGTGAAGGCCCTGCAACCCCATTCCGGCGGCGCACCGGAGGTCGAGGTCGAGGTGGACCTGGCGGAGGGCCGCTTTCGCCTCCGCAAGCGCTGGCTGTCGAAGGCCACGGCGCAGGTCTTTGACGGGGCGGGAAAACTGATCGCGCAGGAGGATGAGGCCGAGGCCTGGATCGACCGCCTGCTGGGGCAGGGGCTGGCCGGGCCCTCCGGGCTTTTGTGGGTGCGGCAGGGGGTGCTGGGGCTGGAACCGGAAGGCACCAGCGCGGCAGAGAAGAACGAACGCGAGGCCGGGCTGGTGGCGCGGCGCGACCTTCTGTCCTCGGTCGCGGGCGAGATCGAGCTGATGACCGGGGGGCGGCGGATGGATGCGGTTCTGGCCCGGGTGGGGCAGGACCTGGCAAAGCTTGCGACCTCGGGGCTGAAGCCCAAGGCCGATGGCGAATGGCGCCGCGCGGTGGATGAGGTGCAGCGCCTGACCAGCCTGCGCGACGAACTGGCCGGCAAGGCGCAGCACCTGTCCCAGGAACTCGCCCGCCGCAGCGTGGCCTCCCGCGAGTTGCAGCGGCTGAGCGATCCCGTGGCCGAAACCGCCCGCCAGACCGCCCTGACCGAGGCGCGCCGCATGCTGGAGGCGGCCGAGGCCCATGCCCAACGCATCACCTCGGCGCGGCGCGAGGTGGAGACCGCGGGCCTGAGCCTGAAGAACGTGCAAGGCGAGGTCGCCCGCCTGACCGCCCTTGCCACCCGGCTGCAAGCCGCCCTTGCCGCCCGCGACGAGGCCTTCCGCCGCGCCAACGAGACCGAGGCCACCGCCGCGGCCCGGCGCAGCGAAGATGCCGCCGCGACCCGCGCCCAGACCGAGGCCGAGGCTGCGGCGCGCGCCTTGCGCCAAAGGCTCACCGCCGCGCAGAAGGCCCGCGCCGCCGCTGCCGCGCGCCTCAGGGTGGCGGAACTGGCCGCGGTGATC
This sequence comes from Rhodobacter sp. P1_C2, assembly GCF_056406375.1. Lineage (NCBI taxonomy): Bacteria > Pseudomonadati > Pseudomonadota > Alphaproteobacteria > Rhodobacterales > Rhodobacter > Rhodobacter sp. P1_C2. Next base: position 166,528 of record NZ_JBFUAG010000011.1, read on the forward strand.
GAGAAAGCCGCGACAGAGCGCGCGCTTCTGGACCGCGCCAAGGCCGCACGCGCCCTGATCCGGGTGACCGAGCGCAGCCTGGCCGATGCCGAGGCCGCCCAGACCAAATGCGACCAGCTTGCGGCGCGGATTTCGGCGCAATCGGCCTCGGTCCGCTTCGATTACACGGGTGCCCTACGGGTCCGCCGCGATGGGGCAGAGGTGGGCGAGGGGCCGCAGGTCATCACCGCCGAAACCCGGTTCGACCTGCCCGGCATCGGCATTCTGCGGGTCAACCCCGGCGAGGCTTCGGGCCGGCCGGAGGCGGATCTCGCGGCGCTGCAGACGGCGCTGGCGCAGAAACTGGCGGCCTGCGATGCGGCCGACCTTGCCACGGCCCGCGTCCGGCTGGCCGAGGCGCGGCGGCTCGACGGGGCGATCCGCACCGCAGAGGCGGTCCTGACCAGCCTTGCCCCGCAGGGCAGCGACGCGCTGCATCAGGCCTTGGCCCTGGCCACGGCAGAGGCGGGTGCCGCCACCGATCCTGCCCCGGAAGAGCTGGACGAGGCGGGCCTGACCCTCCACCTTTCCCGCGCCGAAGAGGCGGAGACCGAGGCCCGCGGCCGCGCAGAGGCGGCGCACCGGCTGGCGATTGCGGCGGGTCAGCGGCTGGCGGCGGATCAGGCGGATCAGGCGTCTTCGGACCGGGCGCTGGCCCAGGCCCGGCAGGAGGCCGGCGAGGCGGCAGCACTCGCCAGCCAGCTTGCCGCCGCGACCGCAGCCCTTGCCCCCGCCGAGGCGCGGCAGGCCGAAGCCGCGGCGGCGGTGGCCACCCTCGTCGCCGCGGCCCCCGATCTGGAGACGGCCCGCGCCGGTCTGGCCCGCGCCACCTCGGCCGAGGCGCAGGCCCGGGCGGGGCGCGACCTTCTGCACCGCGAGCTTGCCGCCCTCAGCGGCTCCATCGGGGCTTTGGCCGATCTGGGGATCGAAGAGGCGCTGGACGAGGCGACCGGCAAGCTTGCCGCCGCCGAGGCCCGTGCGGCGCGCTATGCCGCCGAGGTACAGGCGCTGGACCGGCTGCGCCAGGCGCTGGAAGGGGCGCGGCGGGAGGCGCGGGATGCCTATTTCGGCCCGGTCCTGCGCGAACTGGAACCGCTGCTGGCGATCCTGCACCCCGGCGCGCAGCTGAAGATCGACGATCAGAGCCTGCTGCCCACCGCGATGACCCGCAATGGGCAGGAGGAGGGGCTGGACATCCTGTCGGGCGGGACGCGGGAGCAGGTGGCGATCCTCACCCGCCTCGCCTTTGCCCGGCTGTTCGCGCAAGGCGGGCGGGCGGTGCCGGTCATTCTGGACGATGCGCTGGTCCATAGCGACGATGACCGGATCGAGGCGATGTTCACCGCGCTGCACCGGGTGGCGCGGGATCAGCAGATCCTGGTCCTGACCTGCCGCCAGCGCGCCTTTGAAACCCTGGGCGGCGCGCGGGCGCGGGTGGCGTTCGAGAGCCTTTAGCCGCGCGCCTTCAGGGCGGCCACCTCGGCCTCCAGCTCGGCGATGCGGTCCTCCTTGGCGCGCAGGGCGGCGGCCACATCGGCGGCCTCGAAGCGCTGCGGGATGTGCTGCGGGCAATTGGCATCCCAGGTCGCAACCTCGAAGAGGATCACCTGTTCGGGGCGGGCGCGGTAGCCCTCGGGCATCAGCTGCGCCTCCAGCGCCGCATCCCCTTCGACCACGCGGGCCCGGCCCCAGATCTTGATCCGGCGGCGGTGGGCATAATCGATCAGGAAGAGATAGGCCTGGTCATTCTCGGCCAGGTTGCCCTGGGTGATGTACTGCCGGTTGCCCGCGTAATCGACGAAGGCGATGGTCCTTTCGTCCAGCACGCGCAGAAAGCCCGCCGGGCCGCCGCGGTGCTGGATATAGGGCTGACCCGAGGCCGAGGCGGTGGCGAGAAAGACGCTGGTCTGCGCCTCGACAAAGGCCTTGAGGTCGGCGGGGATATGGTCCGCCCAGCCACCCGCCGCCTCCTGGCGGGCATAGGCGTTGCGCGAGCCCTTGCGGCTTTGCACGGCTTTGACCGAGGGAGAGAAGGCGGTATCGCTGGGCGTGGTCATCATCATAATCCCAATGCAGACAGGCCCGGGTGGTCGCCCGGCCTTTGGCCGAGCGGCCAGTGGAACTTGCGGTCGGCTTCGGCAATCGCCAGATCGTTGATCGAGGCATGGCGGTGCGACATCAGGCCTTCACCGTCAAACTGCCAGTTCTCATTGCCATAGCTGCGAAACCATTGGCCTGCGGCATCGTGCCATTCATAGGCAAAGCGCACGGCGATCCGGGCGCCTTCGAAGGCCCAGACCTCCTTGATCAGGCGGTAGTCGAGCTCGCGTTCCCATTTGCGGGTCAGGAACGCGGCAATCTCGGCGCGGCCGGTCAGGAACTCGGCCCGGTTGCGCCATTGGCTGGCTTCCGTATAGGCGAGGGCGACGCGCGCCGGATCGCGGGAGTTCCAGGCATCCTCGGCCATGCGGGCCTTCTGGACGGCGGTTTCGAACGAAAAGGGCGGTAGGGGCGGACGGGGCATGGCTTCTCCTTCGGGGGTGGGGCGCCGCCCGTGGCAGGCGGCGCCGGGAGGGGATCAGGCGGCGAGGGCCGGGGCGACCGGGAAGTCGATCACGGTTTCGGCGACCTCGTTGACATAGTTGGTCAGGGTGTTCAGCGCGACATGCAGAACGATTTCAACAACTTGCGCATCGGTGTAGCCGGCGGTCTTGACGGCTGCGAGTTCGGCGTCGTTCACATGGCCGCGGGCCTTGGTCACGGCGACGGCAAAGCGGACGGCGGCATCGGCCTTGGCATCGTTGGAATGGCCCTTGCGGTTGGCGAGGATCTCGGCGTCATCCAGCTTGGCGAGGTTCTTGCCCAGATAGCTGTGCGCCGACAGGCAATAGGAACAGCCGTTGAACTCGCCCACCGCCAGCGCGATCCGCTCGCGGGTCTGGGCCGGCAGGCTGCCCTTGGCCAGGGCGCCCGAGAGGCCGAGGTAGCCTTCCAGGGCCGCCGGGCTGTTGGCGATGACGCGGAACAGGTTCGGCACGACGCCGAGCTGCTTGTTCACCGCCTCCAGCGCGGGTTGGGCGGCAACGGGGGCTTCGGCGATCGAGGCGGGGGTGGCGATGCGGGTCATGTCTTTCTCCATATGCTGTCAGGCCGTGGTGGCGCTGTGACCCTGAGATAGCCCCTTTCATTTTATGCGCATATTGGGCAATATCGGTGCGTGACATTCCATATTTCGGAAGGCATCCGATGGACCGGTTCGACGCGATGGCGGTTTTGCTGCGGGTGGTGGAGGAGGGTTCCTTCTCGGCCGCGGGGCGGAAGCTGGGCCTGCCCCTGACCACGGTCAGCCGCAAGATCGCCGATCTGGAGCGGCATCTGGGCGCGCGTCTGGTGGTGCGTTCGAACCGCAGCGCCAGCCTGACCGAGGCGGGGCAGGCCTATGTCGCGGCGAGCAGGCGCATCCTCGATGCGGTGGCCGAGGCGGAGATGGCGGCCTCCGGCGCCTATAGCGTCGCGCGGGGGGAGCTGACGGTGACCGCGCCCGTGGTCTTTGGCCGGCTGCATGTGCTGCCGGTGGTGACGGAATTTCTGGCCGCCTATCCGGAGATCGACCTGCGGCTGATGCTGGCCGACCGGTTCCTGCATCTGCATGACGATCACGTCGATCTGGCGGTGCGGATCGGCAGCCTGCCCGACAGCAGCCTGACGGCGGCGCGGGTCGGTGCGGTCAGGCTGGTCAGCTGTGCCAGCCCTGCCTACCTTGGCACCGCAGGCAGACCCAAAGTGCCGCAGGATCTGACCCGACATCGCTGCATCACCTTCGGCAGCTTCGGCAGGGTGGACCGCTGGGGCTTTTCCGCCGCCGGGGCAGAGGATTCGGTGGCGGTGCGCTCGCGCTTGATGGTCAATACCGCCGAGGCGGCGATTGATGCATCGGTGGCGGGCCTTGGGGTGACGCGGGTCCTGTCCTACCAGATGGCCGCGGCGCAGGCCGCCGGGCAGCTGGAGGTGGTGCTGCAGGCCTATGAGCCCGCGGCCCTGCCGGTCAATCTGGTCTTCGACGCGCAGGGCGCCCTGCCCCAAAAGCTGCGCGCCTTCGTGGATTTTGCCACGCCGCGCTTGCGGGCGCGGCTGGCGGCGCTTCAGGCCTAGCTGGGCAGGTATTCCTGGCTCCAGCTGTCGCTGATCGTGCCCTGGGCGATCAGCCGGTCGATCTCTGCCGCGTCATAGCCAAGGGACAAAAGCACCGCCCTTGTCGAGGCGCCGTATTTTTCGGCCGAGGCGAGGGCGAAGATGCGGCCGCGCCTTGGCCTTACGGCGCAGGGGTCCAGAAGGGTGACGCCCCGCCCACTCGGATGGTCGGCAAAGCGCGAGAAGGCATAGCTGTCGGGCCCAAGCCCCGGGGTGCCATCGGCGGGGCGCGTCGTCTCGGCCCGGATCGTGGCGAGGCTGCCGCAAAGTGCTCCCCCGACATCGACGCCCTGCAACCGCGCCAGCCAGTCGGCGGCGGGGGCGCTGGCGAAGGCCCGGGTCAGAAGGTCCTGCCGCGCCGCCTCGTCCAGCGCGGGCAGCGCCTCTAGCCCCGGCAGGCGGGCAAGGCGCGGCAGGTCGGAGGCCTCTGCCGCCAGCATGATCCAGCGGTCGGCGGTCTGGTACAGATGAGTGAGCGCGCCGCTGCCCATCGCATCGGGGCCCGAGGGCTCGTCGAAGGGCCTGCGCCCGATATAGTCATGCGCGAAGGGGATCTGCGCCAGCCCGCTCAACGCCGAAAGCGAGGTGCGGGGGCGGCCGATCCGTCCGGTGCGGGCCTTCTGGTAAAGCGCCGCGCCGATTCCCAGCGCCGCGCCAAAGCCGCACATCACGTCGATCGTGCCGACATGGGCATGTTCCTCGGGCGTCTGCATCGAGCCGCCAAAGCGCAGCATGATGCCGGTGGCGGCCTGCACGAGGTCGTCATAGCCGAGGTAATCGGTGCGCGGACCCTTGCGGACCCCGCCGAAGCAATCAAGCTGGCAGAAGATCGCCTTGGGGTTCAGCGCGGCCAAGGCCTCGGCATCCAGACCCATCGCCGTCACCTGGCGGTCGGTGGCATTCCAGACCACGACATCGACCGACTTCACCAGCGCCTCGAACAGCGCCCGCCCGTCGCCGGGGGTGATGTCGGCGAGGATCGACTGCTTGCCGCGCATATGGGTCATGCCGAAGATCACCGTGTTCCAGCAGTCGAACAGCGGGGTTGCGGGGTCGAGCTTGATCACCTCGGCGCCGAAGCGGGCGAGATAGGCCGCCGAATGCGGCCCGGCGATGACATTGCAGAGGTCGAGCACGCGCAGACCCTCAAGCCAGCCCTTGCCGGGTTGGTCCGCCACCGGTGGGCGCGGGGTGTGGACGCGCTGCAGGGCGGCCAGAGCCTCCGCCGCCGAAACCTCGCGGCGCGGGGCGGGGGTCAGCGTGGCTTCGCCGCTTTCGGCGAGCCAGGCCATCGGGCCGGGCTGGATCATCGAGCCGTAAACCGGGTCTTCGACCTCGATCATCAGGCCTGTGACAGCGGCGTGGTCGTCGCTGATCCACTCCGACAGCCATTTTTGCGGCGCGCCGGGGAAGCGGCCCTTGCCGAAGATCCGCTCCCATTCCTTGGCGGTGCGGGTCAGGAACACTGCCTTCATCCGGTCGCCGATCCGGTCCGCCCAGGCCTTGGGCAGGGGATAGACCCCCAGCGAGACATCCGAGGACCACTCCGCCGCGGGAAGGTAGGTGTCAGGCTCCTCCCGCAGGCCCTCGGCCACCAGATCGTCATAGAGCCCGAGGGTTTGCAGGCAGCGTTTGGCATGGTGGCGATGGCTGGGGCAGACGACGTAGAACATCCGCCCGTCGCGGCACATGTAGCTGCGGTAAAAGGGGTCGAGGAATTCCTGCAGGTCCTGGTAGCTCACGTTCATCGGGAGGCCCTCGGCGCGGCGGCGGTCGATCTCGCGCTCGCGCTGGGTCTGGTAGCGCAGGGGATAGTTCTCGATCAGGAGGGAGTTGTAGCTGAGCCCCTCCATCACCGCGCTGGCCAGCGGCACCTCGATCTGGTCGCCAAGGCCGGAAGCCTCGCGCGCCTGCAGGGCCATGACCGCCGCCGAAGCCGCCAGCATCGTGCCATAGGCCGAGGCGAGGGGCAGCGGCGTGTAGCAGGGGTTCCTTCCCATCAGGACCCGGTTCAACCCCATGTCGGTGAAGACGCCGGAGGCGGCGGCGATCACCCCTTCAAAGGCGCGCCAGTCGCGGCGCAGCTGATCCTCCGAGGCGAAGCCGGGGATCGAGACGGTGATGAGGTCGGGCCGTTCCGCCCTCAGAAGGGCTGGATCAAGGCCCAGCCGCGCCATCACGCCGGGGCGGAAATTCTCGACGAGGATATCGGCGCAGGCGATCAGGGCGCGGGCCTCGGCCAGACCCGCGGCGGTTTTCAGGTCCAGCGTCAGACAAAGCTTGTTGCGCATCAGCACGGCATTGGCCGGGTTGTCCCAGCGCGGCCCGCCCGGCGGGTCGATGTGGACCACCGTGGCGCCCAGATCGCCGAGGATCATCGCCACGGCGGGGCCTGCGATATACTGGCCGAAATCCACCACCGTGACGCCGGAAAGGGGAAGGGTTGAGCGGTCCATCGAAGTCATCTCTGTCATGGGATCAGGCCTTTGCATCTTCCAGGATCAGCCGCGCGGCCTTTTCGGCGATCATCAGGGTCGGGGCATTGGTGTTGCCGCTGGTGATATTGGGCATGACGCCGGCATCGACGACGCGCAGGCCCTCGATGCCGCGCAGGCGCAGGCGGCTGTCGACCACGGCCATCGGGTCATCGGCCCGGCCCATCTTGGTCGTGCCGGTCGGGTGGAAGATCGTGCTCGCGATATCGCCGGCCAGCTTGGCCAGTTCGGCATCGGTCTGGAACTGGACGCCGGGCTTGAACTCTTCCGGCTGGTAGGGGGCGAGCGCCTTTTGCGCGACGATCTGGCGGATCTGCCTTATGCTTTGGGCCGCGATCCGGCGGTCTTCCTCGGTCGCAAGGTAGTTCGGGGCGATGGCGGGGGCATCGCTGGCCCGGGCCGAGCGGATGCGGACATGGCCCCGGCTGGTGGGATTGAGGTTGCAGACGCTGGCGGTAAAGGCGGGGAAGGCGTGGAGCGGGTCGCCGAAGGCATCGAGGCTCAGGGGCTGGACATGGTATTGCAGGTTGGCATGGGGCTGGCCCGGGTCCGACCGGGTGAAGGCGCCAAGCTGGCTGGGCGACATGCTCATCGGGCCGCTGCGCAACAGGGCATATTCCAGCCCGATCCGCGCCTTGCCGATCAGGGAATTGGCCAGCGTGTTCAGGGTCTTGGCCCCTTTCAGCTTGAAGACGGCGCGGATTTGCAGATGGTCCTGCAGGTTTTCGCCCACGCCGGGCAGATCGCGTTCCACCGCAATGCCAAGGCCTTGCAGCAGGGCCGCCGGGCCCACGCCCGACAGCTGCAGGATCTGCGGCGAGCCGATGGCGCCTGCGGACAGGATCACCTCGCGCCGGGCGGTGACGCTGAGCCTTTGCCCCTTGCGGGTCAGGCTGACGCCCGTGCAGCTTTTGCGGCCCTGGGCGTCGGTGGTGAACAGCAGCTTTTCGGCCTGCGCCTCGGTCCAGATCGTCAGGTTCTGGCGGTTCCGCGCCGGGCGCAGGAAGGCCTTGGAGGTATTCCAGCGCCAGCCCGACCGCTGGTTCACGTCGAAATAGCCGACGCCCTCGTTGTCGCCGGTGTTGAAATCCGGGGTGCGGGCGATGCCGGTCTGGGTCGCGGCCTCGGCAAAGGCGTCGAGGATGTCCCAGCGCAGGCGCTGCTTTTCGATCCGCCATTCGCCGCCATGGCCGTGCAGGTCGGAAAACCGGGCATTGGCGCCGGGGCCGGGTGCGGGCTCGGCGCCGCAGTCGAGTTTGTAATGGTCCTCATGCGCCTTGAAATCGGGCAGGACATTGTCCCAGGCCCAGCCCTGATCCCCCGTCACCGCGGCCCAGCCGTCATAATCGCGCGCCTGACCGCGCATGTAGATCATGCCGTTGATCGAGGAGCAGCCGCCCAGCGTCTTGCCGCGCGGATAGCGCAGGATGCGGCCGTTGAGCCCGGCTTCGGGCTCGGTCTGGTAAAGCCAGTCGGTGCGCGGATTGCCGATGCAATAGAGATAGCCGACCGGGATATGAATCCAGGGGTAAGTGTCGCGCGTCCCGGCCTCGAGCAGGAGAACCCGCTTGGCAGGGTCGGCGGACAGGCGGTTGGCCAGAAGGCAACCGGCGGAACCGGCGCCGATGATGACATAGTCGAAGGCGGGCGAAGGGTCTGGCTGGGACATGAAAGCTTCCGCTGGGGTCTGGGCCGACTGAGCCATTGATGGGCCAGAGAGACAGCAATTCCGGGTCGCTGAAAAGGCCGGAAAGTTTCATTGACTCATCAATTATTTCGATGAAGAACGGATGCGGCCCCGTCGCGGCCGAGGTCCCGGACATGCATGATCTTCCGCCCCTGAAAGCCCTGCGCGCCTTTGATGCCTGCATCCGGCTTGGCAGTTTCACCCGCGCCGCGGCCGAGCTGAACGTGGGCCAGCCGGCGATCAGTCATCAAATTCAGGCGCTGGAACAGGACCTCGGGCTGGCGCTCTTCGACAGGCGGGGGGCGCAGGCGGTGCCGACCGATCTGGCGCTGGCCTATCACCGCAGCGTGGCCTCCGCCTTCGAGGATCTGGCGCGCGCGACGCGGACCCTGCGCAAGGCGGCGGGTCCTGCGGGGTTGAGCCTGGTGACCTATCCCGGGATCGCGATGTTCTGGCTGATGCCGCGCCTCGCCCGTCTGCGCACTCTCGCCCCCGACCTGCCGGTGCGGGTGACGACGGCCGAGCGCGACCGCGACATGCAGATGGACATGGTGGATTGCGCCATCCTCTTCGGCGATGGCCATTGGCCGGGGTTCGAAAGCCTGGCCCTGATCCCCGAAGCCGTGGTGCCGGTGGCGGCCCCGGCGCTGGCCGCAAGGATGCAGGGCTGGTCGCGCCGCGAGGTGCTGGAGCGGGGGCCGCTCATCCACCTCGATTCCGCCGATCAGCGCTGGTTCGGCTGGCGCGACTGGCAGCGCGACAGGGCGCCCGAGGTGCGCCAGCTTGAGACCGGGGTGCAGGTAACCAACCACGGCATCGCGCTGCACCAGACGCTGATGGGGCAGGGAATCTCGCTGGGCTGGCTCGGGGTGATCGACGACATGATCGCCAATGGCCTGCTGGTGGCGCTGGACAAGGTGCCGCTGACCTCGGCGCGCGGCTATCATCTGGTGGCACGGCCGGGCTTCCTGACCTCGCAGATCGGCGGGCTTCTGGGCGGGGTCCTGACCGCCGCGTAAGGCCGGGCCCCCTGTGCGGCGGCTGCCGCGATGCCTCATTTCCGGGCATATCGCGCATTTCCGGGGCGCGCCGACTTATTTGAGGGGTCTTTGGCCCCGAATGCGCCTAAGCAGGACGGGCAGACTGCCCAAGCCCCCTTGGAGCGGCATTTTTGAAAGGCCTTTCATGCTCATTCGCTATGGTTACGATATCACCGTCTCTTGCCCGCAGGACACGCCGATGATCTCGATGATGTCGGTGCGCGACGAGCGGCGGGATGATCTGCGGATGCAGGCCGCCATCGTGACCACGCCGCAGGTGCCGACGACGACCTACCGCGACATGTTCGGCAACACCTGCCGCCGCTTCGTGGCACCAGCGGGGCTGTTTTCGCTGCGGGCCGATTGCACGATCGAATCCGGTGCGCTGGCCGATCCGGTGATGCCCTGGCTGAAGGAAACGCCCATCGCCGAAGTGCCGGACGAGGCGGTGGTCTATCTTCTGGGCAGCCGCTATTGCGAGACCGACAAGCTGAGCCAGTTCGCCTGGGACATGTTCGGTCAGACCACGCCCGGCTGGTCGCGGGTGCAGGCGATCTGCGACTATGTCCACAACCACATCAAGTTCAATTACATGAACGCCCGCGTCACCCGCACCGCCTTTGAGGGCTGGCAGGAGGGCACCGGGGTCTGCCGCGACTTCGCCCATCTGGCGATCACGCTCTGCCGCTGCATGAACATCCCGACCCGCTATGTGAACGGATACCTCGGCGATATCGGCGTGCCGGTCACCGGGCCGATGGATTTCGCGGCCTGGATGGAATGCTATCTGGACGGCCAATGGGTCACCTTCGATCCGCGCAACAACAAGCCGCGGATCGGGCGGATCGTGGTGGCCTATGGCCGCGATGCGGCGGATGTGCCGCTGATCCATTCCTTCGGCGCGCATGTGCTGCAGAAGTTCACCGTCTGGACGGACGAAATACCGGGCTGAGGCGGGGAGACCGCCCGGGCGGGGCCCCGAATTTTCTGCGAAAATTCAATCGGATCACGAATTTTCTGCGAAAATTCGCTGGGAATTTTTCGCAGAAAAATTGTGAGCGTCAGACGGCGAGCGCCGTGGTCTGCACCACGGTGCGCAGCGCGAAAGAGCTTTGCATCTGGCGCACGCCGGGCAGGCGGCTGAGAAACCGGCGGTGGATGCGGGCGAAATCTTCGGTATCCTCGGCCATGATCTTGATCAGGTAATCCGCCGTCCCCGCCATCAGGTGACATTCCAGGATGTCGGGGATGCGCGCCACCTCGCGCTCGAAAGCGTCGAGCAGCTCTTCGGCCTGGGATTGCAGGGTGATCTCGACGAAGACCGTTGTTGGGCGCCCCATCTTGCGGGCGTCGAGCAGGGCGACATAGGCCGCGATGAAACCATCCTCCTCCAGCCGCTGCACCCGCCGGTGGCAGGCCGAGGCGGAGAGGTTCACCCTTTCGGACAATTCGGCATTGGTGATCCGGCTGTCCTTTTGCAGGACCCCCAGAATGCGCCTGTCGATTGCGTCAAGTTCCTCTGACATGGGAAATCCTCTCACCTTTTGCCGGATATGCAGGATAATCTACCGTTTCTCTGCATCGCTGCCAGCGAAATATGGACCGATCGGCAGGCAAATGGCGCGAAGCTGGGCCATAGCCCATGGGAGGGAAAGCTATGAAGATCGGTTGCCCGAAAGAGATCAAACCACAGGAATTCCGCGTCGGCATGACGCCCAATGCCGCAAGGGAGGCGGTGAACCGCGGCCATCAGGTCATGGTCGAGACCAATGCCGGCGTGGGTGCCGGCTTTGCCGATGCCGATTATGTCGCGGCCGGCGCCACGATCCTCGCCACGGCGGAGGAGGTCTTTGCCGCCGCCGAGATGATCGTCAAGGTCAAGGAACCGCAACCGGTGGAGCGCAAGCGTCTGCGCGAAGGTCAGGTTCTCTTCACCTATCTGCACCTCGCCCCCGATCCGGAGCAGACGGCGGACCTGCTCGCCTCCGGTGTCACGGCGATCGCTTATGAGACGGTGACCGATGACCGCGGCGGATTGCCTTTGCTCGCGCCGATGTCTGAGGTGGCAGGACGGCTTGCGCCGCAGGTTGGCGCCTGGACGCTGCAGAAGGCCAATGGCGGGCGGGGAGTCCTCCTCGGCGGCGTGCCGGGCGTGCTGCCGGGCAAGGTGCTGGTGATCGGCGGCGGGGTGGTCGGCACCCATGCGGCCAAGGTCGCGGCGGGGATGGGGGCGGATGTCACCGTGCTCGACCGTTCGGTCAACCGGCTGCGCTATCTCGACGATGTCTTCGGCGGCCAGTTCAAGAACGGCTATGCCGATGCGGCGACCACGATCGAACTGGCCCGTCAGGCCGATCTGATCATCGGCGCCGTGCTGATCCCGGGAGCGGCGGCGCCCAAGCTGATCTCGAAGGCGCAGCTTTCGGAGCTCAAGCCCGGGGCGGCGCTGGTCGATGTGGCCATCGATCAGGGTGGCTGTTTCGAGACGAGCCATGCCACCACCCACCAGGACCCGGTCTATGCCGTGGACGGGATCATGCATTACTGCGTGGCCAACATGCCGGGGGCGGTGGCGCGGACCTCGACCCTCGCGCTTGGCAATGCGACCATGCCCTTCATGCTGGCCCTGGCCGACAAGGGTTGGAAGAAGGCCTGTGCCGAGGACAAGCACCTTCTGGCGGGCCTCAACGTCCATGCCGGCAAGCTGACCTATGCAGCGGTGGGGGTGGCACTCGGCCTGCCCACCATCACGGCGGCCGAGGCGCTGAAGCTCTGAAGCCCATAGCAAAAGGCCCCGGGACTGCCGGGGCCTTTTGACTTATTTCTGCAGCGAGTCGCGGATCTGCATCAGCACGTCCAGCTCGGTCGGGCCGGTCGGTGCTGCGGGCAGCGGCGGGGCCTTCCTGATGGCGGCATCCTTCATCCGGTTCACCGCCTTGACCAGCAGGAAGACGACGAAGGCGATGATCAGGAAATTGATCACGGCGGTGATGAAGGCGCCATAGGCAAAGACCGCGGCCCCGGCGTCACGCGCCACCTGCAGGCCCGCACTTGCCGGCACCGTGCCCTTGAGCACGACATACATGTTGGAGAAATCGATGCCGCCCAGGATCAAACCGATGATCGGGTTGATCAGGTCATCGACGAGCGATTTGACGATGGCGGTGAAGGCGGCGCCGATGATGATCCCCACGGCGAGATCCATCACATTGCCCTTGGCAATGAAATCTCTGAACTCTTTGATCATAGCCTGTCCCTTGCTGTAAGGCGGCCTTTGTGGCCGTTCCTGTTGCGCTGCGTTGAAGCGCAGCTGCCTTCATCATGACACAAGTGCCGGATTTGATTAACGGGGAAAATGCCGCCCGGCAGATCAGCGCACGGCGTCGAGTTCGGCGGCGGGAAGGCTGCAGGCGCGCAGGTCCGGGCCGCAGGCGCGCGGGGAGAGGTCCTTGTCCAGGCAGATTCGCACCTCCTGGATCATCGCGTCCTTGCAGGTCACGGCGATATCCTCGGGCGCCAGCTGCGGGTTGCTTTCGAGGAAGGCGGATTCGATCACCCCCGGCGCCACCCTCAGATCGCGGGTGACCTTGGCAAAGAGCGGCGGCACGGTCACCGCATCCCGCGCCTTGCGCATCGCGGCGAAATAGCTGGCCGCCTCGAGCCCTGTACACCGGCCATGCGTCTTCCATTCATGCCAGGCGAGGCCCGCGCCGCCCATCAGGTCGGCCATGGCGGCGGTTTCGGCCCGGCTCGGGTCGGCGGCGCCGGTCCGGCAGGCGGAAGGGTAGCCGCCCTTGTCATATTGCGGCCAGAGCCCGTGCAGCGTGAAGGTCAGGCCCAGCCCCGCATCGCATTGCGGATCGCCCCGGGAATCACCCGTCTGCGCGCACCAGTTGGGCGACCAGGACAGGGCCAGAACGTAGTAATCGAAGTCTCCGCCGCGCCCGCTTTCGGCTTTTGCGCCCCCGGCCAGCAAAACCAGCGACAGCCCCAGGGCAATAAGGCGCATTTGGCACTTTCCTCGCAAAAAGAATTTCACTATAGCGGGCGGGACTTCCCCCTGAAAACGAGAAGATCGCGGCTCCGGTCGCAGCCGTTTTCCCGGCTTGGGAAAGATTTGTAAAGGAGTGATCCGATGACAAAGCCGCTGATGTCCAAGGCCACCGCCGTCTGGCTGGTGGACAACACCACGCTCAGCTTCCGCCAGATCGCTGATTTCTGCGGCATGCACGAGCTTGAAGTGCAAGGCATCGCCGATGGCGACGTGGCGACCGGCGTGAAAGGGTTCGATCCCGTGTCCAACAACCAGCTGGACCCGATCGAGATCGAGCGCGGTCAGAAAGACCCGCTCTACAAGCTGAAGCTGAAGTTCAACCAATCCGCCGTCGGCGAGGAAAAGCGCCGGGGCCCGCGTTATACGCCGCTGTCCAAGCGTCAGGACCGCCCGGCCGCCATCCTCTGGCTGGTCAAGTTCCACCCCGAACTGTCGGATGGCGCGATCGGCAAGCTCGTCGGCACCACCAAGCCCACCATCCAGGCGATCCGCGAGCGCACCCACTGGAACATCGGCCAGATCACCCCGATCGACCCGGTGGCCCTGGGCCTGTGCAAACAGTCCGAGCTTGACGCCGCTGTTCAGGTGGCCGCCCGCCGCAAGGCCGCCGAAGGTGTCGTGATGTCGGATGACGAGCGTCGCAAGCTCGTCTCGACCGAACAGTCGCTGGGCATGTCTGAAGAGCCGAAGATCCCCTCGGGCCTCGACGCCTTCACCCGCCAAGACGAGCGCCCGCGCGAGACGAAGCCCGCCGACTTCTCGGATGCCGAAAGCTTCTTCAACCTGCCGCAGGGTGACGATGACGAGGACGACGACGAATAAGGTCGCGCCCCTCCGCCTCTGCCGACACAGCCCGCGCCCGAAAGCGCGGGCTTTTTCATAAAATTCAACCTATAAGTGCGCCTCTTTGCAGGCAAAACCCCTTCGCGGTGGTTGACCTGCTGCATCGGCCCGTGTTTTCTGGCCCCATTGCCGGGGGGAAGCCCCGATCTCAGCTTGGAACGGAGCATTATGGCCAGACTGATTGAAACCTCCGATGCGCCGGAAACCGTGCTGACCCCCTATATGATGCAGGTCGGGGATGAATTCTTCGGCAAGACCAGCGTCGGCAGGTCGGATTGGGTCGGGGTGACGCTGGTCGCGGGCCATACCTATACCTTCGGCTCGGTGGGCCTCGGGGCGCGCAAGACCGGTGTGACCAATACCGAGCTGTTCCTGCACAATGCCTCCGGCTCGGCCATCGCCTTTGATGACAACAGCGGCCCGGGAAAAAGCAGCAGCCTGACCTTCACCGCCACCACCAGCGGCACCTATTTCATCGAGGTCAAATCCCTCGCCGGCGTGGCCGAGGGGAGTTACGGCCTCGCCCTGACCGAGGGCAGCCGGGTCAGCTACGGGGTCGAGATGGGGGCGGCGGAGCTTTACCGCCCTGGCCTGTCCTGGGCCGCGGCGCCGCAGACCGCCACCACCGTGACCTGGGGCTTCCGTTTTAGCGGGCCTGCGACCGATGCGAGCGGCGATGCCGCGCCCTTCCACCGGCTGACCCTGGCGCAGCAGCACGCGACCGAATATGCGCTGGCCAATTTCTCGGAAGTGGCCAATATCACCTTCCAGCAGGTCAATCCGGGCGGTTTCACCAACCAGGCGACGATCCTCGTCGGCGCCTATACCTCGACCAGCGACGGGGCGGGGGCCTATGCGATGTATCCCGGCTCGACCCTGGCCAGCGCGGGCGCGGGGGATCTGTGGATCAACACGGATTCGGTCAATGGCAGCAAGATCGCGATGGGCAGCTACAGCCAGTTCGTCTTTCTGCACGAGCTTGGCCATGCGATGGGTCTGGCCCATCCCGGCGATTACAACGCCGCCCCCGGGGTGACGATCACCTATGACAACAGCGCGCAATTCAGCGAAGACAGCGCGCAATACACGGTGATGAGCTATTTCGACGCGATCGATACCGAGGCCGGCGCGCCGAAATCCTATGCCGATACGCTGATGATGTATGACATCTACGCGCTGCAGCAGCTTTATGGCGTCAACTCTGCCGCCCATGCCGGCAATGACAGCTATGGCTTCCGCAGCACGGTCGGGGGCGCCTATGACTTCACCGCCAACAAGACGCCCCTGCTCTGCATCTGGGATGGCGCCGGCAAGGACACGCTGAACCTTTCGGGCTTTTCGCAGGCCCAGCGGATCGACCTGAACGCCGGGCATTTTTCGGATGTGGGCGGCTACAAGGGCAATGTCTCGATCGCGCTGGGCTGCGTGATCGAAAATGCGGTCGGCGGCGCGGGTTCGGATGTGATCATCGGCACCAGTGGCATCAACCGCCTGTTCGGCCGCGGCGGCGATGACACGCTGATCGGCAGTGGCGGCAATGACCGGCTGACCGGCGACGGTGGTGCCGACACATTCGTCTTCAGCGCGGGGTCGGGCAAGGACATCGTCAATGACTTCGACGGCGTGCTGGATGTGCTGAGCCTGGCGTCCTCTCTCTGGGGTGGCGTGGTGAAGACGGCGGCGGACGTGGTCAGTGACTTTGCCCGCATGGTCGACACCCATGTCGTGCTGGATTTCGGCGCCGATGAGATTGCGCTGGTCAACCTGCACAGCACGACGGGACTGGCCGGGCATATCCTGATCGCCTGAGCCCTTTGCGCCGGCCCGCTCAGATCCCGCGCCGGGCGCGCAGGGCCGCGCCGATGGTGCCGTCGTCGAGATAGTCGAGCTCGCCGCCGATCGGCACGCCCTGCGCCAGCGAGGTGATCCTGACCCCGGTGGTCTGCAGCGCGTCCGAGATGTAATGCGCCGTGGTCTGGCCGTCGACCGTGGCATTCAGCGCCAGGATCACCTCGCGCAAGCCCTCGGTCCTGACCCGCTCGATCAGGTCGGGAATCCGCAGCTCCTCCGGCCCGATGGAATCGAGCGCCGAGAGCGTTCCGCCCAGCACATGATAGCGCCCCTTGAAGGCGCGGCTGCGCTCCATCGCCCAGAGGTCGGCCACATCCTGCACCACGCAGATCTCGCCCGTCGCCCGCGCCGGATCGGCGCAGATCGCGCAGAGGTCCGAGGTGCCGATATTGCCGCAGATCCGGCAATCGCGCGCCGAAAGCGCCACCCCAGCCAGGGCCTGGGCCAGAGGCGCCATCAGCCCCTCGCGCCGCTTGAGCATGGCCAGCACCGCGCGGCGCGCCGAACGCGGCCCGAGGCCGGGCAGGCGGGCCATCAGGTCGATCAGGGCTTCAATGTCGCGCGGGGTTTCGGTCATGGGTTTCGGATCACTCTGTCAGGGCGGCGCTCTGCGGACCCGGCTGGGGGGCTGCCTGCCCCCCAGACCCCCCGGGGATATTTCCGTCTGGATGAAGGGGGGCGGGCTACGTCAGATCGGGAGTTTGAAATCGGCGGGCAGGCCCATCGCCTCGCCCAGTTTGGCCATTTCCTGCTGGCTGCGGGCGGCGGCCTTGGCTTGGGCGTCGCGCAGGGCGGCGATGATCAGGTCCTCGACGACCTCTTTCTCCGAGGCGACGAGGATCGAAGGGTCGATGTCGAGCCCGGTGATCTCGCCCTTGGCGGTGGCGCGGGCCTTGACCAGACCGGCGCCGGATTCGCCGATCACGACGATCCGCGCCAGCTGTTCCTGCAGCTCGCCCATCTTGCCCTGCACTTCCTGTGCAGCCTTCATCATCTTGGCCATGTCGCCAATGGCGCCCAAACCTTTCAGCATCGGCTTCTCCTTTTGTTCCGAGAATAGAGATAAGCGGGGCAGGGGCGCGGGGCAAGGGTCAGGCTATCACGCCCCTCTCGCCACAGCTCCCTGCAAGGCGCAAGGCGGGAAAAACGAGAACGACCGCCGGGGCGGGGTGGAATTTTCGCAGAGGGTCTTGACTAGCAGAGGGGGTTTTTCCGGCAGATTTCGAGGAGAAGCCGGGTGAGATCCTCGCCCCGATTGTTGTACCTGAACTCGCACTCCTTCAAGTGCAGAGAAAAGGTGGCGGGGCTGATGCCGCGGAACCTGGCGAGGCGGGTCTTGGCATAGCCCCAGAAGGCCTCGATGCCATTGATATGGACTTCGCCACGCACGAATTCGTCGCGGCCATGGTCGACGCGGACA
>NZ_JBFUAG010000012.1:0-150911 GCF_056406375.1 Rhodobacter sp. P1_C2
GAAGGTGGCCGAGCGTTCGATCTCGTTGCGCACCTCGGTCAGGGTCCGGCCGGATTCCAGCACGAAGATCGGCGCGATCGCCTCGGCCCGTTCACGCACCAAGGCCGCCGCCCGGCGCATCAAAGCCGCGCGCGCCGAGGGCAGCGTCTTGCGCCAGACCTCAAACCCGCGCGCCGAAGACTGCAAAGCCGCCTCCAGATCCGCCGCACTCGCCCGCGGCACGGTGCCCAGAATGGCCTCCGTCGAGGGATTTTCCACATTGGCCAGCACTGGACGGTCGTAAATCCACTCCCCATCAATCAAAAGACCAATGCGCGGATAGGGCGTCAGGGAAAGGTCGGTCATCGCGGGAGACTTTCTTCGGTTCCAGGAAAGAGGGGCTATTCGAGGGTTCGGCTAAAGCCCGTCCAGGTATGACAGCACTTCAACCTCGGCGATCTCGGCGGCGCGGGCGCGCTGGCCCCAGGTTTGCGCCCCAATGTGGGGGGTCAAGACGACATTTGGCAGAGCGGCCAATCGGGCCGGCACCTGCGGCTCGGTCTCCAGAACATCCAGGGCCGCACCGGCAATGGTCTTCTGCTCCAGTGCTGCGATCAATGCGGCGGTGTCCACAAGACTGCCACGGCCGACATTGACCAGCCGGCCCTTCGGCCCCAAAGCGGCCAGAACCGGCGCGTCGATGACATGGTGCAAATCATCCGAGCCCGGCACCGCCAGCACAAGAACATCGCTCGCCGCTGCGAGCTCGGCCCAGCTGCCGTACAAGACCGCCCCCGTGCTCCGATTGGAGGCGCGGTCCAATCCGGCGATCTTCATGCGCGACACCGTCGCCCGTGCGGCAATGGCCTGGCCGATGCGACCGCTTAACCCCGCGATGCCCATCGTAATGCCGACAAGACTTTCGCCCAGATCAAACCGCATGGTCTCCCAAGCGCCGTTGCGCACGAAAGCATCGGCCTGCACCAGCCGCCGAAACAGCATCTGCGTCAGAACCATAGCCAGATCGGCGACATCATCGGTCTGGGTCTCTCCGATCGAGCGCAGCTTGATGCCGCGCGCGGCCAGAGCGCCGAGGTCGAGTTTATCCTGACCGACGCCTTGCGAAACCACGAAGCCAAGGTTTGGCAGCCGATCCAGCATGGCCGCAGTGCAGCCACGCGACGCGCTCGTCATCAACACGCGGATTCGCCGGCGCTCGGCCTCTGTCAGCGCGAGGATGGCATCGACAGAGTCCACGATCCGCAGGATGCCGTGGCCCTGCAGTTTGGGGTAGGACATGCCCGCGAGGGCGGGAAAACCGAGTACCGTCTGCATCTGATTGGCTCCCGTATCCTTCCATGATCCTGTCGCGAACCTAGAGGCCAGGATCATGATCCGCAACGCAGCCACCCGCCTGTGGCTCTTCGGGCTAGAATGTTTTGTTATAGGGGGCTCCCCTCGTCAGCCGCAGCGTCCGATGGGGAGATGGAGCAAAGCGGCGGGTGCGGTATGAAGGCTCAACGCCTCGCCCTCTTCACAGGATAGCCTTGCCATGATCGATAGCCGCGACATCGTCCATCACTTCGCCGACCATGCGGCTGGCCTCAGCTTCGACGACCTTTCGGACGAGGCGCGCGAGGCGGCGAAGAAAAGCATTCTGGACACGTTGGGGGTGATCCTCGCTGCAAGTGGCATGGAACCTGCTGTGCGCGGTGTCATCGACATGGTGCGCGAAGCTGGAGGGACGCCGCAAGCCACGCTTCTGGCCTTTGGGGGCAAGGCCCCGGCGATCATGGCGGCGCTGGCCAATGGAGCGCTGGCCCATTGCCTTGATTATGACGACCAGACACCCTGGGGGCAGCATTGTGCCAGCTCGATCATTCCCGCGGTTTTTGCCTTGGCCGAGCGGCGCGGCGGCGTGACGGGACGTGAGTTCATCACGGCTGTGGCTGTGGGTCAGGACATCTTCGCCCGACTGCGCTGCAACGTGGCCTGGAAGAAGGACTGGAACCTTTCGACCGTGCTGGCCGTCTTTGCGGCGACGGCGGCGGCGGGACGAGTGGCGGGGCTTTCAGCGGCGCAAATCGGGCATGCCATCGGCATCGCCTCGATGCAGTCCAGCGGCATCATGGAGATGGTCGCCGGACGCGGCAGTGATCTGCGTGGCATGTATGCTGGCTTTTCCGCCAAGGGCGCGGTGCTGGCGGTGCTGATGGCCGAAAAGGGCATCTCCGGCATCGACCGGATGTTTGAAGGCAAATACGGCTTCTTTGCCACCTATTTCGGCGAAGGCTATGAACGGCAGGCCATGTTGGCGGGCCTTGGCACGGATCTTCTGGGCAGCGGCACGCTTTACAAACGCTGGCCCTGCGTCGGGACGGCACATAGCCATATGAAAGCGGCCATCGACATCGTGACCGAGAACGCTTTGAGCGTCGATGACATCGCCGAGATCAAGCTGCATGTCGGCGACTACCACGACCTGATGTGCCAGCCTTTGGCGGAGCGCCGGACACCTGCCACCCTCGCGGATGCCAAGTTCAGCCTGCCTTTCCTGGTCGCAGTGGCAACCGTCCGGCGCGGCATGAGCGTTGCGGATTTTTCAAGCGCGGGTCTGCACGACCCCGAGATCCTCGCCGCCGGGCGCAAGATCAGCCTTGTCTCCGATCCCAGCCTGGATTGGAAACTGGAGCTGCCACCCGGTCGGGTGGAGATTGTAGCCAAGGATGGCCGGCGCTGGCTGGTAGAGGGTAAAGCCGTGCCGGGCAATTCCGACAACCCGATGAGCTGGGACGATATCTGCGCCAAGTTCCGCGAATGTGCCGCAGTTTGCGTTACGCCGCTGCCCGCCGACAAGGCGGCACTGGCCAAGACCTTGGCCCAAAGCCTGGAAACCCTCGAGGATGCAACGGTCTTGATCCGAAGCCTGGCCTGAAAACACTCTGGGCGGGATGGAGGCTTCCATCCCGCCCAAAATCTCGGCCATCGCAAATGGCAACCCTGGGTCAAATGCCGGCGGTCTGCGCGCCATCTGCCACCAAGGCGTGACCGGTGATAAACCCGCCCGACTCCGAGCACAGGAACAGAACGGTCGCGGCGATTTCCTCGGGGCGGCCCATGCGACCGACGGGTTCCTGCTTGATGATCCGGGCGCGCCCCTCTTCGGTGCCCCCGGTGTAGCGGGCGATCATCGGGGTGTCGATGATCCCGGGGCAGAGAGCGTTGACCCTGATTCCCTGGTCGGCATATTCCAAGGCCGCGACTTTTGAGGCGACCGTGACGCCGAATTTCGACGCGCAATAGCCCGACTGGTTGCGGATCGCTATAACCCCTGCCCCCGACGAGGTGTTGACGATAGCGCCGCCGCCGTTCTTCAGCATCAGGGGAATCTGATGCTTCATGCAGAGAAAGACGCTTTTGAGGTTCACGCTCAGCACGCGGTCCAGCATCTCTTCGGTCAGGTCCACAATGGAGGCGCCGGGCTGTTCGATCCCGGCATTGTTGAAGGCCGCATCCAGGCGCCCAAAGGCCGCAACCGTCTGATCCAGCGCGGATTTGATATCGGCCGACTTGGTCACATCACACCGCACCGACAGCACCTTGGCATCCAAGGCCGTCAACTGGTCTGCGGTCTCTGCCAGACCAGCGGCGGAAATGTCGGCGATCGTCACACTTGCGCCGGCTGCGGCAAAGGCCAGGGCGGTTGCGCGTCCGATGCCACTGCCAGCGCCCGTCACGAATGCGACTTTTCCCGTGAAATCGAAGGTTGGAGCTTGGCTCATATTGCAGTCCTCAAGGTTGGATGCCCGGAGCCATTGGCCCCGGGCGGGGTGTTTGTCACTGTGTCTTGGACTTGCGAGCCTTGCCGCCTACCGTATAGATCCCGGCCGCGACGACAACGACGATGCCCTCGACCAGACCTTGCCAGTTGGCACCCAGGTTCAGGATATTGAACCCGTTGGTCAGCGAGTAGAGCAACAGCGCCCCCGCCAGCGTCTTGATCACGCTGCCGGCCCCGCCGAAGAGCGAGGTTCCGCCCAGAATGGCCGCGGCAATGACCGTCAACTCGGCCCCCTGCAGACCTGCCGGGTTGATCGACCGCAGGCGGCTGGCGAACAGAACGCCGGAAAAGCCCGCCGCACCGCTGCACAGCACGAATGCCATCAGCTTGTAGCGCATCACGTTGATGCCCGAGAGGCGCGCCGCCTCGGCATTGCCGCCCGCAGCATAAAGCCTGCGGCCCACCATGGTGAAGTTCAGGACGAACCAGACGATCGCCGTGAAGATCCCCATGTAGATGACCGGATTGCGCAGGGTCACTTCGCCGCCAGAGGCCACGGCCACGGTCAGCAGAGCAAGCCCGCCGACAACCATCCCCGGCGCAGTGGCGCGCAGTGGCTTTTTGGCACTGCGGGACCTGATCGCATCAACCACCCCGAGCGCGACCAGCAGCATGCCCACCGCAATGACCAACCAGTAGCCATTGATCTTGCCGGTTTCGAAGGCTTTCATCGTTGCAATGACGCCCGGATCGGACACTGCGATGGACCGCCCGCCGGAATAGATCAGCACCAACCCGCGCACCGCCGTCATGGTTCCAAGCGTGACGATAAAGGCGTTGATGCCAACATACTGCACGATCACGCCGTTCAGCAGCCCCATCCCCATGGCCACAACCATGGCCAAGGCGGCAGCGGGCCAGAACCCCAGCGCATCGGCGTTGCCGATCAGTACGGCAGCAGCGAGAGCCGCTACCGATGCGACGGAAAGGTCAAAGTTGCCGCTGATCAGGATAACCGTCATCGCAACGGCCATGATGCCAATCAGCGAGGATTGATAGATCACATTGGTCAGGTTCGTGACGCTCAGGTAGTTTGACTGGCCGGTATAGGTGGTGATTGCCGCCAAAACTCCGATCAGCAGCATCAACGCGTAGTAGACACCCATTTCGCGCAGGCCAAACACCCGCCGCCACTCGGTTTTCGATGTCGCGGGTGGGCGCTGGTCTTGGGTCAGTGCTGGTATTTCCATAGCCGTGGTCATGTCAGTTTCCCGCTTGCGAAGGGTGGTCAGTGTCATGGATCGCGCAGTCTTCGACGGCGTTCTTGCCGCCGGCGAGCAGAAGCAATTCATGTTCGGATGTCTCAAAGGCAGCGCGCTCGGCGATACATCGGCCATCGCGCATCACCAGAATGCGATCGGCCACCGCCAGGAGCTCTTCAAACTCGGAGGAGACGATGATCACCGATTTGCCCGCGTCGGCAAGTTTGCGGATCAGGCGCAGGATGTCCGTCTTGGCCCCGATATCGATGCCCGCCGTGGGCTCGTCGAGCAAGAACAGCTTCACATCAGAGAACATCCATTTGGCGATCGTCACCTTCTGGGCATTCCCGCCGCTGAGCTCGCTGACAAGAATGTCAGGTGAGCTGGCTTTGATCCCCAGCATCCTGATGGCGTCCCAACCGCGAGCGCGCTCGCGCTCAGGTCTGGGCAGCATTCCCAAGGCAGAGACGCCTTGCAGGGCGGTCAAGGTTGTGTTCCGCCAAATCTCGAAATCGGGCACCAGCCCCTGGCCCATCCGGTCTTCGGGCACCAGCCCGATCCCCGCATCGACCGCAGCCCCCGTGGTGCGACCGACCGGCTTTCCGTCCAGGATGACAGCACCGGTGGCGTGCTTGTCGGACCCGAAAATGGCGTGAAGAAGCTCGCTGCGCCCCGATCCCAACAGGCCGGCCACACCGATCACCTCGCCAGGCGCCAGGCGCAGCGAGATCGGCTGAAGCCTGCCCGGAGAGGCGAGGTCGCGCAACTCAAGACGCAAAGGCGCGTCTTTTGGCGAGTGGGCGTTTGGGGCGCGCCGTCCGGCCGCGCGTTCAAGCGCCACGATCTGCTTGCCCACTATGGCCTCGGCCAATTGGTTTTCATCCAGATCGCAGGTGTTGGCGCGCAAGACGGCCTGACCATCGCGCAGAACTGTGACCTGATCGGTCAAGGCCATCACTTCATCCAGGAAGTGCGACACAAACAGGATCGCCTTGTTCTCACCCTTGGATAACTTGCGCACCGTAGCATAGACCAATTCGCGTTCATCGGTCGCCAGCGAGGCGGTCGGCTCGTCCATGACAATCAGGTCCGCCCCGGTGCCGAGGGCCTGCAGGATCGACACCATCTGCCGCTCGCCAATCGAGAGATCGGCGACAAGAGCATCCGGATCAGGCCAATAATTGACCCTCTGGCACAGGGCCTCAAACTGCCTTCGGATCGCCGCCGAACGCCGCCAATGGCCGCCGCCGCCCAGAAATACGTTCTCCAGCACGGAAAGTGTGGAAACCAGCGGGATATGTTGGTGGATGGTCGCGACACCCATGTCATTGGCCGCCTTGGGGCTGGTCCAACTGACCGGCAGGCCACGCCAGATGATCTGGCCGCCCGAGGCCGGAAAGGCCCCGGACAGGATCTTGATCAATGTGGACTTGCCGGCGCCATTCGCGCCAAGCAGCCCGTGAACTTTGCCCTGCGCGATTTCCAGGTCGACACCGCGCAGAGCAACCGTGGCGTTGCCGAACGTCTTTGCGACGGATCGCAGAATCATGATTGGGCTTTGCTGATCCATCGCTTCAACGCTCCTCCTTGTTTCAGATCAGATGGGATTTACAGATCACCACTGCTCGGGGCAGGCGTCGATCGTTTCCTTGGTGATCTGCGGCATGTCATAGGTCACATAACGGGCCTTGGGCGTTTCAGGCTTGGTCACAGCCTCGTACATGGCCTGAAACATTAAGGCGCCCAAGAGCTTGGGGCGGGTGCAGACAGAGCCGTACATTTCGCCAGCCAGAATGGCGTCGTGGCCAAGCTTGGAGCCGCCGCCCGTCGCAATCAAAGGCACCTTGGCGCTGACTGCGTCAATTGCACGAGCGCAACCGATCGCCATGTCGTCGGCCTGGCTGAAGATCAGGTCCAGATCAGTATGGGCCGTCAGGAAGTTCTGACAGACCGACTCGCCCTGTTCCGGGGTCCAGTTGGTGGGCTGTTCGGCCACAATTTCATACTTGGCTCCAGCCTTGTCCAGCGCAGCCTTGAAACCATCGGTGTCGAGCTTGACGACAGCATAGGCCGGATCGCCCTGAACGATCGCGATCTTGGCGGTGCGGTCTTTCGGCAGCAAGCCGACAGCCATTTCGCCAGACGCATAACCGGCCTTGAAATTGTCGGTGGCCACGAAGGCGGACAGGCCGGGATAGGGATCGTTAACTGCGCGCTTATTGGGATCACCGACCTGAGCGGCGATGGCCACTGCAGGCATGCCGGCGGCGTTGATCTTGTCCACAAAGGATTCCGCCACAACCGAATCCAGCGGCAGGAAGCCGATGGCATTGACCTTCTGAGTGATCAAATCGTCGATCGAGTTGCCTTGCTTTTCCACGCTGCCTCGCGGGTCAAGCACGACGGTCTTCACACCCGCCTTGTCCGCCGCCTCTTTGAAGCCTTCGGCCGTCGAGACGTTGTAGGGGTACTCTAGGCTCGCCGGCACATAGCCGAAGACGAGGTCCTCGGCCTGAGCGGCACCGGCAAGCAAGAATGCTGCGGCCATAAGCGTGGTGGAACAGGCAAAAACTTTGGCGACGCTTTTTTTGATGGGGCTGGCGCCCATGAACGTGATGTACATTTTCTTCTCCCTTTGACTTGCGCGTGTGATCGTTACTGGCTGGCCACTAAACTGCCCGCCAGGCATGCCCTTTCGTGCGGGGCCTAATGCTCCGCCTCGTTCTCTAAAGTTCTCCGGCCTTGCAGCTATTAACCGATGGATCTTTGCCGCCCTTCGGCACAAAGATGCGTCTTGGCAGATACCGCCCCGCTCGTGCTGAACATATCCGCCGTGATCTCTCTCCCGTCGCTGGGCTAACATGACAACTTCGGTTCACATAGAGGTCTGCCGCACCCACCACCTCGTGGTTATAATAAAATTCTATATGGTAATTTGCGCAACGCACGCGGCATCGGACGTCGATTGCGGCCAACCGACAAGATCCTGAAGGAAGCTACGGGCATTTTCTGAAAACTAACCTGTTGATAAATAGGCATACTTATGAGGTTTGGCATATTGTCTTATGCCGCACCCATTATAATTTTTTTCTATACCATAGGCCGCCGAGAACACGCCTCAAACGGAACCGGGATTGCGACACAGCACGCAATATGCGCGCAACTCAGGTACTTCACATTGCAACGCCCCAGACCGAAGAGCCGGTCTGGCTAGACGAAAGCAAGGAATAGAAGCACATGACGAAGCCCTCGCTCTATGCCCCCCTCGCCATTCGCGATTATCGCATGCTCTGGATTGGCGGGCTGGTTTCCAATTTAGGGACCATGGTGCAATCCGTCGGGGCCGGGTGGCTTATGGCAACGATTTCCACCTCGAACGACATGGTCGCCTTGGTGCAATCCGCGACGACGCTACCGGTCATGTTGTTCTCCATCGCGGCAGGCGCCCTTGCTGACAGCTATGAGCGGCAGCGCGTCCTGATGGTCGCGCAGCTTTTGATGATGGCCACCGCGACCGTGCTGGCATGGGTCGCCTTCAATGGCGAGATCACGCCCTGGCTGCTCTTGGCCTTCACCTTCCTGATGGGATGCGGAACGGCGTTGCACACACCGTCCTGGCAGGCCTCCGTGGGCGATGTGGTCCCCCGTGAGGATATTTCGGCGGCCGTAACGCTCAACAGCATGGGTCTGAACCTGACGCGCAGCGTTGGGCCAGCCTTGGGCGGTCTGATTGTCGCCACGGCGGGGGCGGCAGCGGCTTTTGCCTTCAATGCCTTGAGTTTTCTGCCAATGATCCACGCCCTGGTGCGCTGGAAACCGAAATCCAAGGAAAACGCGCTGCCCCGCGAGGATTTCCGCCGTGCCATGTCCTCTGGCCTGAGCTATGTCGCCATGTCGCCCAACCTTTTGTCGGTGATTGCGCGGGGGGCGGTGTTTGGGCTTGTGGCCATCTCGATCCTTGCCCTGCTGCCGGTGGTCGCGCGCGACCTCGTTCATGGCGGAGCCGCCGTCTACGGCTTGTTGCTGGGTGCCTTCGGGATCGGAGCCGTTGGCGGCGGGCTATCCAATTCGCGGATGCGGCGTCTGTTTAGCAACGAAGCGATCGTGCGCGGGGCTTTCATCGGGGTGGGCGCCAGCGCCGTACTCATAGCCCTCAGCCGCGACGTCTGGCTGACATGCCTGTTCCTTTTGCCGGCGGGGGCAAGCTGGGTGCTGGCGCTTTCCCTTTTCAACGTCGCGGTGCAGTTGTCAACTCCGCGCTGGGTTGTGGGGCGGACATTGTCGATCTACCAGACGGCCTCTTTCGGGGGGATGACGGCGGGCGGCTGGCTTTGGGGAGCCTTGGCTGAGGTTTATGGCGCTTCGACCGCGCTGCTGGTTTCCGGGGCCGCTGCCCTGTCGGGTGTGCTGATCGGCTTTCGCTATGCCTTGCCGGGTCTGGCGTCGCTCAATCTGGACCCGTTGAACCAGTTCAAGGAACCGTCTCTGCTGCTTGATCTGCAACCGCGTAGTGGCCCCATCTTGATCACGGTCGAATATGCAATCGAACAGGACAATGTCCAGAAATTCCTCGATGCCATGGCAGAACGGCGGCGTATCCGCATCCGCGACGGGGCGCGCCAATGGTCGCTGTTGCGCGATCTTGAAAACCCCAGCCTGTGGAAGGAAGCCTATCACTTTCCGACCTGGGTCGAATATGTGCGGCACAATCAACGCCGCACGCAAGCGGATGCCGAGATTTCAGAGAGGCTGCTTGCGCTGAACGCCGGCGGAAAGCGGGTCGTCGTTCAGCGAATGATCGAACGCGATACCGTCCCGCCACGGGACGATATCGCGATCAAACCGCACTTGCACCTGCCCTAGGCCACCGATGCGCACTGGCCCGGCTTACGCCATCGGCAACTGGTGGGCCTCGTCTTCAAACCCGTAGACGGATTTGACCTCGAGATATTCCTCCAGCCCGAAGACCCCCATTGAGCGCCCGATGCCGGATTGCTTGTAGCCGCCCATCGGCGTGAAAGAGTTTGTGTTGGCCCCGTTGAAGGAAATCCGGCCCGCCCGCAAACGGCTTGCAAAGTCATAGCCCCGGTTGCGGTTCTCGCTGAACACATAGCCTCCCAGGCCAAAGATCGAGTCATTGGCAATCTGCAGGGCCTCTTCTTCAGTCTTGTAGGGAATTACCGACAGAACCGGACCAAAGATCTCCTCCCGGGCAATCGTCATCTCTGGGCGGACATCGACAAAGACCGTCGGTTTGACAAAAAAACCTCGGTTCAGGCCATCCGGTCGCCCGAGCCCCCCTGCGACAAGTCGCGCGCCCTCGGTGATGCCAGACTGGATATGAGCCTGAATGCTGTCGAACTGGGCCTCATGGACCACCGGACCCAAGGTCGTCTTTGGGTCCAGCGGATTGCCGATCTGGTAAGAGTTCACCTCGTCCACCAGATAGGGAATCACCGTTTCGACCTGGCTTTCATGCACCAGCATCCGGCTTGGCGCATGGCAGGATTGGCCCGAGTTGCTGAAGCAACGCTGGATGTTCCAGCGCGCCGCCTTTTCCAAATCAGCATCCTGCAGCACGACATTGGCTGATTTGCCACCCAACTCAAGACAGACCCGTTTCACTGTTCGGGCAGCGGCCTCGCCGACCTTGATGCCAGCCCCGGTCGACCCGGTGAAAGAGATCATGTCAACATCGGGATGGTTCGACAGCGCCTCACCCACCACCCGGCCCTTCCCGACCACAAGGTTGAAAACGCCTGGCGGCACGCCTGCTGCCTCCATCACCTCGGCCAGAAGGATACCGCTGAGCGGGGAGGCGTCGGACGGTTTCAGCACCATTGTACAGCCCGCAGCGATCGCATAGATCGCCTTGATGACCGAGGTCTGGATCGGCCAATTCCACGGCGAGATCAGGGCGCAGACGCCGATAGGCTCGCGGCGGATGATCGTATCGGCAAGCTGGGTTTCAAAGGCATAGGTCTTCAGCAGATCGCGCGCCACTTTCATATGGCCGGCCGGGCCGCTCACTTGGGCGCGAAAGCTGACGGGGATCCCGACCTCTTGGGCGATCAACTGGGAAAACGCCTCTGAGCGCGCTTCATAGGCGGCAATGATCCGGTCGAGCAGGGCAATGCGCTCCCCCACGAAGGTGGTTGAAAACGTCACAAAGGCCCGTTTTGCGGCAGAAACGGCCAGATTGACCTCTTCTACACCGCCGCCCGAGGCGATGGTTGCGTAAGCGTCTTCCGTGGTGGGATCAATCAAGGAGCGCTGACCAGCGGCCTCGGGTGCAACCCATTTGCCATCAATGTAGAACTGACCGAAGTGTTTCACGTCTTGTCCCTCCCCTTTTGGTTTGCTGGACGGCTTGTGTAATGTCACAGGGGCGAACCTTGGCAAACACGCCGCATCGCCGCGCCGCAGATCGCTATAACAGTTACCTATAGGCAGGCGCTGCGTCGATGCAGACCGCTTTGCATCTGGCGGAAAGATCAATTGCACCGCCCCATGCTTGACGCAGCCGGTCATCCGCTTTTTCACATCGGCCCGAAATCGCCCGGGCCAATCCCAAGTTCCGATGGGGGAGCGCCACCGGACCTTGGGGGCTTCACAGCGCTACGGACGCCGCCCGTGGCTACTGTTAGAAGGTCAGCCGAAGCTGTTGCTCAGCGTCCCGATGCCAGAGATCGTGACCTCGACCCGATCCCCGGCTTTCAGGAAGCGCGGCGGGTTAAAACCGATGCCGACACCCGCCGGTGTCCCAGTCGAGATGACATCGCCGGGTTCCAGTGCCAGCCCCGCCGAAATCGTCGCAATCAGGCTCGGAATGCTGAAGATGAGGTCGCTGGTATTGGCATTCTGCCGAAGCTCACCGTTCACCCGGCACGCGATGTCAAGGGCGTCCCCCTTGATCTCATCCACCGAAACGGCCCAGGGCCCCATCGGGCAGAAGGTGTCCAGCGCCTTGCCCATGAACCATTGTTTGTGATCCTTCTGCCGATCTCGGGCTGTCACGTCATTGATGATCGTATAGCCCCAGACATGACCCCAGGCGTCGGACTCGGCGATATTGCGCCCGGGCTTGCCGATGATGACGGCTAGTTCGGCCTCGTAGTCCACCGCATTGGTGACGCCGGGGTGCATGTCAACCACAGCATCCGGTCCGATGACAGAACTTGGCGGTTTGGTGAAGATTGCCGGATAATCGTCGACGGGTTTGTCTTTGCTTGCCCCGGCCTCAAAACCGCTTTGCGAGAATTCTTTGGCATGTTCGCGGTAGTTCTTGCCAACGCAAAAGATGTTGCGCTGCGGCACGATGGGAGCCAGCAGGGTGAGCCCAGCAAGGGGACGCGGGGCTCCGGGTTCCACGGCTGCGCCTTCGATCAGCTGCTGCAACCGGGTGATTTCAGCAGGCAAGGGCCGGACCGTTCCGGCTGTGTCATCAACGAGGCAGAGACGCGGAGCGCCGTTCAGGACTACGCGGGCAATTTTCATGGAGCCACCTTTCTTAAAGGTTAGAGAAGACCGCCGCCCTCGCGGGCGGCAGAAGGGTTCAGAACGTGGGCAAGGCCACGGTCCGAATTCGGTTGGCGTCAGTTAAGGTCAAACCGTGATATTCTGAAATCCTCGGAAAATGCGGCCTATAACATCCGGTTATTCCATCTGGCAGTGAACCTGCAGCCACGCTTGATTACCCGGGGCTGGAAATTCAGGGTCTCATCCAGAAAAGCCGCCCTTGCTGCGGCCTCAAACAGATCGGAACCACCATGCGCCCTGCCCCTTCCCCCCAACCCAACGCGATGAAGGCCCGAATGGCTTCCGGCGATCTGACGGTCGGCATGATCGTCCGCCTGACCCGGGCGGTCGAGATCGCGGCCATCGGCAAAAGCGCGGGCTTTGACTGCCTGTTCATCGACCTCGAGCACAACAGCTTCTCGCTCGACACCGTCAGCCAGATTTCCCTGACAGCCACCGCGCTTGGCCTCACACCCCTGGTGCGCGTGCCGAGCCTGGAACCCGGCGAGATCGGCCGCGCGCTTGAGGCCGGAGCGCAGGGCATCATCGTGCCCCATATTGAAACCGCAGATCAGGCCCGCGCCGCAGTGGATGCTGCGCTTTTCCCGCCCATGGGCAACCGCTCCTTCGTAGCGACCAGCGTGCACACGCTGTTCCAGCCGGGCAAAGCGGCCGAGATGATGCCGCGCCTCAACGCCGAAACCTTGGTGATGGGTGTCATCGAGTCGGTGCGGGCGCTTGAGAATGTGGATGAAATCGCGGCCGTTCCGGGGTTGGACGTTCTTTTGGTCGGCACAAATGACCTGAGCAACTCCATGGGTCTTTTCGGTCAGCTCGATCATCCTCGCGTCATCGAGGCCTATGAGACGGTCGCCGCTGCCTGCAAGGCGCATGGCAAACATCTGGGCGTCGGCGGTCTGGTTTCACGCCCGGATCTTGCGCGGACATTGATCGCCCGGCTGGGCGCAACCTATGCCACAGCGGGCAGTGATGCGGCCTTTTTGCTGAATGGCTCCACCGCGGCCTGCACCGCGTTTCGGCAGGGCAACCAGTAAAACAAACCAAGACAGGGCATCCCGGTCCATTGACGCCGGAATGCCCTGAAGCTTTTTGGATCCTCAGCCGCCGGTCTTGGATTTGCTGCGCTTGTCACCGATAGTGTAGATGGCGGCAGCGGCCACGACGACACATCCTTCGATCAGACCCTGCCAGTTGGCGCCGAGATTGAGGATGTTAAACCCATTGGTCAGGCTGTACAGCAACAAGGCACCAGCCAGGGTCTTGACCACGCTCCCCGCGCCGCCGAAGAGCGAGGTGCCTCCCAGAATAGCCGCCGCAATGACAGTCAATTCGGCCCCCTGAAGGCCCGAAGGGTTCATCGACCGCAGCCTGCTGGCGAAAAGGATGCCCGCGAATCCGGCCGTCATGCTGCAAAAGACAAAGGCCAGGAGCTTGTATTTTGTCACGTTGATTCCCGATAGGCGCGCCGCCTCGGCATTGCCACCGACAGCATAGAGCCGGCGTCCGATCTTGGTGAACCTCAGTGTGAACCAGACAACGGCGGTGAAGACCGCCAGATAAATGACCGGGTTGCGGATCGCCAGATCCCCACCCGAGGCCCAAGCGATGAAGCCAAGGAAAGCACCTCCGGCGACATAGCCAAGCGAGGCTGGCCTCAAGGGGCGTTTGCCCCCGATGTCCCGGATGCCGCCATAGATGCCAAAGGCAAGCAAGAACAAAGCCACAGTCAAGATGAACCAGAATCCATTGTGAACACCGCTCTCAAATGACTTCATGACATCCGTCACATCGGGCGTGGTTACAGCGACGGAACGGCCGCCCGTGTAAAGCAGGATCAACCCGCGCACTGCCGTCATCGTGCCAAGCGTGACAATGAAGGCGTTGATGCCGACAAACTGAACGATGGCGCCATTCAGCAGGCCCAGTAACATGGCGGCCCCCATGGCGAGGGCCGCAGCGGGCCAGAACCCGAGCGCGCCTGCATTGCCGACCAGAACCACCGCCGAGAAGGCGGCCACTGAAGCCACCGAGAGATCAAAGTTGCCGCTGATCAGGATGACAGTCATCGCAACCGCCATCATCCCAATCAGGGATGTCTGATAGATTACGTTCAAAAGATTCTGCACGCTCAGGTAGTTATCCTGTCCGATGTAGGTTGTGATGGTGGCCAGCGTGGCGATCAGCAAGGCAAGAGCGTAGTAGACCCCCATTTCCTGCAGGCCAAGAGCCTTGCGCCAATTGGAGCGGGAGGGCATGGCTTGCGGCCCCGGCATCCCGGTGGTTTCAACACTTTGATTTTTACCCGCGCTCATTCGCCTGCCCCACCGTTCATTTCACTCTGTCTTTCCATTGCGGGTCTCTGTTCCCCTGCCCCGCGGCCACCAGCCAGTAACAGCAACTCGTGCTCCGATGTCTCGGCGGCGGATCTCTCTGCGACGCAACGCCCATCGCGCATCACCAGAATTCGGTCGGAAACGGCCAGGAGTTCAGCAAATTCCGACGAGACGATAATGACCGACCGGCCTTCGTCTGCCAGTTGCCGGACCAGGCGCAGAATGTCGGCCTTGGCACCGATATCAATGCCCGCCGTAGGCTCATCCAGCAGGTACAATTTCACGCCACTGAAGAACCAGCGGCCGATCGTCACCTTTTGCGCATTGCCACCGCTGAGATCTCTGACCAAGATGTCGGGAGAGCTTGCCTTGATCGACAGCATCCGAATTGCTGTCCGGCCACGCTCGCGTTCCAGCGCTTCGGACAGAACGCCCCCAAGGCCACAGACGCTGTCCAGCGCAGGCAAGGTGATGTTGCGCCAGATTTCAAAATCCGGGACGATACCCTGTCGATTGCGATCTTCGGGGACGAGTCCGATACCTGCGGTAACGGCGGCACCTGTCGAGCGGCCATAGGGTTTTCCGTCCAGAAGAACCTCTCCTGTCGCCGAAGTATCGGCACGAAAGATGGCGTGCAGCACTTCGCTGCGCCCTGATCCCAGAAGGCCAGCAAGACCCACAACCTCTCCCGGAGCGACCTCCAGCGTCAGCGGCTTCAGCTTGCCAGGAGATGCCAGGCCCCGCAGCGTCAGGCGCGCCACAGTAGTATCGGCGCGCTTGACGGCTTGGTGTCTTGGCGCATGCTCCAGTGCGGCAACCTGCTTGCCCACGATGGCTTCGGCGATCAGGCTTTCATTCAGGTTGCAGGTCTCGGCGGTCATGACGACAAGCCCATCGCGCAAGACCGTCACCTGATCGGTCAACGCCATGACCTCATCAAGGAAATGCGAGACGAATAGGACGGCTTTGTTCTCGACCTTGGACAGTTGTTTGACAGCTTTGTAGACCAGATCTCGCTCGTCGAGCGCCAGTGACGCCGTTGGTTCGTCCAAAACGATCAGATCGGCCCCCGTGCCCAAAGCCTGAAGGATCGCCACCATCTGTCGCTGGCCGATGGACAAGTCACTGACCGCGATGCCGGGGTCCAGCCAATAGCCCATGCGCTGGCAAAGCCCATCGTAGCGCTTGCGAAGATCGGAGGACCGCCGCCACCAGCCCTTGTCGTCCAGAAAGACGTTTTCTAGAATGGTCAGCGTCGGCACCAGGGGAATATGCTGGTGAACCGTAGCAACACCCATGTCATTTGCGGCTTTCGGGCCGTCCCAATGGGCCGATTTGCCGCGCCACAGGATGTCCCCTTTGGAGGCGGAATAGGCGCCTGACAGGATCTTGATCAATGTGGACTTGCCCGCGCCATTGGCCCCCAGCAATCCGTGGACCCGGCCGGGCGCGATTTCGAGGTTCACACCCCGCAGCGCTACCGTTCCGTTTGCGAAAGTCTTCTCGACGCCGCGCAATTGCATGATTGGCTCTACGCCCAGCATAGGTTTCTCCACCTCATGGCTCGAGGCCCTCCAATGTCATTCGGTTTGGCCACCGACATGCGGCCCAACAAAGGGTGGGTTTGGACATTACACTCTGGAAAGAAACGACGCTCTTTAAAGCGCCGCCCTTTCGCGATTTTGCAGTCAGGCAAAGCTCACCACTTGGGGCAGCTGTCCACGTTGTCCTTGGTCAGGGCAACCATGTCGTAGGTGATGTACTGGCCCTTCTTGGCGGCCTTGGGATCTTTGGCAGCTTCAGCGAGAGTCTCGGCCGAGAGTTTGCCAATCAACCCCGGCTGCGTGCAAACAGAAGCTTCGATCTCGCCGGCCTTGATGGCGACAGCCCCAAGGGCTGAACCACCGCCGGTTGCGATCAGACGGGCCTTGGACCCAGCGGCAGCGATGGCCTTGGCACAGCCAAGGGCCATGTCATCCGCATGGCTGAAGATGGCGTCGAGGTCGGGATTTGCGGTCAGTGCATTCTGGCAGATGCGCTCACCCGAATCCGGGGTCCAGTCCGACGGCTGAGACGACACGATCTTGTACTTGATCCCGCCTTCTTTCAGCGCGGCTTCAAAACCGTCCTCGCGCTGTTTGACGACAGCAAAGCCCGGCGCGCCTTCGACGACCGCGATTTTGACCTCACGGTCTTTTGGCAGCACGCTGGCGGCATAGGCACCAGCCACATGCCCTGCAATAACGTCCTGAGTCGATACCATCGCATTCAGGTTCGGATAGGCATAGTCGACCGGGTTCACGTTCGGGTCGCCCACCGGCACAGCGCTGGCCACAACGGGAACCCCGGCTTCAGAAATCTTGTCGACCAGCGCCATGATGGCAACCGAGTCATTCGGCATCAGGGCGATGCCCGAGACACCCTGCGACAACAGATCGTCAATCTGATTGGCCTGAGTATCCATGCCCATTTTCGAGTCCAGGATGACAGCCTTGTCGCCCGCCGCCTCGACCGCCGCCTTGAACCCATCGGCCAGCACGACATCGTAGGGGAATGCCATGCTGTTGACGATCATGCCGTAAACCTTGCCTTCGGCCAAGACCGGACCGGCCAGAAGAGCCGACGAGGCAAGTACGCCTGCGGCCAGT
Source organism: Rhodobacter sp. P1_C2 (assembly GCF_056406375.1). Taxonomy (NCBI): domain Bacteria; kingdom Pseudomonadati; phylum Pseudomonadota; class Alphaproteobacteria; order Rhodobacterales; genus Rhodobacter; species Rhodobacter sp. P1_C2. The sequence continues at coordinate 17,543 of NZ_JBFUAG010000012.1, forward strand.
TGGGCCGCGACTTTTGATGCGAAATTCATAATAGTTTCCTCCATTTGCGGCGCTCCTTACAGATGCAGCCGCCCTCCCCTTGTAGCTATTCTTCGCGACAGCGCTGCTACTTCACGCCATTCGCCGGATGTTGTGAACACCGCGGCCAATCTGGCCTCCTCCCGGTGCAAGACCACAACCCTCCGAAACCTCCGCACTTTCCGAGTTTTCGGCAAACCTGCCGTTTGCGCATTACGGCCACTGACTTCGCTCATCCCGTCTGAGGCAGGACATCATGAAACCAGCTCCCAGAACGCTATCATTGCGCCGCCTTGGCGGTAGCTGCATTCTGTGAAAACCACTTTCTCGCATCTCGCAAAGCGTCGAGCGCTGCACGCCGCAAAAGCCGCCTGACCCGCCTGTTTCATTCAGTTGATCGTCACTTGGCCGATCAGCAAGAACAGAGATAGGTTCCTCGAAACGTGAACCGACATGTAGATTGGTTTTTGCGATTTTTAAGCCTAATGCGCCCCCAACATATCTTGGCGGTTTTGCGGTTAGGTCAACGGGACTTGCCCCGGAGCTCGTCCCAGGCATCAACAGGCAAATATTATTATTAAGTCCTGAGAGGATGGCCCCCTTCGGGTCGACCTGCGACGCGCCAGTTGCATCTTTGCAAAATTTGCAGATAATACTCCTGCTTTTGCAGGGCTTTGGGAGGAGCGCGCATGGATGAAATCTTGACAAATCGGGCATTCCTGCAGGTTCTTGACAGTGGGAGCTTTTCTTCCGCTGCAGCCGAACTTGGTGTCTCGGTGGCCACTGTCGCACGGCAGGTCAACAGCCTAGAAGCGAGGTTGGGCGTGCATCTTTTGCACCGCACGACGCGAAGCCTTTCATTGACCGAGCCAGGCAAGCACTACTGTGACCGCATCCGGGAGGTCTTGCGCAGCTACGATGCCGTCAAGCGCGAGGTCGCTTCTTTTCAGAAAGATGTCAAAGGTCTGCTGAGGGTGCACCTGCGCCATTCCGTCGGCAATCACGTCATTGTGCCGGCTTTGCCAAGCTTTCTGGAACGGCATCCCAACATCAAACTTGATGTGACCCTGACAGATGCCCGCGAGGATCTCGTGGCGCAGGGCGTCGATGTTGCTGTCTGGCTGGGGAGTCTGGAGGATTCCAATTTGATCGCGCGACGCCTGTCGCCCGGCAAACGGCTGGTGTGCTGCAGCCCGACCTATGCGACCAAACGTGGCTTGCCCAACCATCCCACAGACCTCGAACAGCACAACTGCATCGTCTATCGCGCGAAAAGTTATGACAATTCCTGGCGGTTCACCAAAGATGACACGACCATCTCAGTTCCAGTGTCCGGCAATCTGGAGTCCGATAGCGCCGCTGTGCTGATGACATCGGCGTTGAACGGACTGGGTTTCGTCATGCTGCAAGAAGCGGTAGTCCGCATCGCGATAGAATCCGGCGATCTAGTGAACGTCTTCTCCGACTATCAGGTCAGCTCCACCGCCGCCGATATCGCCCTTTACGCCGTCTATCCTGGCTCCAAGCAAACTTCGCCGAAGAACCGAGCCTTCATTGACTTTCTAGTACGCCTCTTCAAAAGCTATTGACCGGCTTGCCGCGGAGGAGCGTCTCCTCGCCAGACAATTGTGCGATCAGCTTGGATGGCAGGCGCGTCTGCCGCGATAGCGCCCCCGTCAAGCGCAGGTGGTGGGCCACTTCCAAGGCTGCGGCAGATCTGCGGCGGCTTGCCCTTGCCGCAGCCGTCCGTCAGTGCGGGGCAAAGCCGACCTCGGCGGGGTGGTGCAACTTTTCAGGGTCGCACCCAATACAAGCCCCTCACGCGGCCAGTGACGTCAGGCGCGGATATCACTTCCACCTGCCGTTCGGACAGGCCTCTAACGTCGCGATGCAAGTCGGCGCCGCGTCAGCTTCATCATATAGTGGGTCGCAACCGCTGGAAGGGCTAGAACACCGATCAAATGCGCAAAGAAGGGTGCAACGGATGCCGTGAAGTCCCAGAAATTCAAACTGTAGTTCCAGGTCAGTTTGATGCCGATACCCATGACGGAAAAGCTCCAAAGACCAAAAGCAGCCAGACAGACCGCGGCGAAGCGCAGCGCGGCTCTGGGAACCGCAAGGGGTAGAGCGGGCCGCAAGGCCGAACCCAGCATGGACATCACGCGCGCCCAGTGCAGCCCAAGGTGAACCCCGACAGTCATGACAAGCCAGTAAGCCGCGACCCAATGCAAGTCCCGGATCGTGACGGTATCCGGAATATTCAGGACTGTGAAAACCGACCGCGAGATCGCGAGACTGGTTCCAAGCAGGACCAGCATGTTAGCGATCAGTCCACCATGCAGGGCCGTCACCAGCATCCGCCGCGCATCGTAGCTGCCGCGAAACAGCCGGACGAACCACCCGCGGTTCAGAAAGACATGGCGCGCGACCAGACCGAACATCACGGTGCCCGCAGCCTCATGCACAAGGTTATTGAGCCACCAATATGCCAGTGCCAGCAACAAAAGCGCCGCAGTTGCCAGGGTAAGTACCAAGCGCCGTGCCAAATTCCAATTGATCATCATGCGTGCCGATCCGGTTCAGCCACCAAAGCCCACGGCGTCATCATGGGTGAACATGAACTGGTTGCCTTCCCGCGACCGGTGGCAGGCATAGCACTGATCGACCCGCTCATCGGCCTTGATGGTCTTGTTGGGCCAGAACCACTGGTACTCCCACTCATCCGAACCGTCACCGACCTTCTGCGCCACCAGATAGCGCGTCAGAACACCACGCTGGTAGTCCACGAGAACAACCTGAGTGCCGGTTGGTACGGGCTTGCCAGCCTTGAGCGCCGCCAGCGCCTCGCCGCTGGTCAGCATATGCTCCACCGTGATGCCACGTTCCACGGTCGTGTAGTCGGTCAAATCGTCGATGGGTGGGAAGACCACCTTGTTCTGGTCGGCATTGGCCTGCAAGGCAAATCCTAGGGCGCAAGCCACAGCTGCGGCCAAAAGGGCGAGATGAGTCGTCTTTGCACTCATAGTGCTTCTCCTGTTGAAATGGGGATCCGAATCCGGGTGCCACTGTCACCTGCCCCCGCTCTGCAATCAGTTGGGGGCAGGTTCAGCCAGCGAGCTCCATGCGAACCTTGGATATTCCTGGGGTTCTTCCCGGGGCATGACAGACGAGGCCGACTGCGGCCGGACAGTCAAACCGACCGTTGACCTTTGCGACAGTTCGCACGGCAGATAGACGGTCCTTTCAGGGATGCCATAGTTTTCGGTGTCCCAATCAAGCGACCGTGTCGACGCGAATCCTGCTGCGGAGGGATTGTGATACTGGACCGCAGTCGGGTTGGTCCGCTGAATTCGATGAGCTCCTTCGACGCGGTTTTTCGGGCCGGCTCAGTTTGGGCGTTTCGCAATTGGCGGCCGGATCTGCCGTACCGGTCGCGCTCAGCCGGCGACGGCTGACAAATTTAACGATTTCCGACAAGATTCGGATCTCCTCTGTTGAGCGCCGGGCCGCGACGGCCCGCAACGAAACACCGCCCCAAAGAACGGCATCAATGACAAAGGCGCTCCTCCCGAAGGCGCAAAACCACGTGGCGCCCCTCGCTCGGTATGACATGGGGACCGCAAGCTCCGGGAATTAGATGTCCCCAACCGCTAGGTCCTATCGGCCTGCGCCATAAGTGATCTACGGGCGGGCCGGTCGTCGCTGCACTGTATGCGACGGCTCCGCCCCATTGGGTTTTCGCTTGCAAAATGGTTGTAGCGGCATCGGCTGCAGCGCGTTCGTAGCTCACAATGGACTAGTTGCTGAGCTCATTGAGCCGGATGTTGTGGTCTTGGCTGCGCCCATGGCATCAGCGCATTGATGTCTTTGTCGAGGTGCCCGTTTGCCAAGCGGGTAAAGAGATCTCGCAGATAGGCATAGGGTTCGACGCCATTCATCTTGCAGGTGTCGATCAGGCTGGCGAAGCGCGCCCCGTTTCGGCCGACTTCGTCATGGCCAGCGAAGAGGGCGTTGCGGCGGTTCATGGCGGGGCTGCGGATCGCGTTCTTGACGAGGTTCGAGTCCATGTCGACGTGGCCGTCTTCCAGAAACAGACGGAAGCCGTCCTGGCGTTTCAGCAGGTAGACTATGGCCTCGCCGAGGTCCGACTTGTGCGAGACGCGGGCGGGCTGGGCCTTTAGCCAGGCGAAGAACTCATCGACCAGCGGGCGAGAGAGTTCCTGCCGGATGCCGCGACGGTGGGCCGGGTCGTGACCCCTGATGGCGTCCTCAACCTCGTAGAGGGCGGCGATGCGCAAGAGGGCCTCGTCCACGATGGCCGAACCATTCTGGGATCTGGCCCTGATCAGCTTGCGCCGTCCGCGGGCCCAGCAGTAAGCTAGGCTAGGCGTAGCGGATCGCCTCCGGTGCGTTTCGGCGTTGCCAGATGGGAATAGCCGCCATAGGCATCGACTTCGATCGAGCCGTTGAACCCATCGAGGATTTCAGCGGCGTATTAGCCTCTGCGCCCGGGTCGATAGTGGAACACCACCCCTGGCGGGGCAGAACCACCCCAACCCAGGTCGTCCCGCAGCATGGCCCAGAGATATCCGGTCTTCGTTTTGCCCTTTCCCGGATCCAGGACCGGGGCGGTGGTCTCATCGACATAAAGTCGCGTGCTGTCCGCCATCAGCTCCTTGGCCATATGATCGACCACCGGGGAGATCAGCGCGCCGTTCGCCCCATCCAGTCGGCCAGAACTGACCGGTCGATCGGCACGCCATGCCGCGCCATGACCGCGGCCTGGCGGTTCAACGGCAAATGCTCGGAATGCTTGGAGACGGCGATCTGGGCGAGGAGCGCCTCGGTTGACCAGCTGCCCTCCAGCAAATGCGCCGGAGCTTTGGCCTGCACCACGCCGGTCCTGCCTTTGGGGCAGGCATGCTTCGGGCGGATCGTGACGATGACCTGATAGCGCGCGGGGATGCAATCGAGCCGTTCGCTCCGGTCCTCGCCAATTTGGACCATGTCGCCGTACCCGCAAGGACAGGCAATGCTGGCAGGCTCAATCACCCGTTCGACCCGAGGCAGGCTGTCCGGCAAGGCGAGCGACTTGCGCGGAGGCACGGAGGTCGCGGCCGCCTCGGGATCGGTCGCGCGCGGCCTGCGATCTTCTTCTCGACGGCGGCAATCTGCGCCTGCGTCCCGGCGATGGCCGTTTTCAGATCTTCCAGTGCCAGTTCCAGCTGCGCAGGGTCGAGCTTCTCGGACTTCGGCCCGAACTTGGTGCGCCGGTAGTCCTGGACCTGGCTCTCCAGCTTCTCGATCAGCACCTTCAACTCAGTGATGAAGGCGTCTTTCTCGGCCACCACCGCCTGTTCGTGCTGACGGGCTGCGCGCTCGGCCAAGGCCTCGGACCGAGCGGCCTCCAAGGCTGTTGATTTCCACCCAGAAGTGACCCAGTTGGGCGCGTAATTTCCATTGAGAATTGACCCATGTGACCCTTCCCCAAGGCAGCTGGCCGCGGGGGGCAATGGAGTGATCAACATGGAACTTCTGAACGTGATCCGGCGTATGTCGCTGCGCCTGAAGCTGCCGATCCGGGAGATTGCACGCCGAACCGGTCTGTCGCGCAATACCGTCAAGAAGCATCTCAAGGCGGACACGGTCGAGCCGACGTTCGCCATTTCGGACCGTCCGAGCAAGCTCGACCCTTTTGCCGAGAAGCTTGCAGGCTGGCTGAAGTCCGAGGCTGGGAAGTCACGCAAGCAACGTCGAACGCTGAAGCAAGTGCATGCTGAACTGGTCGCGCTCGGGTTTACGGGTTCCTACAGCCGGGTTGCGGCCTTTGCGCGTGATTGGCGGGCGGATCGGCAACGAGAGCAACAAACAGCCGGGCGCGGGACTTTCGTCCCCTTGGCTTTTCGCCCGGGGGAGGCGTTTCAGTTCGATTGGAGCGAGGACTACGCCCTCCTCGGCGGCGAGCGGACGAAGCTTCAAGTCGCCCATATCAAGTTGTCGCACAGCCGGGCCTTTCTGGTCCGGGCCTATCTTCTTCAAACCCATGAGATGCTGTTTGACGCCCATTGGCACGGATTCCGTGTGTTCGGCGGTGTTCCGGATCGCGGCATCTACGACAATATGAAGACAGCGGTGGACCGTGTCGGCCGGGGTAAGGAGCGTCAGGTCAACGCCCGGTTCCTCGCCATGACCAATCATTATGTGTTCGAGCCCCAGTTCTGCAACCCGGCTTCGGGTTGGGAGAAGGGTCAGGTTGAGAAGAACGTGCAGGATTCACGGCCGCGCCTTTGGGTGCCGATGCCCAACTTTCCCGATCTGGCCGCATTGAACGCCTGGTTGGAACAACGTTGCATGGAGTTGTGGCGCGAGATTCCGCATGGCGCTCTGCCCGGCACGATTGCCGAGGTCTGGGCCGAGGAGCAGGCCGCGTTGATGCCGCTGCCTCAGGCATTTGACGGCTTTATCGAGAAGAGCAAGCGCGTGTCGCCGACCTGCCTGATCAGCTTTGACCGCAATCGTTACAGCGTTCCGGCGTCATTCGCGAACCGTCCGGTCAGTCTGCGGATCTATCCCGAGCGGATTGTCGTGGCTGCCGAGGGCAAGATCCTGTGTGAACATGAACGCCTGATCCAGCGCGGTCACCATCTGCCTTCACGCACGATCTACGACTGGCGGCACTATCTGGCTGTCGTTCAACGCAAGCCCGGGGCACTTCGCAATGGCGCACCGTTTGCGGAATTGCCCAAGGCTTTCCGACAGTTGCAAGACCACCAACGGCCCCACTCTCGACACCCCACAGGCGCTGATCCTGCATCGCGAACCCAAGGCCAATGTCGAACGTTACGACGGCCTGCGTGCCCAGATCGCCGGGGGCGGCCATGCGTCATGATCCCGCCGCCGCTGCTGTGGTCATCATGCTCCGCAGCCTGAAGATGTATGGCATGGCCCAGGCCGTCACTGACCTGGCCGAGCAAGGGGCGCCGGCCTTCGATGCCGCTGTGCCGCTGCTGTCCCAACTCCTGAAGGCCGAGATGGCTGAACGCGAAGTGCGCTCCATCGCCTATCACATGAAGGCGGCCCGCTTCCCGGCCTACAAAGATCTTTCGGGCTTCGACTTCATGGCCAGCGAGATCAACGAGGCCGCGCTGCGGCAGTTGCACAAATGCGAGTTCCTGGACGGCGCCCAGAATGTCGTGCTGATCGGAGGCCCAGGCACCGGCAAGACCCATGCCGCCACAGCCATGGGCGTCCAGGCCATCGAGCATCATCGCCGAAAGGTCCGCTTCTTCTCAACCATCGAACTGGTCAACGCCTTGGAACAAGAGAAGACCAAAGGCAAAGCTGGCCTGATCGCCGAAAGCCTCACACGGCTCGATTTGGTCATCCTCGATGAGCTCGGCTACCTGCCCTTCAGCGCCTCAGGCGGCGCGCTGCTCTTCCACCTGCTGAGCAAGCTTTACGAGCGCACCAGCGTCATCATCACCACCAATCTCAGCTTCAGCGAATGGGCCACCGTCTTCGGCGATGCCAAGATGACCACTGCCTTGCTCGACCGCCTCACCCACCGCTGCCACATCCTGGAGACCGGAAACGACAGCTTCCGCTTCAAGGCCAGCTCAGCCCTAGCAACCCGGAAAAAGAAGGAGATCACTCATGCCTTGACCCCAGCCTGACCCCCGTAACATAACCCTTTGGTGGGTCAGTTCTCGATGCAAATCCCGGGTCAGTTTTGCGTGGAAATTAACATCCAAGGCCGCCTGCTGGTCAGCAAAGGCCTTCACCACTTCGAGCTGGCCAAGTCGGGGAACTGGCGCAAGTCCGGGAGCTTCGACATGCGCTTTCCTACCCGATACAGGCAGGAAATCTCAGTAAAACAAAGACAAAATCAACTTCTTGATCATCCCGCCGAAGTCGGAGGCAATACCCTCTGGGCGATAACCCGCCGCCAGTCCAGGCCTTCGAGCAGCATCGACAACTGTGCCCGCGACACCCGCATCACCCCGTCCTGAACCTTCGGCCAGGCAAAGCTGCCCTGTTCGAGGAGCTTGTTGATCAGCACCATCCCGGTCTTGCGCCATGGCCGCTCGGACCAGTGGCGCGTCCATGGCCCACCCAGACCAGGATCTTCAACCGGTCCCCTCGCTTAGAACGAAAGACCACCGTTACTCCGGAATGCGGATCGGGCTTCAACTCGGTCTCCACCATCAGCGCCAAAGCCTGATGGCCGCAGCGGAAGTCCACCGGCTTCGTCGCAATCAGGATCGGCAGTCGTTGACCCGCGACGATCATGCCGCCCCGCGCAGCGCACGAACCAGCGCAACAACACGGTCTACCGCGACGCCGCCAGGAAACCGCACCACAACATCGGCCCCAATTTCCATCGTCACGATCTCAACTGATGGATGGCCAGTATCAGCAGGGAGAGCGGCCTCCGACGTCAAGTCAGAAGGTCCTTCAATCGCCAGCGGCACAAAGCTCGGCTCAGAGGGGAAATCGTAGAGTGATCCCCGTCCCTTCAAAGAAACCTCAGGCAGGACCAACAGCCCTAGCCGCGCCTGGCGACGCCACTCGGAAAGATGGTTGAGCTTGCATGTCATGACGCCGCGCGACATCTACCACCCGAACTCCGGGCCACAATCCGGGCCTTGACCTCATCAGGCCACCGACGTTTCCTTCGACGTGGCTCAACAACCTCACAGCGGCCGACAAACCCACTCCCACCATCGCGCATCTGAACCCTCCTTCAGCTTCAGTGATCCTTCTGAAGGCTGTGGTCGCGCAAGAAAACCCGCAAAATCAATGGGCCGTGGCAGGTCATGTCGCATGCTTGAACCACTTGGCCACAGTCTTCGGATTGACCCCCAATTTCTCGCCTTAGCCGCGCGTGCGTGCCTTGCAATCGCTGTGCTCCAGCCCTGATCGCGTAGCGTGGTCGTGGCGCTCCGCGGCTCACTTTTCCCACACTGCTCCCTTCCGGTGAAAGGCTCCCACGATCACCCCAAATGATCACACACCTAGTGCATTGTTTGGGGTAGCCAAAGAATGATCTGCGGGAACAGCAGAAGGACCCCCACTGCAAGAAGATGCGCGATGACATGCGGCATCGATCCACGAAAGATATCCGAGGTCGGAATTCCCGTGTATTTGGAAATGACGAAGACATTCATCCCCAGCGGCGGCGTGACCATCCCGACTTCACCCATCACGATCGTGATCACAGCAAACCAGATCGGATCGTAGCCGAGCTGAACGATCAGAGGGTGTACAATCGGAACCGTAAGGATGAGCATCGCCACGATGTCCATGAAACAGCCCAGGATCAGATACACGAACACCAGGAAAATGATGACGATCCAGGGCGGAATACCCGAATGAGCCAAGGTGTCGATGATGGTCTGGGTGATTTGCGACAATGTCAGGAAGTAGCCAAAGATCATTGCACTCAGCACAATGAACCCGATCATGCAACTGGCCTGCGCAGTCAGGATAAGCGCCTTGCGGAATTCACTGAGCGGAGTGCGTCGGACGGCTGCCAAGAACAGGGCCCCGACGGCCCCGAAGGCAGAAGCCTCTGTCGGCGTCGCGACCCCGGTATATATGATCCCCGTCACAGCCAGGAAGAGAAACATGAAAGTCCACGCGGACTTCAGGACGGCGATTTTCTCCCACATGGAGTAGCGTTGCCCAGGGGGTGCGTGTTCCGGGTGGCGCCATACCAGAAAGGCGACCGTTCCCATGATTGTCAGGCTGATCAAGATGCCAGGAATTACGCCGGCAATCAGCATATCCCCAACGCTCATATTGGCGAGCAAAGCATAGATGATCATCGCCACACTCGGCGGAATAAGCATCGCCAGCGTCCCCGAAATCGCCGCGACGCCTGTTGCCAGCTTGGTACTGTAACCCTGCTTCAACATTCCGGGAATGCTGGTTGAGGAAAGCGTGGCGGCCGCAGCGGTGCTCGACCCGGAGATCGCCCCGAAAGCTGCACCGGTAATCGCAGTCGCATGGGCGAGACCACCGGGCACCCGGCCCATCCAGACCTTTGCCACGTTGAACATGTCGTCGCTTACCCGACTGGCTATCACGAGATTCGCCATCAGGATGAACATGGGGATCGTGACGAACTCGTAGCTTTGGATCGAATTCGTCGGCGTCGTGCTGACAATGCCTAGCAGAAGTTGCATGCCTCCGACTAGATATAGCCCGAGCGATCCGGAGATGATCAGCGACAAAGCAACCGGGACCCCGATGACAAGCAGGATCAAAAGTACCGTAACTCCAAGCAATGCAGCCATCAGACCATTTCCTCTTCGGGGTTCGATTCCAGCGATGGCATGGAATAGGCGAGTGAATCATCATCCGTGACTGCGGCCAGGAAATCGAACAGGCCGAGATGCAAAAGACGAATCCCCATGAGGCACATGGACAGGGCGACGATCGCCTTGCTTGGCCACAAAGGCAGCGGGGTGATACCGACAAGGGCTTCACCTTGCAGCCATGAACTCCACGTCGAGAGCGCGATCGAGTAGGCCATGATCAAAACCAGCGGCGCGGCAATCAGAAAGGAAAGGCCGAGTGCGAGGTTTCCGAACCTTTTGCTCATATAGTGCGAAAAAAGGTCAACACTGATGTGAACGCCATTGCGAAGGTTGTAGGAAAGCGTCAGCAGGAACGCGGCCGAGGTAAGGTAGAGCGTTACCACATCGGGCGCGAAGGCCACAGGACTGTTCACGAAGTAGCGCATGCAGGCATCAGAAAAGATGAGTAGCATCATCGCAACCAGGGAAATGCAGGCGATGACCAGCATCACGGATTCGAGATGCTTTAGAATGCGATCTGCGAAAGCGCTGGCCGCGCGAAGGCGCCCGTTCCCTGACGCGGGGTTCTGAATGAGGTTCAAGAGGGGGCTCCATGGACAAGAGGAAGGCGTCAGGTGGCCGGAGTTTGATCCTCCCGCCACCTGTCACAGGTCAATTGGCCATTGCTGCCTCGAAGGCTTCGACCACGGCTTTAGCTGGCTCGCCGCGCTTCTCGATCTGATCGGTCCACTCTCCGGCAACCGAACTGGTCATGGTCTTCAGCGTGGCAATCTCATCCGCCGTCCAAGTATGGATCGACATGCCTGCCTTCTTGGAATCCTCGATATTGGCGGCTTCATGTTCATCGACATAGGAGCACCAGTGTGTGCTCGCCGCTTGGCCTGCCTTGATCAGCGCATCCTGCTGCTGTGCTGTCAGCGAATTGAACTTCGCATCCGACACGATAAAGATGTCGCCCGGGGTGCCGAAGCTGAACCCTGTGGTGCCAAATTTCGCAACAGAAGCAAGGTCGTAGTTCTTCACCGAAAGGTAAGAGAACATAACCGTGTCGATGGTGCCGCGCTGCAAAGCCTGATAGACCTCCGGGGAGCCCAACTTCACCGAAACCCCGCCGATCGCGGCGACGGTATGTTCCATCAGGCCGCCGGCCACCCGCATCTTCATGCCCTTGAGATCTGCAACAGAGTTGACAGCACTGCGCGCCGCGGCGGGGCCATAGGGCGGATAGGGCAGATAGGCGAGCACCCGGACTCCGCTGTTCTTAAGGTCGTGTTCAAAAATCGGCTGACCCGGCTGGCTAAGCTTGTCCATCTCTTGCGAAACCGAGCAGGCGCTTTTCGCCAGTCCGGGCAACTCCATCACGCCCAGCAAGGGCATCTTGTCAATGCTGAGATACGACGTGGCCGTGTCAGCAATATCCACGGCGCCAGCTTTCACCAGATCATACATCTGGAAGGCCTTGCCAGCCTGTTCACTCGGATAGAGCTGGATTTTCAGCGTGCCACCAGAAGCCTTTTCGGCGGTGTCGATGAAGATCTGCGCTCCTTGCATGACCCCGTCTGAGGTCGTGGCAAGATGGGTTCCCATGCGCAAAGTGACAGTATCGTCTGCCTGCGCCGCATTAGTCGATATTGCGGCGATGCAGCATGTGCCAAGAATCAAGGATAGCCAAGTTTTCATTCTTTCCTCCCTCATTTCGATGTCGTCCACGCTCTTGAATGCTCCTCCACGCGCGACCGACGAATTCGATCTATACACTGGGTCGGACACGATGGAAGGAACGAGCAATTGGAGCTATAATTCGTGGTTATATGCTGTGGCTGAGCGCATTATGTGCCACGAACCTGGTCTGCCGGAAGCGAATCGCCTTAGATTGGTCGGCCATGGCTGACTAGACCCGTGATTAGCGGGCGACTTCTTCGCTGACTTTGAGACAAGGCGGCCACGATAGGCACAGGAATATCAGCGACGATTTCAAACAGGGTGACCTCGCGCAGATCATCGAACGGGGCTAACCGATCAAGGAAATGTCGGAACGGTCGGGGCTCAACTTCCAAGCGCTCCATGCCTTCCGACGCAAAATTTGCGAAAGCGACCTCGGGCAACCCCTGTAGTGATGCCGGAATTCGGCGGCTGGGGTGAGAGCTTGAACAGGTTGAACGGGTGTCCGAGGTGCGTGACATCCTAGCAAAAGCCGTCGCGTATTTCGACTGGGATGCAAGCCAGAAACGCGCTCGTGACCTGGCGAGGATGGCCATTGTTATCCGGGCGATGTGTCGCTGCCTTTGCATGCCTATGAGCGGGTTCTTCGCTTGGCGGGTGGCAAAATTCTGAATCGGCAGTTAGACCGTGAGGTACCAGTCAGTGTGCACTTCTGGTGTACGCCTTGCCCTTCGTTCTGCAGGTGGCGTGTGATCTGCCGGACACCGTAGAAAAATGTGTCCAAGAATTGCCGATCGATCAACCTAATCAACCCAAGGTTTTGCTCCGTCTCGTGGACTGCCCCGCACAATTGAGTGGTCCGGGATGAATGGTAGTGCCCGGCGCTCGGATACGCTAAGGGTCTGCCGCACATGATCAATGCAACGGCGGCGGCGTGAAGGGCTCAGAAGTTTCCCAATGCGGCCTCGGTGGGAATCAGCTTGTCCAAGGTCGGCTTCGAGACGGTGCGCCGCAGACGCTGGTTCGCGACCTCAAGCTCTTTCAGTCGCCTCAGCTGATCACGGTTCATTCCGCCATGCTCTTTGTGCCATCGAAAGTAGGCCTGAACCGTGACGCCTATCTGACCCACCGCATCCTAACCGACCTGCTCCGGCCTTGCGGAACTTCAACCTGGCACAGCTTCAAAACGATGTTCTCGGGTTTCTCTCGCTTTCCTGTCATCTTCGTGTCCTCCAAAGAGTGGGATCATCATATCCCAGTTGGCGGACCACTTCAGTAGGGGCACTCCATCCGGTGCGGGCCCAGTTCACTCCCCATTCCCCATTTGCGACGCAAACTTCGCCGCCCCTGACGCCGCCAGCACCGACTTCGCCATCTGCAGCTTGGTGAGCGCAGCAATCGCATGGTCATATTTCTCCTGCGCTTCATTTCGGAAGGTCCCAAAGGCGTCGAGGGTCTTGGACACCGACTGCTGGAATTCCTCGATGATGGAACCAAAGGCATCGGTGTTGGACGCCGATTTCGCGAGTTCCTGCATGGCGTCTTGGGTGTAGCGCATGGCGCAATCTATCGCGACGAGTTCGGAGATGAGGGCGATCTCGTCGTCGGTGAACTGGAACTTGTAAGCGCGGGCAGTCTTGAGAGTGTCGTAGATCGGGACCGAGGTCATGCCGATCAGGCCTACGGCGTCAGGGGAGAGCTTGGTGTCATCGCGCAGCGCGTCGGAGATGCCCTGCAGAATCGTGCTGACCTTGGCGTAGAAGGCTTCAGATTGCGGGATGGTCACATCGACCAGCGTCGGGGCCAGACATTTGTCGGTCTCATCGCAGTGCAGCACCTTGAGGGTGCCTCCTTCGACGAAGGCTTCGATCATGTCGGGGGTAAAGGCGCGCGGCGTGATGACCTGATGGTGCGGTCCCTCGTTATCGTTGGCGGCGGCGCGGGTGATGATCGTGCCGGAGAGGGTCATGAAGAGTTCGCCGAGCTTGGGGTTTCCGGCGAGGAGGGCGTTTTTCTTGATGGCCTTCCAGGCGTAGTTCACGTCAACCGGCACCTGATCTTTCATGGCGCCGGAGGCTGCGGCGAGAGTCGAGGTGGTCTTGCCCTCGGAGCCGCAGCCATAGCGGGCGGAAAGGGCATCGGCAAAGCGCCCCGACATGGTACCGACGGTCTTGCACACGCTTTGCGTGTTGCCGTCGACCTCGGCCCAGAGCGAGCCCGACAGGAGCTGGCCCGTTTCGCAGGAATTGATGTTCAGTGCGTTCATCTTCTGGACGAGGTCGCGGAGCTTGACCATCTGTTCATGGACGGCGGGTGACAGGCTTTCGAGGGCCAGTTCAAAGGCGTAGGACGAGGCGTTCTGCATGATCGCTTTGGCCAGATCGATCAGTTCCTCCTTCGAGATGAAGGAAAACGCTCCGCCATAGATGTCGATGCCACCGCAACCGGCGCGGACGGAAGGAAGCTGCAGGTTGAAAAGCCCGGTGTTGCGCGGCCGGGTGCGCACGTAGAGCGAGCCCAGGGTGACGAAGCCGCCCATCTGGCCTTGATAGGCGGTGGGGCGGCTCAGGTTCACCCCGCCCCCTGCCCGCTCCCAGAAATTCTTGAGATCGGTGCCGATGTCATCGGCCCGAACCGCTTGCGCCATCTGGTTCAGCATCAGGGCAGCGAGGACCAGCCCGCGAAGGAGGGAACACAACATCAGGGTGTCTCCACATAGCGTTGGCCTTGTGGCACCTGGCTCACCACGAAGACGCGTTCGAGGATGACATCCTCGGTCAAAAGCCCGCTGCCCAAGGGTTCGACCCGACCCGAGCGCGGCTCAACGAGAGCGATGAAGGGGGTCGGGTGGGCATCGAGCCCCAGGGCGCGCAACTGGCCTCTGTCAGGTTGGGCATCCGGATAGAGCGGATGCTTCGAGCCATCCTTGGCTACGACCAGCGGGGTAATGCCGTAGTTCTTCTCTATCAGCTTGATGACTTCCAGCTCCTTGGCGCAGAGGGGACAGGTCTTCTCGTCGGTCACCACCACCATGAAGCCCAGATTGTCGGAAGCCTGACGCAGGGCCTCCTCCCACTTGACCCGCTTTTGGTCCTGGAAGACCTGACCGCCCATCTGGCTTAGAGGATAGGTCTGGTTGGCATCGAGATCCGGGGTGCGGAAGAGAACGCGCTCCCAGACATCGGCAAAGCGGCCGGCCTGATCGACCATGGCCTTCTGGGCGAACATATAGGCCGAGAGGTTCTCCGGGCTGGGTTCGAGGATGGCGCGGTTCTTCAGCTCATCAAGGTCCTTGCGGGCTTTGTCGATGGCATCGGTCGCAGGGTAGGAGGTTGGTTGCGGCGCGGGCACTTCCTCTTTCCGGGATTCCGCCTTTGGCGCCTTCGGATTCGGCTTGCGCGCCGGATCACAGTAGAAGTTCCATCCGACCTGGATTTTGTCGGCACAGAAGCCGAAAGCGTG
This sequence comes from Rhodobacter sp. P1_C2, assembly GCF_056406375.1. NCBI lineage: Bacteria > Pseudomonadati > Pseudomonadota > Alphaproteobacteria > Rhodobacterales > Rhodobacter > Rhodobacter sp. P1_C2. Next base: position 33,007 of record NZ_JBFUAG010000012.1, read on the forward strand.
GCCGTCTTCGGCCCTGGCCCCGGAGGAGATGGCGACGGCGCCAAGAGCCATCAGGCATATGACGGACGTGAAAGGGCGACGGCACCGATCAGCCATGGCCTGCGCTCGCGGCGGATAGAAGTGTGGATCGGACGGCGCCGAGATATTGACCGGGGCTTTGGAAGCCAGCGATCTGGCCCACGACCTTGCCTTCGGCGAGGTCGACGAACAGCAGCACCGGAATCGCATGGATGGCCGCGGTGATCGGATTGCCGCGTGCGTCGACGAAGGCGGTCCAGGGCTGGATCGGTTTGCCGTCTTGTGAGGCGACCAGAATGTCGATGCCGGAGCGCACGGCGGCTGGTGCCAGAACCGCCGCCGCCGCATGGCAAACCGGGCACCAGCTGGCGCCGACGAAGATCAGACCAATGCGGGGATGGCCCTCGGCTAGGGCGGACCCGGCACTCAGAAATGCCGGGATTGCGATTGAGGTCAGAAGGAGGGTTCGGCGAGTCAACGTCATCGGTTTTGATCTCAAAGACGGGTGGCGAGGAAACTACGGATGATCTCCATCGAGGGAACGGCGACATTCCCGGTCAGATCGGCGAAAGCCTCGGAGAGGTCGAACTTTTCCAGATCGAGGGCCTCCATCTGTTCCACGGTTGCACCGTCGCATTGCGGGCCAGTCCCCGGGATCGGCTCAAAGCGGATGATTGGATTGTCTTCGCCCGAGTTTTCCGCAACGAGGCGGTAAGAGACCTTGGTCGTTCCGAAGTCCGTGTTCGTTTGTGCGCGCATTTGTTCGGTAAAGACGCGGGCCAGCTTGGAATTGAAGGCGCAGTAGACGCGCTTGACCTGCAGGCAGGCAAAGAAGCGTTTTGCGCAGTAAGAACCGATGTAATGTGTGGCCCCCAGGGCCGCGCGATCCGCGAGCGCCAGTTCGTCACCGCTGCATTCGCCAAGGATATGGTTGCCCCAGCCGGAATCGTTGCAGCAGTTCAAAACCCCGATGGCGCCGACCCGGCAGCTTGACGCCGTGCCATTGAAGATCCGGATGATCTGCCCGGCGCTATCCCGAGTTGCATCCTTGGCCATGCTGCCCAGGACCCCGAGCCATGCTGCGGCAGGACCGAACCCGGGACTGGGCGGTTCAGGGGTAACCGTCTCGCAATAGCCACCCGCGCAGACCCGCAATTCCGAGCAGGAGGCTGACTGGGCATCCGACGTGCCGTCGCAGCGGTAGCGATCCTCCCATTGCAGGCAGGCCCCGTCATCGGACTGGACCACGCAGTCGCTCTGGATCTTGTGGCAGCTTTGATCGGCCTCGAAGACCCCGCAGGTGTTCTCGGAGCCCTCAGCCTGACAGGAGACGGGTTTTTCCCAAGCCCAACAGGCCCGGGTGATGGGAACACCATTGATGATGCGGGTCTCGGACCCCGAGGTGCAGCTTGCCTCGTCGGCGGCGCAACTTGCGCCGATGCTGTCACAGGTGCCGCGCTTGGTCTCGGCGATCTCGGTCGTGGCCTCGCCCACCTGCCGGGCCGGGGAGAGATCACCCGTGACATCGATACAGTCAAAACTCTTGCGGAGGGCAAGGCAGCTGCCATCCATCCCGAGGTTCAGACAGGTACTGCCGGTCTCGTGGCAGGAGAGATTGGCGGCAAGTGTGGCACATTCATGGGTATCCCCTGCCTCGTCGCACGCATAGCGGCTGGTCTTGATGACCGCGACATCAAGCGCAAGCTGGCAGGTACTGGCCGAGGTCGCGACAACACGCTGGCAGGAACGCTCGATCACGCCCGCGCTCTGCAGACCCTCGGCGGTGCAGCCCTCGCCTTGGTTTCCGGTGGCGCTGAAGAGACCTCCGGCGATTGCATCAGCTCCGGTCAGGGCAGAGTCGGCGCGCCGCAGTCCTGGGTCGGTTGCAGGAATATCCCGCCTGGGGTTGCTGGTGGTGGCGGTGGTCTCGGATTGCAGGGCTGCAGCTTCGGTCGAGGACCCGGCCGCGCGCAGTCGCGCCGCGTCCTCGATGGTGGTATCGGTCAGCGCGGTTTCTGGCGGTGCAACCGTGGCATAGGGCGTTACGGTCTTGCCGATCATCTCTTCGGTAAAGACCGGACTGCCGGGAGCGATAACCAGCGGTGCCGCCGCAGCGCGCCCGTCCTCTGCGGCATCCGTCATCGGATCGGCAAAGACGCCGGCGGCCATGAGGCTGAAGATCGGGGCCAAGACCCAGGAGAACCTCATGGTGCTGCACCCAACTCGGCGGCCCGGTCCGACCCTGCTTGGTCGAGGATCGCTTTAGCGGTGGAAGCTGCATCCCCCTGCCCTGCCGCCACGAGGTTGAGTGCTGTCTCGAGCGGGATATTGCCTGACAGCCGGTCATGGGCGGGGAGCGGGTCCTGGAGACAATCCTCGGTCTCGCAAGTGGCCAGAGGTGTACTCAAGACGACAGCGACCGGCACCGCGCTCACATGGAACCGGCTGAAGAGCGTGGGATCGATGGCAAAACCCTTCGGCGCCTCGCCATTCCCCAAAGCCGCGCGCAGGGCATCGCCAGTCTTGAACACGGAGTTTTCAAGGAAGCCGCGGAAGACGACCACGCCATGCAGGCGGTCGGCATCCAGAAGGACTTGGCGCAGCGATGAGCTGGGCATCGCGAGGCTCGCAAAGACCAAAACGCGGGCCTCGCCGTAGCCCGGTTTGTCGTCTTCCCTGACGGCGGCATCCGATGTGATCCCGAGCAATTCGCGCAGCCTCGGGTCGTTCATCGCATGACCTTCGATTGCTTTCAGGCTGGAGGCGAAAGCACCGAGATCCTGCGGTGCGGCTGTTGTCAGGCTTTCCTTCAAGGCCTCGGCATCCTTGGCGGCCTTGTTCATGAGACCCGTCACATCGACGCCCACAGAGCCAGTGGCCCCCGGCGCAAATTGCGGCATTGGCTCGTCTGCCAAAGCCACTCCGGACAGGAATTGCAGGACAAGGCCCGCCCTGATCAAAGCGCGCAGCAATTGTGTTTCCTCCAGGTGAGCCAGCCGAAGCTTTCGCCTTTGAAAGGATATGCCCGGCCGGAGTCGACGAACTGGGTTGAGGAGCCCAAGGGTCCGCAGGCATAGCGGCCGGAGGTCTTGGCCTTGGGCCGGGTGATTTGGAACCGGTATTGCGATTTGGGCAGGATCGGCGCCGGCTTCGGCTGACAGAGCGCGCCCGATCCGGAGGTACGGCGCGCCAAGCCGAAACGGTGCATGCGCGCCAGGAGCTTGGCTGCCACGGTTTCCGATGCCTGCACCCCGCCGTAATGCTCATTGGCGTCCCCGGTCATCGGGTAGAGCCCGCCCTGACAGCCGTTGCACCAGAAGAGCTTGTCATTGCCGAGCTGGCCGGAGGAGGCCGCCACGCAATCGGCAGCACAGGCGGCCTGTGCCACCGGATTGGCAAAGAGGACCGCCTCGGGGTTGATCAATGTGGCCAGTTCCGGATCCTGCCAGAGCGGGTCGAATTCGCTCATATAGGCCACATCAAAGGTGGAGCTTTCCAGGCAAAGCCCGTCGATCAGCGTGCCGAGCCAGGAGAGCAGCGGGTAGTAATAGTAATGCGCCTGCCAGCGGGAACCCTCGGAACCGACATCATCGACGGTGACGGCATCCTTGCCCAAAGCGAAGAGACCCATGTTCATCTTGAAGCCGAGGTTCACAAAGCAGCCCGCCTCATCGGCGACATCGGTCAGCCGCACCGGCTCCCAGAGGCCGATGGCGAAGCCGACCCGCGGCGGGACCCCGCCACAGATGCAGAACGGCGAACCGGGGTTCGGCGTGTCGGGCCGCGAGCCGAAGAGCGAAATCGACCCGATGGAAATCGGAAAGATGCAATCGAAGCAGACTTCGGTCAGCGGATTGAGGAACTTCGCATTGCATTTGGCCAAGGCCTGATCCGTAAGGCCCATGACGGCGAGGGTGAGTGTGAGGAGGAGGCGGGCAATCATTTGGTCGGCGCCTCCGATGGTGAGCCATCTTGCGGCAGCGCCACCTCATCCACCCGCATGACCGGGTCGGCACGGGTTACCCGGGAGGGGAGACGGGCAATCTGGAAGCGGTTGGCCAGAATGCCCGACTGGTCGAACCAGAAGCGGCGGCCCCAGGTCTTGCTCAGATCAAGCGGTGCGCCTTGGGTCAGGACGATCAGACTGTCCAGCTCATTGCCTTGGCTAACGGCCCAGGCCACTTGATCCGGGTCGTCGCCGTCGATGAAAAGGATCGTCTTGTCAAACCCCGACCAGGCCAATGGGTTCACCACCGTGCCTGCCGCCGCAAAGACCACGCCGTTCTGATCGGCCAGATCGTGGTCAACCCGGATCGACAGATCGAGGCTGAAACTGCGGTTTTCGGTTGCCCTCGGCAAGGCCAGACCTTTGGGGCGGTTGGCATAGGTCTGCGCCTTACCCTGCATCTCGGCGGTCAATCGCTCCATCCCGCCATCGGCAATCATGGCGCTGATCTTCGCCTTGATCAGGGCCAGAAGATCGGGTTCGGCAATCGGGAAGACCTCGCCGAAATTCCCAAGGTCGCGTGCAGACGACGGGACCGTGGCGCCAAGTCCGATCGCTAGGCTCAGGGTCACCACTCTTGCCCAAGCCATGTGGCCACCTCCTGCCAGGAGGGGAAGCCGGGAAAGGGCACGCCTACGGCTTCGACATCGGCCATAGGGACGAAACCGAAAGTCTGGTAACGGCTGTCGAGTGAATTCGGCGCTTCACCAAAGACCGCCAGCATGCCCTCCGGCACCGTGCCCGAGGGCAGAAGCTCGGCAAAGGCCCTACCATCCCGCATTTCGGCGGCATAGCAAGTGCCGGCCACACAGACCTGATCCCCGAAGTTGCGGATCGGATCGCCGGGCATTCCGCCCACTTTCTTGACGATGGAATAGCCGTCGAGCTTATCCCCAAAGATCGCAGGCGGTGGCACGGCCACCACGGCGCCATGCCAGTAAACCTTGGGCCAGTGCCATTGCAGATAGGCCGTTTCCGGCAGGCTCTCTGAACCATTGAGCGTGAGCTGCAGATCGGCCAGCGCCCCGTAGCCCAGAACCACGATCCCGCAGGCCACCGCGATGAGACCGCGCCGCAGCCAGCGCCCGAGGAGCGACGAGCGGACATGAGGCTGCAACCCCTCCCCTCTTTCCTGAGATGCTTCCGCATCAGCACTCACCGCGACCAAAGGATCGGTCCAGATCGCATTATCAGGCCCCTCCCCCCATCCCGGGATATCCCCCGGATCAAGAGGCGCGAAACCCGCCGCTTCCGCCCCGCCCTTCACTTCATTCTCCGGATGGCGTTCTGGGTCAGAAGATCCGTGACATCCGGCACCTCTCCCGCAAGGACCGCCGAATTGGAGAGCACCACCGTCCCCGTCTTGGCGCCGTAGCGCAGCATTTCCTTCAGGAGCGCGCCATGAAAGCGCGTGACGGCATCGCCGAAGGCCTGCTCGTCTAGGTCGGAGATGCCGGGCGAGCGCACGAAAGTCTCTGCCGCGCGGTCGGCGTCCAGAACCGCCAGGGGCTTGGAGCCCGCGTGGTGGCTCGGGCTGAGTGCCGTCACCAGCGCCAGCGTGGCCGCCATGCTGATGATCCCGGTGACCGCCAGTTCCAGAAAGCGCTGCAGCTTTTGAGACCTCTGCGCTTCGGAAGACGTCCCCGGGACGGGGGAAGAGGGGGCAAAGACCGGCGCCTGTCCCGTCGCGGTCGGTGCGGCAACCTGGGCCGCCACAAGGTTTGTCCTGTCGTTCATCTCGCATTCCCTTCTTCCGCCACCCGGCGGATTGCATCGACCATGGAAAGCCCGCCCTCCTGGCGGAGGCGCCGGATCCGCTCGACCGTCTCGCCCCGGCTGGAAAACATCGCGAGCGAGAAGGGATCGAGGAGGAGCCGGCCAAAGACCCAGCCTTCCGGCCCCTTGATCGCCATCTCGGAATAGAGGCCCTGAACCGGGGCGATGGATTTGAGCTGGTGCAGCATGCCGGAGGTGACGGCGAGGCGCTTTTCCGAGGCCAGAAGGTCCAGGGTTTCGGGCTTCTGGGCCATAACCACGGTCCAGTCCGAATTTTCCAGACAGACCCGGGCGGCGGCGTTTTCTTCATAGTCGCGGAAGCTCTGCGTGCCGGTGATCAGCGCCGCATTGTATTTTCGCGCCCGCCGCACCAGGGCTTCGATGAAGCGCGCCGTGGCCTCGGTCTTGAGAAGATCCCAGGCCTCGTCGATGACCAAGGCCACCGGAATATCGCGGGCCGTCTTGTACATGAGCTCGGAGGACAGAAACATCACAATCTGCAGAACCACATCCTGCAGGATGCGCTGCCCCTTGATCCGGCTCAGTTCCACCACCGTGAAATCCGCCCCGAGCGAAATCGTGGCCGGCCCTTTGAGGTAAGCCGCATAGACCCCTTCGCCCACAAAGGGCGCCATCTTGGTCAGGACATCCGCCATGCGCGGATCAGAAGCATGGGCCTGCAGAAGCTCATGGACGTGGCCCACTTCCCCCTCCCGGCCCTTCATGTCCCAGACCCGGGCTACCGCTTCGGCGATATGGCTCTCTTCCAGTTCTTGCACCCGACCTTGGGCGTTCTTGCCCAAGGCGGCCATCGAGGCCACGATCCGGGTCAGAAGCTCGATCGCTTCGGCGCGGTATTCCGGGGCGGCCATCGCCTCTTCGGAGAGCATCGAGAAGGGGTTGAGCCGGATCGTCCAATCGGCTTCGAAATCGACGAAGGTGCCGCCGAAGAGCTCGACCGTGTTGCGAAACGAATAGCCGTCGTCGATCACCACGATCTTGCCGCCGCGGGCATAGATCGAGGCCACAAATTCCTGCATGAAGACCGACTTGCCAGCACCCGACTTGCCGAGCACCGCCACGTTGAAGTTGCCGCTCGAGCGGAAATTGTCCCAGTCGAAGATCCCACCCTGACGGCCGAGAAGGAGCACGCCCTTGCCCTCCCCCGCCCCAAGCCATTCACCATGGATGGGGGCGAAAGCGACGGCGGCTTCCGCCTTCAAAAGCCGCATTCGCTGCAACTTCCTCAGGTCCGTCATCCGGTTGCCGGAGGCCGTGAAGGGAAGCGAGGACAGGAACAGCGGCAATTGCAGATAGGTGTCATCGCCAAGGGTCAAGCCTGCAAAGCGGTAGATCTTGGCCAGTTCGGCCAGAGCCGACTTGGCCTCGGCATCGCCGCCCCTGGCATAGGCCGAGATCAGGAAGACGCATTCGAGAAGCCGCTCATTGCCTTCGACCTGGGCCACAAGCCCGTCGAACTCCGCCTTCTTCTCCGCGAGGTTAGAAGCCCATTTGGCGAATTCCGTACCCATGGTGTGCATGAGACCGGCGCGCTGGCGGTTGAGGAAGGCCAGGGTTTTGTCCTTGGGGCGCAGCCGCATCACGAGTGAGGTCAGGACCGGTCCGATTGGGCGATGCGCGGCATTGTCAGGGACACCGTTCAGGACTGCGCCGAAGGCCGCAGACCATTCCTTCGGGAACCGCGTGACAGAGGCCGAGGCCACCGACAGTTCCGGCTCCCCCTGAAACCCGAGCGAGGCGCGCCGCACCTTGAGGCCGGCGCCGGGCAGTTGGTGGTTAAGGAACTGATCCGGCATGTAGTCCGGCCAGCCGCGTGAGCCCGCGTGCAGGATTTCGGCGATGAGCTTCAGGAACTCTTTCGGGGCCACCTTGCGGACGCCATCTTCACCGCCAAAACCCGCGATCAGGGCGCAGCGGAATTCCAGAAGCTCACGTTCGCCGGTGAGATCCCCGCTGCCGTCGATCCAGACAGCGAGGAAGACCCGCCGCACATGCGGGATGGCTTTGACGCCATGATCGGTGCCAAAGCGCGCCCCGCGCAGGTGCCGCATGCGCGACCCGGCCATTTCGCGGACAAGATCGCCATGGCGGAAGCGGTGCTGCGCCCAGGTGAGCAAAGGCGCGTCGATGTCATGCGAGGTCCAGTTCAGGATCTGGATCGTGGCCTCGCGCGGCGCGCGGGACTGGATGATCGAGGTCAGCGTCGGGGTCAGATCGGCGGTGCCGACCTGCGGGGTTACCTCGAAGATGAAACCCGTCGAGTCCACATTCACGAAGAGCTCGTTCTTGGCCTCGTAAAGACGCCAGGGCAAAAGGTCCGAGACGACTTGCCCAGCCAGGACCTCGGGTGCGCCTTCGCTCCAATCCGGATCGTCAAAGAGGCTGGCGAAGAGCCCATTCAGCGCTTTCATGGCCGATCCCCCCAGGTGGCGGGCAGGATCAGGAAATGCACGAAAGTGGCCTCATAGAGGGTCTCGCCCTCGGCATGGGGGGAGATCCAGAGCGTGCCGACCTTTTCCGGCAGGCGGTAGGAGCCGGCATCATAGGCAAAGCCGCCATCGCCCATGGGGGCCGCGGTACCGGCCTTCCCGGCTTTGCCATGCGAGAGCGGGGATTGGGTCAAACTGCCCGCGAGCGTGTCTTCGCCACGTTCCTGCACCGGCTGGCCCGAGGACCCTGCCCCATCGGCCGCAGCAATCGTTGTGCAAGGCGAGCCCATCTGGGCCGGGCAGAGGAAATCCTGCTCGGTGTTGGAGGACGCGCAGGCGCCGAGCGTCAAGGCCAGGCAAAGCGCAAGGGTCGGGCGGAGTACCTGGGCGATACCCGATGCCGTTTTGCCGCCAAATCGCGGTGTCATCGCAAATCCACTCCATCGAGGAAGACCACTTCGACCGAGGTGCCGCCATAGAGCGAAACCACCGGCTGATATTGTTCGGCGCGCTGGATGTAATATTGCGCCAGCGTATTGGCGGCGCCGGAGATGCCGCCTCCGAGCGCGCCGGCCGCCGAGGCGCCGGCAATTGCGCCCACCGTCGTATCGAGACTGTCCGATCCGGTGACCGATTGCGCCGAGCCCGAGGCCGTCTGACCGATGCCCTGCAGGACGCCGGCAATGGCGGCGTTGCGGACCAGGGTGCCCTCGCGCGAGACGACCTTGCCGCGCACGCCCGCCTTACCTGAGCCGACGACGATGCCGGCCACCGGGACTTCCAGCACTTCGCCACGATGGTTGAGGCAGGTGAGCGTGGTGAGCCGGACATAGACCCGCTCGGACGAAAGATCGGCCGCAGCCGACCCCACAACGGTGCAACCGGTGAGATCCACCCTGCTGCCCGGGCCCGCGCCTGCCGCCGCCGTGGTGACCGGACCGGTCAGCCGCAGCAGAACCGGCACCGGGTTCTCCTGAGATTTCACGCCGGCGGAAGCATCGACGCCTGCGATGACCATGGCCGGGGCATAGCTGCCCGCCGGAACATAGCTCTCAAGCTTGCGCACATGCGAGTCCTGCGCGGCCGCAGCCGCCACAGTGCCGTCTGCGGGATCACCGCCATTGACGCCAGCGGCTTGCGCCGGCCCCTGCAGCCCGGAGGCTTTCTCGCTTCCCGGTGCTGCCGCGAGCGTGAAACTCGTCCCGAACCCGTCAGAAGAAGCTCCAGTGCTGCTGGCAACTCCCCCCTTCCCGGCATTTCCTGACCTCACCCCCGGAAGATCCCCTGCCCCATGCGGCACCGCCGACACGAAATCCTGCCCGAGCCCGGCATCCTGGGCCGCAGTATCGGGACCAGCGGCAGCCTCGCCACCCTTCAGGGTATTGATGTCCTGCTGCTGACGCAAAAGCGCGTCATCATATTGCGCCGTCAGATCCGCGATCTGCTTTGTCTGTTCCTCTTTCAGCGCCGTCACCGATGAGGTCAGTTCGGTGACCTGTGCTGTCAGCTTCTCGATCTCGGCTTTGCTTTGAGAAATCCAGGAGAGCTCCGGGCTCGCCGAGGAGGTGACATCGGCGATGATCGTCGGATCAATCGCGGGGCTATCACCCGATCCGACCAGATTGGCCTCCGAGGCATTCATCACCCAGCCGAGGATGCCCAGGAGTGTGACACCCCCTACCCCGGCGAGGCCCATGATCTTCCATTGCTGTACCTTGCGTAGATCGCTCATCGGGCACCCTCGACGATCAGAACCCAGGCGCGCTCGTTCGGCGTGAGCGTGGATTTCTCAACCCAGACGGCGAGGACATGAGACCCTTGGAAGTCCTGCGGCCGGACATAGCGACCCTTGGAGCCGCCACTGGCCACCAGGATACGGGCGCGAAAGCCCCCTGCCCTATCGCTTGCCACGACAGCGCCATGGCCGAGGCGCGGTGCGGGCTTGCGGTCGATGTGTTTGACGATCATCTCGCGGGCGAAAGCGACCAATCCTTCGCCATAGCCACCGCCTGAGATGTCCGTGGCACCCGGGTCGAGGAATGGAGCAGGTTCCGCCGCGCGCGAGTTGGCCGCACCGGTGTTTGGTATCGTGGCGGCGGGTTGGCCGGTGATTTCGATCACGACGGTCTCGGCATCCGACGTCGCACGCGGCGTGATCTCGTAGGCGATCGTCGTTCCGCTCTCGGTGATCAGATGGCCGGTTTCGGGCACGAGCTTCGCCTGATCCCCGGCGTAGCGGAAGAAGACGTCACCGGTCTCTTCATCGTTCATCGTCTCGAAAGCGCTGTCGCCATGCACGAGTTTGCGGATCCGACCGCCCTGCACCGAAAGCCGCGTCACGCCACCCACCGCGGCAGTGAAGTGAACCGTCTTGTCGATGCCGATCCTCAGATGCTGCTCAGCCGAAGCCGAGGTGCTCAAGGTGATGAGCCCCAGGCACAGAAACAGACCCATCCGCTTCATGGCTTGGCCTCCGGCACTTGAACTGGGTCGACCAGGCGCTCGATCCGCGCCACGCGGACCGAGCCGCCGAATTCGGAGAAGGTGACCCTGATGGTGCGGCGCTCTTCCGACACCCGGGTCGTGCCGAGGTAGGTCGCGAATTGCCCGGAGACGGTCAGGGTAAGCTTTGCCAGATCGTGGTCGATCTTCTCGGGCAGGAAGACCGTGGAAATCTCGCGTTTCTTGATATCCTCGGCCACTTCATCGAAGCGTTTCAGAAGGGCATCGCGTTCAATGGGGTTGGAAAGCCGCTCGATGACCTGACGGCTGTAAGTCGTCGTGGCGGGCGAGACCGTGTACATGGCCTGGGTCGCATCCAGGCTCAGCGCCTCAAGGTAACGCACATCGCCGCCGCCTTGCGCCACCATGCCATCGCTGACCCGGGAAGGTATCAAGATGGTCTGGCTGTGCGTCTGCAAGACCTGCCAGGAGAGAAGCAGGTTTGACCCGATCAGCGCGAGGCACACCAGCCCCAAGGCATTGCGAGCCCGGCGCAAGCGGCCCATCGATGTTTCCATCACCGCGAAATTCATCAGCCTCTCCAGACCGAAACCGCACTGTCGGGCAGGCTGCGGCAGAAGTTCATCGGGCGCGGCAGCACCCAGTAGAGGAGCGCCAGCACATGCGGCACGCCGCCCTCGCCCTTGAAGCGCTTCCAGAGCGCGAAGGAGATGAGGCCCATCGCGAGCCCCGGGATCAGATGCTGGGTCATGAGCCCAAAGCCCACCGGCAGCAAAGCCGCCAGACCCTCATCGATGGGGACGAGGAGAATGCGCGGCACATCCTGCAGATGCTGTTCGACGCGGATCACAGGGTCGGACATGGGGGATCTCCGGTGGGTAGAGTTTGGGACGAAACGGGATCAGGGATCGATCGGGGCGGCTCAGGTTCTGAATGTCGCGGCCCGGGGGCAGCACCCGGGCCGGGGTTCAGCTCAGATCGGGCGTGCCACGGCGTCGAATGCGACGGGCAACGGGGCCAGAGCCGGGACCTCAAAGCTGATCATGTCGGTCGTGGCGGTGATCCCGGCCACCGATTTGATGATCGTGATGCCGTAGCCAAGGAAGAGACCCACCGCGAGCGAGACGATGACCAAGGTCCAGCGCCCGGTCAGCGCCAGCGTCACACCGCCCACGATCACCGAAAGGATCAGGATCAGATAGCCACCCGCCCCCTTGATCAGCCCGTCAAGTGCGGTGTTGAGCGTGCCGAACCCGGCTGCGATCCCGGTGCCGGTGGTCGAGGCAATGGCCGCATCGGCCAGGACGATGAAAGCCCCCGCGAGGAGGATCTTGGCAAGTGTCGAGGTGGTCAAAATATGGCTCCCGAGTTGGTTTGAGCCCGCCTGAAACCATGAGCGATCTCGCCGCACAACACAGGGTCGGCAAAGGTGACATCGAAAGTTTCCCCGCAGCGGCGGTTGAAAGAATCTTCCAGGATTTTTCGCCCAATGGTTGTTGAGGGAAACGTCATTTTGCGACCTCTGCGCGTGTTTGAGTCGCAAAACGACCCCTTGCCGTTTTACGAATCTCTGCCTAAACGCCGCCGCCCATCGGAGTAGCCCATTTGGGAACCTGATATAGAAACCCTATGAACACACTGTAATTACGAAGATCACTGCCTTGAAGCAAAAGAAAACACCCCTGCCCTTCGTCCCGCTCGAAGCCATGATCGCCCGTGCGCCGGGCTTTGCCCGCCACGATCTGCGCATCGCCCAGATTGCAACCTCTGGTTACATTCTGGCCCTGCAAATGAACGAATTCTTCCGCCCCGAACTGGCCTATTCCTCCTTCCCGCGGGCCTGGTTCGAACACTACACGGCGATGGATTTCCTGCTCCTCGACCCGGTTCTGGCATGGGCGGCAGCGAATTCCGGTGCGGCTCGCTGGTCTGAAATCGCAGGCTCCCAAACCCCGCCGCGTTCGGTCAGGGTTCTCGAACATGCGGCCAAGTATAACCTGCGATTCGGCGTCATTCTCTCGACCAAGAATCAGATGATCGGGCTGAAGCGATCCTTCCTTTCCTGCGCCCGAGCCGATCGCGAGTTCACCGACGATGAGATCCGCGAACTTGATGTGCTGTTCCACGACACGCTTTCGCTGCGCTCCCTGACCAGCGATCTGACCCCGGCCTGCCGCGAGGTCATGACCATGCTGGCCATCGGCATGTCCCAGATCGACATCGCCCTGCATCTCGGCATCAGCCGCGACTCGGTCAAGAAACGCATCGAGCGGGCCTGCAAGGCGCTCGGCGCCCGAAACGCCGCCCATGCCCTCGCCATGGCCGTCGAGGGCAGCATCGTGAGCGCCTATGACTGACCAATCTGCAAAATCGGGATGCGAATTCGGGATCGACACAATGAAGAAGCGCTCTGCTCTCGGTAGGTTCACCGTCTCCCTCGCCATCCATCGACAGGCGCTGATGACTGGGGAGATCTGGGCGTGAGGAGGGAGAATTCTGACCTCGAGCCCTCCCAAAGCCGCGAATCGCAGAATCGCGATGCTAAGGCGCGAGTGCTGTCCACCGGTGCCACATCTAGCGAAAGCAGCATGGGCAGACACCAATCTGTTGACAGCATGGCAAAGGAGAATGCACTTAAGAAGCTGTTTTCCAACGCGTTTTCTCGAGGGGAAGAGCTAGCACTCAACGCCTCAGAACCCGCTCAACGGTTTTTCGTAGATTCATCCGCCTTTTCTGTTATTGTCGGGAAAAATATAAATACCCGGGGGCAGATGATGAACGGGATAAGAGCATCCCAGAGATTTGATGTTATGTCCAAGCGGCTTAGCACGCGCCTGCTTGAGCATACGCAGGAAACGTTTCCGCCCGATGCGCAGAAAGGTTTGCGTCGCTTCGCCATGCGCGAAGCGGCTGAACTCCTCCGGATCAACCAGAATACGTTCCGACACCATGTATCGAACCTCGAAGGCTTCCCAGCAGGTCTACTTGAAAGTGGCAGCCGTCGAAGCTTTTCGGCAAAAGAGATGGTCGAAGCACAGAGGATCCTCCTTGAAACAGGCAGGATGAAGCCCGAAGAACATCCGCATCGTCAGCCCGGCGAGGCATGTCAGGTGTTGACCGTTTTCAACCTTAAAGGCGGCTCCGCAAAAACGTCGACGGTCACGCACATCGGCCAACTTCTGGGCCTTCGGGGTTACAGAGTGTTGCTTGTCGACCTCGACAGCCAGGGAAGTCTCACCAGTCTTTTCGGGGTTACGCCCGAAATCGACCCGGACATGCCGACCTCCTACGATCTGATCCGAACCGAGAGCCCCCTGCCCGCTTCAGAGATCATCAGAAAGACCAATTTCCCAACGGTTGACCTCATCCCGGCTTCCATGGACATCATGGAATACGAATTCGAGGTTGCGCTAAGTTTCCGCCACGGAACAACGACTTTTCACAGCCGGATCCGCGATGCACTCGAGCCGATCTTGGACAACTACGACATTGTCATTTTTGACACCCCGCCGCAGCTAAACTTCACTGTGATCTCTGCGCTCTTCGCATCCACCGGTGTCGTTATCCCGCTTAACGCGTCGATGCTGGACGTCATGTCACTGGCCAGCTTTCTGGGCATGGCAAGCAACCTGATGGCGGTTGTCGAATCACATGCGCCGGAACACGGGCTTAACTTCGTGAGGGTCCTGATCACGCGCTACGAGAACACGGATGGGCCACAAGTGCAGATTTCCTCGCTTTTGCGCACGGTCCTCGGAGATGCGGTGCTTCCCGCCGAATTCTTGAAGTCAACGGCGGTCGGTGATGCTGCAAATACCCAGCAAAGCATCTTCGAGGTCGAACCGCGCGATGTGAATCGCAAGACATACGAACGCGCCATCGAGTCCGTTTCTCGCGTAACAGACGAAATCGAAAAGGAAATTTTGAAGGCTTGGGGGCGGACCAATGGCGCGTAAGGTTTTCGGGGACTCATTGAAAAACGCAATGGTCCAGGGGAACACCTTGGACGAACCCTCAGATTTGGTCCGCACCAGTCCGACAGTCGTGAGGGCCCAGGCATCGGTTCTGGAAGAAGACAAGCACGCCACAAGGCTTCTTGATCCAGGGACAATCCGAATGTCTGCCGTAATGGACCGGATTGATCCGTCTGACGGCCTCGACGAACTCATTGCCTCAATCCGTGAACATGGTCAGAAAGTGCCTGTACTCGTGCGCCGGGTTCAGGATGGCTACGAAATCGTCTATGGGCGTCGCAGACTGCTTGCGTGCCGTGCACTGGGCCAACGTGTCCGCGCAACTGTAATGGAGATGACGGACGAAGAGGCCATCATCGCTCAGGGCGTGGAAAACAATGCCCGCTTGGACCCATCATTCATCGAGCGCGCTCTATTTGTTTCGGGAATCATTCGCGAACTGGGCAAGACAGACGACGGACGGAAGAATGCACAAACCGTCGCCTATCGTGCTCTTCAGATTGACGAGTCGCTCGTCTCTCGGATGAACCGAATCGCCAATGGCATCCCGATCGAATTGATCCGCGCCATAGGCCCGGCCTACGGGGTCGGACGACGCATCTGGGAGAAGCTTGCAAAGCTCTGTGAAGCCAACCCCAAGGGGGCCATTTCGGTCGCTGGAAAGGTGCCGCATGGCTTTTCAGGTCCCGATCGCCTCGACGCCGCAATTGCCTTGCTCTCGCCGCCGCCCCCTGCCCCACCAACACCCAAAATGGGTGAGCGCGTAAGAATCAGCCGGAAGGGCAACCGCATCATTCTGGATGTGGACGCAAGCCTGATGGAACGCGTCGAAAATACCCTTCGAGAGATTTTGCGCGACCTTCTTGATCTAGGCCCAGATGGCACCGAGCGAGACACCCCCCGGTCTTGACCGCGGTCAAGACCACAAATCCACAACAAACGAGCAGAAAGGAGGAACGGACCGAAAAAGAAAGACCCCCCGAAAGCGGTGCTTCCGAAGGGCCTCAATTAGTCTGGACAACTGATTGATACCCCCATCACGATTCCATTTCAACACCGCTGCCGGTGATCGGGGAAGCTTTTTCGCCGAAAACATCATGAAACACGTGCTTCGCACCTCACCCGCCTTGGCGGCACCTACTAGTATTGGGTTTCGCATATCGTACGAACTCCTGACCCCGGTCAAAACCCTCCGTCGCGAGCTCGGCCTTACACCGAATGACCTGGCCGTTCTGACCGCCTTGATCAGCTTCCTACCGCGAGACAAATCCGGCAGACAGCAAGCTGTGGCCCCTTCAATCACGATCGTCTTCCCATCAAACGAGTCCTTGTCCGAACGCGCAAACGGCATTGACGAGCGCACCATTCGCCGTTGCATCACTAGACTCGAGAATGCAGGTCTGGTCAGCCGCAAGGCATCAGCAAATGGCAAACGATTTCCACTGCGCTTCGGCGGAGTGATCAAGGATGCCTTCGGTTTCGACCTGCTCCCCCTAGCGAAACAGTTCGCCGCCTTGACCGTTCGAGCGAAGGCACTCACTGATGCGCGCAGGGACCTTGGTTCTCTTAAAGCTCAAGCGATGTCTCTGCGTGTGAAAGCTGCAAAGAGGACTGATCTCTCTGAAGCCGAAGTGGCCCAATTGGCAATTGCAAGGAATGCATTGCGTCGTGCAACAATTGGTGCGGATCAACTCTCAGACATGATCACAGCACTCCAAGCTCTCGTCGACAGAAAGGCTAACAAAATTAGGGTTTTGGTAGATGTGACAGGGGACACCGAACCTGTTCACCAAGACTCAGAATCGCACCAAACGACCGCCAAGAACGGTCAATTTGTCCGGCACATAGAGTCACAAAAAAGAGATTCATTAGAAGACGGGAACGGCAAGCGTGAGGACAACACCGCAATCCGTAGCAGGAAAGGTTTCGAGCATCAGAGAACAGAACCAATTCTATGGAATGACTATGCTCAGCTCGCTTCGTTTTTTCCTGACCCACCAATTAGCGCAGATGGGTTTATGCGTCGTCTCTCGGACATCGGCAGCATGCTTAGAATTCGCTACGAAAGCCTGATGCAAGCGTTGAGACATGCCGGGCCCGAGAAAGTGCTTCGGACATTGGACTATCTGCTGGCGAAGGCCGACTCGGTCCAAAAACCAGAAAGCTACTTTGCCAAGGTCGTATTCGGGTAAGGACGTTCGGGTTTCTTGACCGCGGTCAAGTTCTGTTCGGAGGAAGAGTTTGGTCGGTTGAGTGTGACGGTGAGTGAGATCGGGAGAGTGGCTCCTGACGCCCGTCGCGGAGATGATCTATGGCCAAAGCTGCCCAGAACGTGACTCTGTCGCCCTCGCGCGATATACCCTTCGACCGGCTGGTGCTGAGCCAGTCCAACGTCCGGCGCATCAAGTCCGGCGTCTCGGTGGAGGAACTGGCGGAAGACATCGCGCGCCGCGGCTTACTACAGAGCCTGAACGTCCGCCCTGTGCTGGACGAAGCGGGTGCTGAAACCGGAAAGTTCGAGATCCCGGCGGGCGGTCGCCGCTTCCAGGCACTGTCCATGCTGGTGAAGCAAAAGCGTCTCGCCAAAACTGCACCGATCCCCTGCATCGTTCGTGACGCAAGTTCGGCTATCCTCGCCGAGGATGACTCTCTGGCTGAAAATATGCAGCGCGTGGCCTTGCATCCGCTCGACCAGTTTCGCGCCTTCGCTGCCCTCCGGGAAAAGGGTCAGGGCGATGAAGCGATTGCGGCGGCCTTTTTCGTGACGCCCCAGATCGTGCGGCAACGCCTGAAGCTGGCCTCTGTCGCTGACCAACTGCTCGACGTTTATGCTGAAGATGGCATGACGCTGGAGCAGTTGATGGCCTTCACCATCTCGGGTGACCAGGGGCGGCAGAATCAAGTCTGGGACGCGATCAAAAACTCCTGGAATAAAGAGCCCTATGCGATCCGCCGCATGCTGACAGAAACCTCAGTACGGGCCACCGACCGCCGGGCGATCTTCGTCGGGATCGAGGCCTATGAGGCGGCGGGCGGGACCGTGGTCCGCGACCTGTTCCAAGGCGATGACGGTGGGTGGTTGGAAGATCCGGCCCTGCTTGACCGCCTTGCCAATGAGAAGCTCAAGGCCGAGGCGCAGGCGTTGGTATGCGAGGGCTGGAAATGGATCGAGGTTACCACCGACCTGCCCTATGGCTTCAGCTATGGTATGCGCCGCCTTCACGGCGAACCTGCTCCGATGTCGGAAGCAGAGGCCGCAGACCACGCCAGACTGCTGGCCGAATACCGATCGCTGGATGCCGAATGGTCGGAAGCCGACGATATCCCCGAGGACGTCGACGCCCGCCTTGCGCAGCTCGCGGAGTCGATGGAGGCTCTTGAAGCGCGTCCGATGATCTTCGATCCGGAGGAGATCACGCGGGCAGGGGTCTTTGCGACCTTTGACAGGGATGGACGGCTTGTCCTCCACCGTGGCTTCGTTCGTCCCGAAGACGAGGCGCAGGTTGAGGTGTCGGAAACCGGCGACACGGTGGGGCAGGGTGGTGAACCCCAGCCCCTTTGCTCGGATCGGATGCCGGCCTACGGCAACGGCGTAACGACGACCGTGGTCACATCAGGTGGCCAGCCGCTTTCCACTGCCTCCGAAGATGACGACGACGGGGTGCTGAAGCCGCTCTCGGAACGCCTGGTGATGGAGCTCACCGCCCACAGGACACTGGCGCTTCGCGAAGCCGTTGGCCGCTCCCCTGAAGTCGCCCTGACCTTGCTTCTGCTGAAGTTGGTGACCGACACGTTCCGCAGCTCGTCCGCCACCGGCTCATGCCTCGAAGCTTCGGTGCGTCAGGTGTATATGACGGTCCAGGCGCCGGAGCTGAAGGACAGCGCGGCGGCTGAGGCCATCGATGCCCGTCATGCTGCTTGGGGGGCAGAATTGCCCTTGGGCGATGAACCTGCGCTCTGGGAGCGACTGTCGACGCTGGATCAGGCAAGTCGCCTTTCTCTTCTCGCCCATTGCCTGAGCTTTGGCGTCAATGCCCTGCATGAACGGGTGAGCCCCTATGGTGCGGGCATCTCGGCTTCCGGCCTGACCCGCCGCATGAAGCATGCCGACATGTTGGCCAAGGCAGTGGATCTCGACATGGTCGAGGCGGGATGGGAACCGACTGCAGAGACCTATCTCTCGCGTGTGCCGAAGGCGCGGATCATCGAAGCCGTGCGCGAGGCAAAGGGGGAGGGCGCTGCCCAACTCATCCACCACTTGAAGAAGGGCGATATGGCTGTCGAAGCTGAGCGCTTGCTCAAGGGCACCGGCTGGCTGCCGGAGGTGCTGCGCCGGGCGGACCTCGTGGCACTTCAGGGTGAAACATCGGAAGGGCAGGGCGACGATATCGGGGATGAGGCTGGGATTGCGCCAGAGGAAGAGGATATGGTCGACCTTCCGGCCTTCCTCGTCGCTGATTTGCCCGCCGAACCGGCACAGATGATCGCTGCCGAGTGATATTTGCCCCCGAGGGCGGGGAAACCCGCCCTCATGTCACACAAAACACAACAATATCAATGATATGAGCGAAAAACTTCGCGCTCAGGATGAGGAATCATGTCCGCAACGACCATTATCGACACAGCACCTCTGGGTGCCCTGATCCGTTACACTGACGGCAGCCCCAAACCGCCTGCGCGCTTCACCAAGAAGCTTGCCGCCTGGGAGCGCTCCAATGGGATCGGCCGTCTTGTGAAGAAGGAACCGCCCAGGCCCTATCAGACTTGGACCGCACCGGCCTCCTTCACGCTTCACGAAGGTAACTTCTCTTCCGATGGGGTCATCCTCGTCACCATCATGCGCAGCCATTCCGCCGATAGCGCCCTGACCTTCGACGTCGTCGAGGTGCCGCAGCCGGGTCAGGTCAAGATCCTCCTCGATTTCGGCGGGGCGACTGAGCTACTCAACCTCGCGGCCAACCAGATGGCGGCGGAGCTCTGGATCGCCAGAGAAGGGTATCGCAACGCAAGGCTGGAAGTGGTCGGCGCCAGCGACGACGGCAGGGCAGGGAAGGCGAACCTCGCCGCCTGAGCCTTTACGACAGAAGCTTGAGGCCCGCCCAAGGGCGGCGATCTCCCAAGATGACCCTGTCCCCCAAAAAGGGGGGCAGGGCGCCACATGTCCCATCCCCGTCTCGTCTGCTCGGACCTTCATCCTGGCAGTAGTCTGGCGGGGTGTGCATCAGCGGGTCCATCGGCTCCTGAGGCTCGAGCCCCATCCCCCCGTTCGCCCGTCCCTTCCTTGGCCCGAGGCCGGTCTTCGAGATCAAGCCGCGAGGGCTCGGACTACGGGGCAAGCCCGTGCCGCCGGGCGGATTCGAGCAAGTCGAACGCACCCGGTGATGTCAGACCGTCTCGGGCCTTCGGGGTCCTGTCGCGCGGAGGATGGTCCTCCGCCTCCAAGACAGGAGCCGAAAAGATGTCCCGCAAAGATGCACACGCTTACGCCGCCAGCCTCGCCGCCACGCTGATGGTCGCCATCGTGGTCTTCCAGGCCGGGGATGGGTCCTATGGCGCCGTCCCTGCCGATGAAATCGACGGAGACGAAGTGGTCATCGTGGCAGAGCACGATCCATGGGCTTAAGGCTCAGGCCTCACGCAAAGGCTCGGGCGGCGCGGTGGCGCCACCCGGGCGCTTCGCCTGTCCGGCGCATACGTCCGACAGGCAAAAGGAGCCGACGCGAGGTCGGCATTCCGCTTGGTCCAGGCAAGGAGATCGCATATGGCCGCGACCTGTTTCCCCTACGGTTCTCCGACCAGCCACACGCGGGTTGATCCCGCGCTCGGCCGACCCTGGCCGCGTTGCATCAAAGCAGAGCCCGGCACCTTCGGCCATGAATTTCGCAGGCCCGCCGCCTTCATCGGCACAAAGATTGCGGCCGGCGCTTAAGCTTGCTTTTGCGCCGTCTGCAAGGAGCGCGGTCACGAGGCGCGAGGCTTCGGTACGTGGCAATCAATCGACGGGGCAGGGCAGGGTGCTCCGTGATCGGCCTCGCCCCCGCAACCGGTGACCCCGAATAGCCAGGGTCATCTTCGGATCACGGCTTTCGGACCGCCGCACGCCTCGAGGTGGGCGACGTGCCACCCAGACAGGTCTCCCCTGGCGGACCGAATGATGGTCAGGATCTAAGGATGACGGGAGGACATCGTCGAGGACCACCGCTCGCTCTTCTGTCCCTCGAGTTCCACCAATTCGGCAATTGAGTGACCCAACTCATGGGCGAGGATCGCCAGCTTGTTTCGGGCACCCGATTCTCACGCACTTCGAAGTGGACAAAAGCCCAGACCCCGCCCTTCTGCCCTTACCGCAGGTCTGCGATCGACATCGGTTCAGGTTGAAGCAGGGAGCCAGGTTCTGATCGGTATGCATCCGGGCGCTGTACTCAACAGGTATCGCGGCAGCTCGGACGGTGGGGCAGGGGACGAGGGTGGGCGTGGTGATCTCTTTCTCCCCGCCCGGGATGGTTCTCCCTGGGCCTGACATTGCCGGATGAGGTCGGCTGAACTTGTCTGCTTGGGTTCCTCCCCTGTGGCCTGGTTGAGGCACCTCCCCTTCGACTGACAATCCCCTAAGCCTGTTCGGTTTCCTGCCCGCAACCCCGCTCCTGTCCGGGCCGTGTTGGCCGCAAAGCGTCCTGCCCGCTCCACCCCATCCCCTCGGGGGTTTCCGGCTGGTCCCTTGGCCCAGCCGTGCAGGCGTCTCCCGACAGGCTTCTGCCAGGTCTTGTCGAAGGGATGGACCCTCGCACCAGACACAGGAGTTACACCATGCAGAACATCGTCATCCTCGCCGGCAACATCGGTCAGGCCCCGGAAGCCCGCGTCACCCAGGGCGGCACAAAGGTCACCCACTTCACCCGCGCCACCTCACGCCCCCGCCTGTCGGATGGCCGCCCGATCCGCGACGAGCACGGCTACCGCGTGATGGACACCGAATGGCACCGCATCACCTGCTTCAACGGCCTCGGCAAGTCGGTCGCCGAGAACTGCGAGAAGGGCATGAAGGTCCTGGTCCATGGCCGCATCCACTACACGAAGTGGACCGATGCGGCGGGTGTCGACCGCTACGGCTGCGAGATCATCGCCGAGAAGGTCGACTTCCTCAGCCGCCCGAAGACGGCCGAGGGCGAAGGCCCCGAGCTGGTCGACAACAACGACGAGGTCGGCTTCTAAGCCGAACATCACCCGGCCCGGCGGGGAAACCCGCCGGGCTGAGGTGGTTTCGGCCCATAGCTGCCGGTCGGCGGCCCTGGCGCGCTTTGGCATAGCTTCCCAAAACGGCCATTCGTGCGTCTTGCAGCGACTCATTAGGCCGATCCGTTGGCAGAGGCCGACCGACGTTGCATTTTCGGCCTTGCCAGGATTGGCAAATACAGAACGAAAAACCCGGCGAAGGCGATGATCCAGGCACAGGCTGCCAAATGAATGGGCCAGCTCTCTGCTGGCAAGGCTCCGGCGACAAAGCGCAGCAGAACGGCCGCGATGAGGCTTGCATAGATGGCAGTGATCGGCAGCGTGGCGTGCAGGGGCCGCCCGGTTTGGCCAAGACTGGCCCGGGTCATCACCGCCAGCGTCATCAGACCAACCGCGCCCGCCATCCAGACATGCTGCGCGGCGGGCCCCATGCCGGGCAGGAACGCGCCGGCGGCCGCGGCAAAGAACCCCAGCGGCACGCAGGCATAACCCACATGCAGCACCCAGACCAGCGCTTCGGCCCCGGTGTGCCATCCCGACCAGCGCGACAGTCGCCAGGCCTGTGCCAGACCTGCAACCGCACAGGCCACCGCCGTCAAACGCTCTTCAGGCCAGAGGGTCCAGATGACGAGCGCCGCCGCAGTCAGCGCCAGAACAATGGCATCGTTGCGGCCGAAAGGCACCGGCAAGTTCGGGTTTTGCCGTTGCGCCAGCCAGTTGCGGGTGAAGCTTGGCACGATGCGACCGCCGATCAGCGAGATCAACAGCACGGCAACCGCAAGGCCGATGCGCAAGCCAATGCCATGCGCCGGAAAGCCGCCCTTCGCCGCCTCCAGATGGAAAAGCCCATTGGCGAGCGTCAGGCCCAGCAACAGCGCCAGAACCGGCAGGTTCTTCCAGGTGCGCCCAGCCACCACCTCACGGGCAAGGGCCGCGAACAGGGCCAAAGGGAAGGCAAGGTCGATCAGCGCGACCAGGCCCCAGGGCAACAGCGCCGACACCGCCACGGCAAGACGCCCGGCGAGCCAGAGTGCCACCAGTCCGGCCAGCGGTTTTCCCACGATCGGCAGCGCGCCGGTCCAGTTCGGCACCGCCGTCAGCAGGAAGCCCGCGAGGATTGCCCCGAGATAGCCGAAGAGAAATTCATGCGCGTGCCAGGAGACCGGATCAAAAGCCGTCGCGACGACAGCATGGCCCGACAGCATCAAGACCCAGAGCACCATCGCCAGCGCGGCCCAGGCAGCCCCCAACAGGAAGAAGGGTCGAAAGCCATAGCTCAGGATCGCGGGTCCGGTCCAGGCGCGCATTTGTTCGGCGGAGGTGGTCATGTCTGCTCTTTCGGGATGTGAAGGCCGGTTTCGGTCACGATGACCTGCATGGGAATGTCATGCGGTTGCGGAAAGATCGTGGAGACGCGGGCGGCATCAAGGCCCACGCCAATCGCATGGGGGCGGGGTGACAGAGCGGCCAGAGTCCGGTCAAAATAGCCGCCGCCGTAGCCAAGCCTGTAGCCCTGCGCGTCCCAGCCTACGATAGGGGCGAGGGTGATGTCGGGCGTTACCTCTGGCCCTTCGGCTGGGATCGGAATGTTCCAGAACCCGCGTTCCATCCGTGTCTCAGGGGTCCAGGGGCGAAAGATCAGGGGCGCGCCTTGCGCCATGACGACGGGGAGAGCAGCCCGCGCCCCGCGTGCCGCAAGGCCCGCCAGCCAGCTGCGCAGGTTCAGTTCGGCCTTGATCGGCCACCAGGCGGAAATCGTCAGCCCCCGCAATGACCCGAACCGCTCCGCCAGCACCCGGTCCAGATGGTCCGCGATGGCATGCGATGCGAGATGGCGCGTTTCCACCGGCATCGCGGCACGCTCCGCCAGCAACCGCTGGCGTTCTGCCTTGCGCCAGACCGCCACGTCATGGGCCTGCTCGGGGTCAACATGGCCGGGGTCGAATTCATCGGCCAGACAGGGCGGCGAGGCGGGTGGTTTCATGATGTCATGCCCTGCAGTCTGGTCAGAGCAGTCTGCGCCTCTGCCACAATCGTGGCGATGCGGTCTGCGGCCCTGGGCAGGGTATCAATCAGCGCGACACTTTGCCCGGCAAAGGCCGCCATCGCCTCCAGATCGCCGGTCGTGGTGCGCAAGGGCGAGTCGGTGGAAAATTTCAGAAGCGGGCGGCCTTCGTCCCAGGCAATCACATCACGCGGCAGGCGGTCGGGGTGGTGGCCCATCAGGTCATGGCCCAAGGCCCGTGTCAGCGAATTGCCGATCACCCGAACCGGCGCGTTCGGGGGCCAGTTCAGCGCGAAAGCATCGGTGTAGACCGTGTCCTCGGCCGAGGCCCCAAGCACGCGCGCTTTGTGGTCGTCATGGGCGAAGGATTCCCGCGTGGCCAGAAACGCGGTGCCACAGTGGATGCCCTGCGCCCCCAGGGCGAGGGCGGCAACCAGGCTCGCCCCAGTGGCAAACCCGCCCGAGGCGATGATCGGGAGCGACGTCGCCCGCGCCACCTGTTCCACCAGCACCAGCGCCGCCACCGTGCCGTGGACATGGCCGCCCGCCTCCACGCCCTCCACGCCCTGCACGATCAGCACATCGACGCCCGCCGCCTCGGCCGCCTTGGCCGCGGCCAGCGATCCCACCTGATGCAGCACCAGACAGCCCGCCGCCTTGGCCTGGGCCACGGCCTCTGGCACCACGTCCCAGAAAAAGCACATGGCGGGGACGGCGCGGTCAAAGCAGACCGCGAGTTCCGCCTGCAGCAGGACCGGATCGGTGGCCGCCGGGATCAGGTTGACCGCGAAGGGGCGCGTGGTTCTGGCCCGCACGGCGTCAATCTCGGCCCCGATCAGCGCGGGGGGTTCCCGCACCATGCCAAGGATGCCGTAACCGCCGGCCTCGGCCACCGCCGCAACCAGTTCAGAACGCGCCACGCCGCCCATACCGGCCAGCAGGCTCGGTACATCACAGCCAAGACGCGCACAGATGGGGGTATTCAGGCGGGGATCAGGCATGGCAACTCTCCGGATCTGGGGTCTCAAAGCCTTGGGGGCAGACCCGCGCGGCCGTAGCCTGTGCGCGAGTCCAGGATGTTCATGTGGATCGAGCCTGCGATCCGCTCTGCCCGTTCGATCACCCAGGCGGCACCGGCGGGCGGGCAAACCTCATGTGCAGTCTGGCGGAACAGCTCCAGCCAGCGGTCAAAATGCGCGGCCTCCACCGGCAGAGGCAGATGCTTGGGCATGGGCTGGCCGTGATAGCGCCCGGTCATCAGGGCGACCGAGGACCAGAAGTCCACCATCTTCGCCAGATGCGGGCCCCAGTCGGTGATGCGACCCTCAAAGACCGGGCCCAGCATCGGGTCCACCCGGACCCGGTCATAAAAGCCATGCACCAGCCGGGCCAGCATCGCCTCATCGAGGCCGGTGCGCGCCATCAGATCCGCCGTCACGGCGGGGCGGAGGCTGGCGGTTTGGGCTTCGGAAAGGTTCAGGTTTGTCATGAAGCGGCCTTCCATCCTGTTTCCCCAGGCCAGAACCCTGAAGGAGCACTGATATTTCATGTCGGGCGCCCGGCATTGCCCGACCCACCTGACGTGGGGTGCGGGCAATGCCTGCGTCACGAGATCAGACCGGTCCTATTTGACAGAGGCCAGATAGGCCGCGATATCCTCGCCGCCGGTGGCCATCTTGAAGGTCATCTTCGCCACGGCCTTGTCGTCGCCGGTCTGGGTTTTCAGCCAGGCCGTCGGGTCTGTCACATAGGCGGCCACCATGGCTTCATCCCAGATCAGGCCCTTGGCGCCGGCCGCCTTGATCGAATCGCCATATTTGAAATCCGGTTCGCTGGCGACGGCCCTGCCAATCACGCCATAAAGGTTCGGGCCGGTCTTGCCGCCCTTCTGGACGGCGGTGCCATCGGGCGCCACGATGGAATGGCAGGCCTTGCAGCGCTTGAAGTCATCGGCACCTTTGGTCGCATCGCCCGCAGCAAAGGCCGGGGCAGCGGCGAGGGTCAGAGCGGCAATCAGGGTCAGGGTTTTCATCGCGGTTTCCTTCAGGGTTCAGGGGTGGTGGTAAAGTCAGACGAGGGCTTCGATCCGGGTGAGCGGAAAGGCGTTCAAAGCGGCCTCGATGGAGGGCCGATCCGGCATCAGACAGGCGGCGGTCGACAGCGCATCGGCCAGCGCGGACGACGGCGCGCTGACGGAAATCGAGGTCCAACGCGGCGTGGCGGGCAAGCCAGTGCCGGGGTTCAGGATATGGCCGACCTTGCCTTGACCATCGAACACTGTCCCCAAGGGTGAGGAGGTTGCAAGGGCCCGCGCCGCAAGGCTGACCGCGCCGCCGCTGACCAGCGTGACCGGCCATCCCTCTGCGCCCGGCATCCGGCCGAGGGCGCGCAATTCGCCGGTGTTGATCAGGATGTCGGTCAGGCCCTCCTGCATCAGCATCTCGGCCACCTTGTCGGCGATGAAGCCCTGCGCCACGCCGTTCAGGGTCAGCGCCATGCCGGGCGGCATCCGCACGGCCGCGCTGTCATAGGTGAGGCGGTGGAGGCCCACTTGCGGCAGAAGTTCGGTGATCTGCTCCGATGTGGGGGCCGCGCCCGCGGCAAAACGGGTCGCGTAAAGCTGCCAGAGCGGTTGCACCGTCGGGTCGAACAAGCCGGCGGTTGCGGCATGGACGCGGGCGCAAAGCGCCAGACATTCCAGCAGCTCGAACGGCGGCGCGTCCAGCCGGCCTGCGGCGTTCAACTGCGACAGGGCCGAGTCGGCGCGGTAGAGGCTGAAGATCTGTTCCAGCCGGTCAATCTCGAGCACGGCGCGGGCGATGATGGCCTCGGCCTCCGGATGATCAAGGTAGATCGCAGCCTCGGCCCCGAGCGCCGTGCCGTGCCATTGCGTGATGTTCGCGGCCCGGGCCGGGAAGGACAACGGGAGGGCGGCCATGGCAGAGAGGGTCAAAAAGCGGCGGCGGGTCAGGATGGGCATGTCAGCCTCCGGTATTGGAAAGGGCGTGCAGGCGGGCGGAATAGTCGGCGTCAGTGTCGTTGGCGGGGGCGCCAGGGGCGTCGATGCCGGTCTGGGGGATCTGGGCCAGCGTCATCACCTGACCGCCGTGCGCGGCCACGAAGGCTTGCGCCTTGGCGGGGTCGCTGAAGGGCACGAACTCTGGCGCGTCCATGCCGCCTTTCGCGTCAGAGCCTATGACGAAGACCGCCTTGTCGGCGGCGACCCAGTTGCTGGCGCCGGGATTGTCCCAGCTCGGGGCGGCGCCCATGTCGCTGACATAGGTGGCGGTCACGGTGTCGATCTGCTCTGGCATCCGCAGATAGGCCACGGCATCCTTGACCTGACTGAAGAACAGGGGCTTGCCGGGATAGGTGGCCAGATGGATCTGCGCCTTGGGGCCGGGATGGCCCAGGATGTCCATCTGGCAGAAATAGCCCGTAGAGTCGGCGGTCAGCGCCACTGGCAGCGGAAGGGGCGCCTCTTCCTTGCATGCGGCCAGCAGAAGCAGGATCAGGGCCAGGCGTTTCATGGTATCACCTTTCGAAAGGCGGCGGTGGCCAGGGCCAGTGCGGCAAGGGGCCAGAGCGTGATGGACGCCAGCGAGGCCCAGATCGGGATCGCATTGGCCGCCCCTGCCACGCCAGACGCCGCCGCCGTCGCTTGCGATGCGGCAAGGTTGTAAAGCCGGAACGCATCGGCCGGATTGGCCAGCAGGGCCACCGGGAAAAACCTGGTGGTGAAGATGCCGCCATTATCGGCCACGATGGCCGCCAGCAGGCCCAGATCATACAGCACGATCAGCCCCAGCCAAAGCCCGATCGCCAGCCCCGCCGCCCCGGAGGGTCTGCGCGCCAAAGCCGAGGCCGCATAGCCCACCCCGAGGAAGGTCGCCCCCAGCAGGACCGAAGACCACATCAACCGCCAGAGCGCCGCTAGGCCCGCAACGGCCGTGCGGTCCACCGCCAGGGCAGCCCCGGCGGCAATGCCGTAGCCCACCGCTACGGCCAAAGTCAAAATCGCCAGATGAGCCACAAGCTTGCCCAGCAGGATCTGCGGGCGCGACACCGGATAGGTCAGCAACAGCGGCAGGGTGCCGCGTTCCACCTCGCCGGCGATGGCGTCGAAAGACATGAGGAGCGCCACCAAGGGCACCAGATAGACGGCAAGGCTGGTCAGGCTCGCTACAACGACGGAAAGCCTGTCAGCGCCGACCGTGCCGGTGGCCGATGACCCGGCCGCCGACAGGACCAGAGAAAACAGCGCCATCATCGCCACAGAAATGCCCACCCAGCGATTGCGGCGGGCGATGTGGAACTCGGTCCCGGCGGTGGCAAGGATGCGCTTCATTGCCCGGCCCTCTTGCTGAAATGGCTGTAGATATCCTCCAGCGAGGGCGGCAAGACGTCGAAATCCTCGATCCGGCTGGCCAGATCGGAAATCCGGGTCAAGAGGCTCAGTTTGTCATCCTGGGCGCAGGTCAGGGTCAGACCCTCGGCCGCGCGGGTCGCTTCCGGGAAGGCCAGCGCGACCTCTGCACCCTGCCCCTGCCGTGGCGTGATGTGAAAGGCGATGGGAAGGGCGGCCTTGCGGCGCAGGTCCGCCAGGGTGCCTTGCGCCACCAGCACACCACCGGACAGGATAAGGATGCGGTCGGTGCGGGCCTCGACCTCTGTCAGGGCGTGTGAGGACAGCAGGATCGACGCGCCGTCCGCCGCCAACCCGTCCAGCAGTTCATAGAAATCGCGCCGCGAGACGGGGTCAAGGCCAGAGGTCGGTTCGTCCAGCACCAGCAACCTGGGCTTGCCGATCAGGGTTTGCGCCAGACCGACGCGCTGGCGCATGCCTTTGGAATAGGTGCCGATGCGGCGTTTGGCGGCGTGACCCAGACCCACCCGTTCCAGCAGCGCCATCGCCTCAACGGGATTTTCACCGCGCAGGGCAAGATAGTAGCGCATCTGTTCCAGCCCGGTGAGGGCTGGATGAAAGGCCACGTTCTCCGGCAGATAGGCGACGCTGGCCCGCGCCCCACCCGAACCGGGCGCGGCGCCGTTGACCGAGATTTCACCGGAATCAAAGGGGATCAGACCCAGGATGATCTTCATCATCGTCGACTTGCCCGCGCCGTTGTGGCCCAGTAATGCCACACGCTCGCCGGGAGCGAGGGCCAAGGACACATCCGACAGCGCAACCTGCGCGCCGAAGGTCTTAGTCAGACATTGAAGCTGCAGAGTCGGCGTCATGGCTTGGTTCTTTCAGCCAGCGGTCAGCCACAAGGGCCTCCATCGCGGCAATCTTGGCAGGAATTTCGATGACGGGGGCGGCCATCAGCGGATGGCTGTCGATGACACCGCCGGGCAGGATGGCGGGAAAGGAAGACTGGCTCCACCGCACCAGTTGCACGGCGGGCGAGCCCATGAGCAGGGCGGCCGCCGGTTGCGACCACAGGATGGAATCCATCAGGTCATTGGGGTGGAAGGGGCTGTCGGCATAGCCATCGCCGTTCAGATCGAACACCGGATGGTCGGACCAGAAATTGCCACGCCCCTCGAAGCTCCACTCCATGTTGCGGGTGCCGACGTATTTCACCTGGGTCCGGCTGCCGATGAACGCATTGCCGGTCATGGCGTTGCCTTCGCTGCCTGCGGTGAAGTGGATGCCGATGTCGCAGCCCTCAAACCGGTTGCCGACAAACAGGTTCTTGTTGGCGTCATAGATGAAGGTGCATTTGGCCGCCCCTTTCACCAGATTGCCCGAAAAGTCGGAATAGTTCGAGGCGTTGATCATCAGCCCATGGTCGCGGTCACCCAAGGACATGTTGCCGGTGACCTTCACATGGTCGGAGAACATGATCGCATATCCCAGATGATTGCCGATCGAGATGTTGCCGGAAACCTCGGAGTCCCGGGTGTACATGTAATGGATGGCAAAGCGCAGGTCGCGGAACAGGTTGCCCCGGTAAATGTCGTGGCTTGAAGTATTGGAGAAGATCCCGTCCCTGCCCCAGCGAATGTCGTTGCCCTCCACGACCAGGCCGGGTGAATGCCAGACATAAACCCCGTTGCCGCGCTGGTTCATGCGGTCTGTCTGGCGGCCCTCGATCACGTTGCCCCGCACCACGCAGTCGATCCCGCCATGCACATCGACGCCGTGCATGTTGTCGACCAGGTGGTTGCCTTCGACGACGTTGCGGTCGGCGCCCTTGACGATCTTTACGGCGGCATCGATGTCCTCATTCCTGTCGCCGGAATGGATGATCTCCAGCCCGCGCAGCGTGATGTCGTCGCCGGTCAGCGTGACCACGGTGCCCTGTCCCTGCCCGTCCAGAATGACGCCCGGCGCGCCTTGCAGCGTCACCGCGTGGTCAATCACGAAAGGCCCCGCATAGATGCCCGGGGCCAGTTCCAGCACATCGCCGCTGTGGGAGGCGGCGATGGCGCGTTGCAGCGCGCCTGCCCCCGGCGCCACGCGCACCTCTTCGGCCAGCGCAGGCAGCGCCAGAACCAGAAGGGCAAGGCTCAGGGGCAGGCGCATCTTCAGGAGGCCTTGGGTTCAACAAGCATCCGGCCGCGCATTTCCATGTGGAGCGCGTGGCAGAACCACTGGCAATAGTACCAGTGCACCCCGGGCTGGGTCGCGACGAAAGTCACCGAAGAGGTGGCCTGCGGCCCGATCTCCATCGCGATGCCGTGGTTGCCAAGGGTGAACCCGTGGGTCAGGTCATCAATGTCATCAAGGTTGGTGACACAGACCGTCACTTCGTCGCCCTGCTTGACGGTAAAGCTTTCAAGGCTGAAGTTCGGCGCCTGCGACGACATGTAGACCCGCACCTTGTTGCCATCGCGGATCACCGAGTCCTGGAAGTCGTCAAGATTGACGCCATCGGCCTCGGCCTGCTTGCGGGTCTCGGCCCACATCTTGTCCTTGCGATCCCAGACCGACACGGGGTTGACCATGGACACCGGAACGGCGATCGCGTCATGCGGCTCTGCAAAGTTCGGGCCATCGTGGACGACCTTCATCTTGTCGCCAGAGATGTCGATCAACTGGTCATTCTCGGGCTTCAGGGGTCCGACGTTGATGAACCGGTCCTTCGAGAATTTGCACAAGGCTACCAGCCACTTGCCATCGGCATCCAGCGTCTCGCCCAGCGTCGTCTTCAGGTGGCCCGGCTGATACTGCACGTCGAGCTTGTCAAGGATCGGGTCGACCTTTTCACCGGCATAGGCCTTGACCGCGGTGGCGATGTTCCACTTCACCACCTGGCTGTCGAGGAACAACGAGGTATAGGCATTGCCCTTGCCATCAAAGGCGGTGTGCAGCGGGCCAAGGCCCAGTTCCGGTTCCGCCACGACAACCGAGCGCGGGTCGGCGTCCGATGTGAAGAGCGTGTCCAGCTTGGTCACGTCGATCACCGTCACCGTGGGCGACAGCTTGCCGCCGATGCAGAGGTGCACCTTGTCGGGCGCCATGTTGCAGCCATGCGGGTTGTTCGCCACCGGGATGTAACGGGTGTAGTTCTTGTTCGACCCGATGCGGCCGTCCAGCACCTTGCAGCCGTTGAGTTCGGTGAAATCCCCCGCCGCGATGCCCTTTTCGATCTCGGCCAGGTTGAAGACCACGACATGGTCCATCTCGGCCGCGGTCATGTCGGCCTGGGTCATCCCCATTTCCGAGTTGTACGAGGTCGAGAAGGCCCATTTGCCCTCATAGTCCGCGTCGGTGTTGTCGAGGTTGCCGGAAACCTGGATCTGCCAGGCCACCTTGAATTCATCGGCATCGACGGCGGTGAAGATGTTGGTATAGGTCGACACATCATTCATGGTCGAGCCGTCGTTCTTCAAGGGCGTCTCATCCTCGCCATTGCAGAACACATAATTGGTGCGCGGCCATTTTTGCGGACGCAACCCGTGGATGCCACGGGCGTTCGGAATCTCCAGCACCTTGTCGGTCTTCATCACGTCGCAGCGCACCCGGGCAACGCGGGTGTTGGCCTTGTCGTTCATGAAAAGGAAGCGGCCGTCATACTTGCCCTCGGTAAAGGACATGTGGACGTGGTGCAGGTCGCCGTTTTCATGCACGACCTGATTGTTGGCGGCGAGATAGGCCTTGGTCTCCTCGCTAATCGTTTCGTTCAGGATGCGGCGGCTTTCATTGGTGCGGCCCCAGCCGGTGGCGGAACAGCGGTTGAACACCGGCACCCGCATCAGTTCCCGCATCGAGGGAATGCCCAGGATGCGCATTTCGCCGCTTTGACCCGAGGACCAGAAGCCGTAGTAATCGTCCAGAGCACCCGGAGCGACCTCAAAGGACTTGCCTTCGGCGCGCGCCGCGGTGGCCGAGACCGACGTCACACCCGCCGCACCGGCCAGCATGGCCAGACGCGAGGCGCCAAGCCCGCCCAAGAGCGCCGCGCCACCCGCGGTCGCCCCAAACAATCCCCGCCGGCTAATTCCGGGTTTCTTATCATCAGACATTTTTCGGTCCTTTCACATTCGGATGGTTGATCAGTTCGCCGAGGTCACGGGAGGCGGGCATCCGCAGCGCGGGCCCGGCCGTGCCCACCGCGCCGCGCCGTTTGACCTGGCGGATGACGACGGGGCATTTGGTCTTGCTTTGGTAAAGCACCTGACAATTCAGGCAGTTCACGCATTCATTCGGGTTGATCTCTCCGGTCGGATGGATCGCCTGCACCGGGCATTCGTTGGCGCAGGTCTGACAGGGCGCGCCGCATTCGTGGTAGCGCTTCAGCCAGTCGAACATCCGCAGACGTGCCGGGATCGCCAGCGCCGCGCCCAGGGGGCAAAGGTAGCGGCAGTAAAAGCGTTCGACGAAGAGCCCCGCCACCAGAAGCGCCACCACATAGGCCACGAAGGGCCAGGCGCGGATGAACTTCAGGACGATGGCGGTCTTGAACGGCTCGATTTCCGCATAGTGCTCGGCCTGGTCGATCGACATGAGGGACACGCCGAAGAGGCCCAGGAAGATCATGTATTTCAGCGGCCAGAGGCGTTCGTGCAGGCCCCAGGGCAAGGTCCATTGCGGGATATGCAGCGCGCGGGCGATCTTGTTGGTCAGCTCCTGCAAGGCGCCAAACGGGCAAAGCCAGCCGCAATAGGCGCCACGTCCCCAGAACAGCAGGGCGGCGGCAAGCGAAAACCACAGGATGAAGGTCAGCGGGTCCAACAGGAAGGCCTGCCAGCTGAAGCCGGTCACCAGCGCGCCGAAGAGGGCCATCAGGTTGACCACCGACAGTTGCGCGCTGGCATACCAGCCCAGAAACACCAGCGTGACGGTCAGAAAGCCCATCCGGAACCAGAAGAAGGCGCGGGCATTGCGGGTGGCGAGGCTTTGAAAGAAGAAGACCAGCGTCAGCACGGCAAGCATGGCGGCAAGGCCGGCGATCTCGACCTTCTTGTCGAGCCAGATCTTCTGCCACAGCGCGGTTTGGGCGGCGGTTTCATCCCCCGTGGTGGCCGCGTCGGCTGAGACAGCGGCAACCGGGGCCGCAATCGCGCGCAGGTAGTGCGGCGGCAGCTGGTAGGCGAGGTCGAAAGTCAGAAAGTCCTTCTCGACCGGCGCCACCTGACGCTGCACCAGAAGCTGGATGCGGAAGGGTTTGGTCGGATCAAAGCCCGAGGCCGCCGGGATGCGAAACAGGTCCGTCTCGGTGAAGTCCGGCGCCCCCTTGGCCACGATGGCGCCCAGCCGCTTGTGATCCCGGTCATGGAAGCGGACCGAGACGTCATCCTGCACCAGAACGATCCGGTCAAAGATGCCACCACGGACATAGCCCGAGCCCTTGAACGAGAAGATCCCCTTGCCTGCGATCATCAAGGCCTGATCGCCCGGTTGCAGCCAGGTCGTCAGGTTGGTCTGGTCCTGCGCGCTCAACAGCGCCTGGCCGATCGCCGGGACTGACACCAGCGCCACCTGCATTTCGGTAAAGATGGTTTCTGGCGGCGCGGTCTCTGGCTTGGCCCTGGCGCGCGGGTCATTCAGCCCTTCGAAGGCCGCGTTGACCTGACCCACATCCAGCGAAAGGCGGCGCAGGGTGCCGTCACCCTCCATCGCCATCCAGTCGGCGGGGGCGGTGGCCGCCGGGTCCAGTTCGACCGTCGGCCCCGCGACAGTCTCGGGCGTCAGACCGCCGAGGCCCAGGGCGCGGGCAACCTTGAAGCCAGACCGCAGGATGGAATCGTCCAGCACCATCACCGTGACCGTGGCGCCAGAGATGATGTTCATGTCGTGCTTGCCGCCGGACTTGGCCATCGCCACCAGATCCATGCCGACATAGCTGGCCGCCAGAGCCTTGACCTTCGCGTCGGGAATGCCGATCAGAACAATCGGCTCCGAATGCTTCACCAGCTTGACCCCGGTGATCTTCGCCTCGTTGTCGACCGCCACCAAAGTGTGGATCGGCTTGCCGGAATACCCGGTCGTCCCCACGAAATCCGACGTCAGGAAGACCCAGCCGATCTGCTGGCCGCCTTTCAAGACAGGGGCCAACGCCAGATCGCTGCGGATCGGCCCGAAGGCGTCGGCGCCAGCCACAAGGTCGGAGGCCTGAACCGTCGGCAAATACTTCGACAAAACCGTGTCGGCCAAACCGGGCGAGGACAGGAGGACCACGGCCCAAAGAGCAAGCAGCAGGCGGTTCAAAAGGAGGCGGAGTGCATGTGTCATGCCGCCCCTATGCCCGATAGAAAGGCCCCCTCCCTTGATTCAGGTCAAATCATATATCCTTTTTTTCGGAAAATTGAGAGGGAGCTTGATTCTGATCATTTCCAAACAACCCTTTTGCAAAGAGAAGATGACAGACGTTTGCGAAAGAAAGCCCGGCCCATGCACCTGACCAAGTTCAGCGACTATGCCCTGCGCGTCCTGATGATCGCCGCTGCCCGCGGCGAGGATCGGCTGACGATTGAAATGACGGCGGAGGCCTTCGGGATTTCGCATGGGCATCTGAAGAAAGTGGTGATGAAGCTGACCAAGGCCGGGTTCCTGCGCGGCGTCAAAGGGCGGACGGGCGGCTATCTGCTGGCCCGCAAGCCCGAAGACATCAATCTCGGCGCGGTGCTGCGCGTGACCGAGACCGATTTTGGCATCTTCGAGTGTTTCCACGACGGCAAGGCCTGCCCGATCGTCGGCCCCTGCCGCCTGCCCTCGCTGGGCCGCAAAGCCATCGCGGCCTTTCTGGCGACCTTCGATCAGGTGACTCTGGCCGATGTGGCCCTGCCGATGTCCTCGTTCCGTTTGTCCCCGGAGGCCGGGACCCCATGATGCGTGCCGTTCTCCACTCCGCCGGAACCCCCGTTCCGCTGCGGTCTTTTGCATCCTGGCCTGCCGGCCTTGCTGCCCCGGTGCGCGCTTTGGTCCGCCCTGCGGACCCTTTCCCAGACATGCCGGCCTTGTCCGGTCAGGAGTAACCCGATGAAACCTGTTCTCGCCCTCGTCCTCGTGCTTTCCCTGCAGGCCGGTGCCTCCTTTGCCCATGCTGGCCTTGTCAGTGCTACGCCCGCCGGTGGCGCAACCGCCGCGGCTCCCTCGGCCTTGACCCTGACCTTCAGCGAGAAGGTGACGCTCAAATTTTCCGGGATCACGCTCACCGGTGCTGACGGCGAAGTTCGGGCGATCGGCGAGGCCGGGTTGAGCGCTGACGGTCTGACCCTGACCATCCCCGCCGCCGCACCTCTGACCGCCGGTACTTATGCGGTGGACTGGCATGCTTTGGCGGATGATGGCCACAAGTCGCATGGCCGCTACACCTTTACGGTCAAGTAAACCCCGTGCAGACCGCGTTGATCCTGTGCCGGTTCTTGCAGTTCGCGGCGGCGATGCTGCTGTGGGGGGCTGGCAGCTTGCGGGCGGGGTCCTTCTCACCCGGGCTGCTGCGCACCTCGAAGCCGGCAGCGGTTTGGCTGGCGCGCATTGGCGCGCTGCTCAATGTGTTTGCCGCACTGGGATGGCTGGCTGCCGAGGCTGCTTTGGCCGGAGATGGCCCGCAAGATGCGGTCAATCCGGATGTCTTGATGGCTGTGCTGACCTCGACGCGTTTTGGGCAGATTTGGCTGGTGCATCTGGCCCTGGCGGTGGCGTTGCTGCTGGCAAGTTGCGCGGATCGACCCAAGACGGTGGCGGTCTTGGCCGGATTGAACCTTGCCAGCCTTGGCCTGACCGGCCACGCCGTATTGCCTGCGGGCTTTCTGGGTGCGGTGCATCAGAGCCTGTCGGCACTGCACCTGTTGGCGGCGGGGTTTTGGGTGGGCGGGTTGACGTTGATCCTGCCGCTCCTCGCGAAGCCGTCCCTGACCGAGGAGGCCGCCACCGTTCTGCGCTGTTTCTCACGCTGGGGGCATCTTGCGGTGGCGCTGGTCTTCGCCACGGTCGGGGCCAAGACCCTGCTGATCCTCATGTCACGGGACGGTCCTGAGCCCGCCGTGGATTACCTGGGCCTGCTCGTCCTCAAGGTGGCGGCTGTCGTGCTGATGCTGGCTCTGGCCTTGGTCAACCGCTATCGGCTGGTGCCGCGCCTCGGGTCTGACGACCGAAACCTGGCGTGGCGTCTTCTGCGGCGCAACACGATTGCAGAATTGGCGCTGGTTGTCGTGGTGCTGGGTCTGGTCAGCCTCTTTGCCACATGGTCACCCTTCGCAGAGGTTTGACGTGTCGTCGCCGCGCCCGAGGTTCAGACATGGTCATAACCCCCGGGATTGAAGCGCGCGATAAGTGCAAGTCCACCGACTACGCTAAAGGCGATGCTGACAGCGCTCTCAGTCTAAATTCAAGCGCAGGCGCCAACCTGAGGGCGTGAGTAACAACCGGCGGCCGCCGCCAATTGGCGGATCTGCGCGAGGCTCATCGTGGGGACAGTGAGATTGTAGGGCTGGTCCTTGCGCCTGCTTGCTGCTCCGTGACCTGTCACCACGCATTGAAGCCGCCCACTCGCATGAATGCAACCATTTCGGCCTGCCACGGTTTTCGTTTCAACTGATGACAGACCCTCAATTTGCCGGGCGCTCTTGGGCGTACGCCGGCTGCGAGCTTTGGGTCGGCGGAGAATCGGGTGCGTCGTTTGGCGCCAGAATGCGGGCGGCGGCGCCGTCGAGGTCGTCATATTGACCGCTTCGCAGGTTCCACAAGAAGGCACCGAGGGCGACCAGGCCGATTGTGAGCGAGACGGGGATCAGGAACAGATAGGTCATTGCTCTTCAGCCTCCGGTCCGGGGCGCAAGTCGACCCAGGCGTGCCAGGTGCCATAGCCCAGTACCGGAAAGATCACGATCAGTCCCAAGAGGCCGGTTATCGCACAAAGGGCAAAGCCCACTGTCACGATGATCGCCCACGGCAGAGCGCTGCGCAGGTTTTGGGTCGTCATGGCGAAGCTGGTGCCAAAGGCCGTCAAGGCATCGGTCCGCCGCCCCAGCAGCATGGGGATGGAGAATAGGCTGATTGCCATGGCAAAGGCGGCGAAAAGCCCGCCCACGGCTGACCCGGTGATGATCAGCGCCCAGCCTCGGGGGGTGGTCAGAAGCGCGGCCAACAGATGGTCAAACCCCGGAAATGGCAGCAGACCGTAGAACAGCGCATAGAGCAGGTCAGCTGCCCTGAGCCACAGCATGACCAGAAGGCACAAGAGCAGTCCCGCAAATGCCAGTTGCCCGGGCGAGCGCGGCTTGACCAACAGCATGTCGCGCAGTCGGCTTTGGCGGTCTCGGCTTTTCTGGTAGAGACCGCTTGCGAACAGGGGCCCTACCACCAGAAACCCTGAACTCGCTGGAAAGATCAGCCACAGTAGATCAGCCGCAATCAATCCCCCGATCACCAGCGCCGAAAGCGCAAAGACGACCACGCCGTACAACAGGCTTTCAACCGGGCTGTACCGGAAATCCGCCCAGCCCGCGGTGAGCCAGCGCAAGGCGGCATTCGCCGGCAAGGCACGCGCATAGCTGCGAGAGGGGCGCAGTCTTGGCTCGATCAGGGGCAGAGGCTCTAGCATGGATCACCTTTCAGCAATCTTGGGACGCAGAGGGTTTTCCCGGACTGACCGGAACGCAGCCTGGATGCGTGACGACGGCCAGCCGGATGAAGTTCCAATTGGCCACCACGAACAGGGCGACGGTCGCGGCAGCCACAATCCAGGCCAGCGTGCGCGTCATTTCGTCTGCCCTGCTTTCGATTGGCCCGCATTCGATTGGCCCGCTTTCGAAAGCTCCGCCACGTAAAGCGCCAGTATGCGGATCTGGACCGTATCCAGGCGGCCCGCCCAGGTTGGCATCTTGCCTTGACGACCATACATCAGGGTTTGGTGAATGGATGCCGCATCGCCACCATAAAGCCAGTCGGCATCGGTCAGGTTCTGCGCGCCGGTATCCTTGACGCCCTTGGCATCGGCACCATGGCAGGCCGCGCAATTGTCCTGAAACAGTTTCGCGCCGGGTGACGGGTCGTTGGAAATCACGCCCTTCGAGAGGGTTTGGACATAGTCGGTCAGTGTGGCAATCTCTGCCCCGGTAAGCAGGCCGCCGCGCCCAAAGGCGGGCATTTGCGAGACGCGGCTGTCAGGATTGGCGCTGTTGATGCCGACCGTAATGGTCTGGGCAATATCTTCGACCGTGCCACCCCAGATCCAGATCGTGTCGGCCAAGCGCGGAAAGCCGGGGCCGCCAATGCCCTCCTTGCCGTGGCAGGACTGGCAGTTCTGGCCAAACAGCGGGGCTGCGGTGGCCATGACCTTTGCCATCAGGTCGGGGTCAGCGCGGATTGCGTCATAATCCAGCGTGGCTATCTGGTCGCGCCACCCGGCTCGCGCGGCGTTGGCGGCAGCGATATCAGCCGCCACATCGGTCCTTTGATCCACGCCCAGTAGGCCCTTGGTGTAGGTATGGCCGAGGGGCCAGGCCGGCAGCAAAATCCAGCCGATCAGCGCCAGAACATGGGTGATGATGATGAAAAAATATACCACACGCGGGACCGGAGAGTTCAGTTCCTTGATGCCGTTCCAATCGTGGCCGGTGGTGGTGTAACCGGAAACCGGGTCGCGCTCTGTCACGGCCATGGGTGATCCTCCGGCGCAAGGATCGAGTTTGCCGCGTGTTCGGCCTTGGCTTTGCCCGATGGGCGGTAGGTGTGCAGCACGACAATTACGAAAAACACAATCAGGTAGATCAGGCCAAAGATCTTGGCCAGCATCAGGGCAAATTCATGGGTCACGATCGGGGTCATGGCACAGGGCTTTCCGAGTAGGCAGCTTTGGTCATCTGGCCAAGGATCTGCAGATAGGCCACCAGCGCGTCCATCTCTGTCACTTCGGCCGCACCGGAAAAGCGCCGGATATTGGTGGCCGGTCCATAGCGTTCGCCAACCGCGGCGGCCCGGTCCGAGTCCGGCGAGGCCTGTGCCAGCGCGTCACGCGTGGCATTGGCGATCATGTCATCGGTATAAGGCACGCCCAAATCGCGCAGTGTCGCCAGATGGGCACCAAGGTCGGTTGCGTCCAGCGGTGTCTCATTCAGCCAGGGATAGGCCGGCATGATCGAGGTCGGCACAACGGCACGCGGGTTTGTCAGGTGCGCTACGTGCCAATCGTCGGAATACTTGTTACCCAGCCGCGCAATGTCCGGCCCGGTCCGCTTTGACCCCCACAGCATCGGATGGTCGTATTCGCTTTCCACCGGCAGCGAATAAGGCCCATAGCGTTCGACATCATCGCGCAGGGTGCGGATCATCTGGCTGTGGCAGGCATAGCACCCCTCACGCATGTAGATGTTGCGCCCGGCCAGTTCCAGGGGAGTGTAAAGGCGCATGTCAGGCGCGGCCTCGACCGTCTGGTCGATGGTGAACAGGGGCGCAATCTCGACAAGACCGCCAACGCTCGCGGCCAGAATGATGGCGATCACCAAGGCGACAGAGTGCTTTTCCAGATTGTAGTGGGCTTTGAACAAGGGCATGGCCTTACTCCGCCGCCTGTGTCAGGGGTCGGTCGGCGGCGCTGAAAGCCGGTCCGCGCACCGTCATCCAGATGTTGAAAGCGCCGGTGATCATGCCCGCCAGAAACAGGGCGCCGCCAATGAAGCGCACGATATAGTAGGGCCGCATCGCCTCGATGCTGTCGAGGAAGGAATAGTTCAGCGTTCCCGCAGCATTGTAAGTGCGCCACATCAACCCTTGAGTGATGCCAGCGTTCCAAAGCGCGAAGACGTAGGTCAGAAGGCCCGTCAAGGCCAGCCAGAAGTGCCACTCCACCAATTTGGGCGAATACATCGCACTCCGCCCCCAAAGGGCCGGCACGACCGAGTAGAACGCCCCGAAGGTCACCATGGCGAGCCAACCCAACGCGCCGGAGTGGACATGCCCCACGGTCCAATCTGTATAGTGCGACAGCGCGTTGACCGGGCGGATCGCCAGAAATGACCCCTCGAAGGTCGAAAGACCGTAGAATACCGCCGCCACGAACATGAAACGCAGCGTGGCGTCATCGCGCACCCGGTGCCACGCCCCGTTCAGCGTGGCCAGGGCATTGCCCGCCGAGGCCCAGCTTGGCACCAGAAGCATGACCGAGAACGTCATGCCAAGGGTTTGCACCCAGTTCGGCAAGGCCGTGTAAAGCAGGTGGTGCGAGCCGACCCAAAGGTAAAAGAACGTGATCCCCCAGAAGCTGAGGATCGACAGCCGGTAGGAAAAGATCGGCCTTTGCGCCCGGATTGGCAGATAATAATACAGCATTCCCAGAAAGCCCGAGGTCATGAAGAACGCCACCGCATTGTGCCCATACCACCACTGCACCATGGCATCCTGCACACCGGAAAAGACAGGATAGCTCTTCGCCCCGGCAAAGCTGACCGGCAGCGCCAATCCGTTGACGATATGCAGCATCGCCACGACCACGATGAAGGCCAGATAGTACCAGTTGGCGACGTAGATATGCGGCTCTGCACGTCGCGCCAGCGTGCGCAGGTACAAGATCAAATAGACCACCCAGACGATCACCAGCCAAAGGTCGGCGTACCACTCCGGTTCGGCATATTCCTTGGATTGGGTGACGCCCATCAGATAGCCCGTGATCGCCCAGACCAGGAACAGGTTGTAGCCCACCAGCACGAACCAAGGCGAAAGCTGATCGGCCAACCGCGTGCGGCAGGTGCGCTGCATGACGTGAAACGAGGTGGCGATCAGCGCGTTGCCGCCGAACGCAAAGATCACGCCGGTGGTGTGCACCGGGCGCAGACGACCATAGCTGGACCACGCCTGCCCGAAAGTGGCATCCGGCCAGACCATTAGCCCGGCAACCCAAAGGCCTACGCCCATGGCAAAGACGCCCCAAACCATCGACAAAAGAATGCCCGCCTTGATCGGATCGTCGTAGTAGCGCAGCGCCTGCGCAGCGTCCGCAGCAGGTTCCTCCAGCACGCCGCCCACCACGAATACCAGCACAAAGCCAAGGCCAAGCGCCATGAACCCATGCACCGCCATAGGGTCTTGCCGCCCGGCAACCGCCATGGTCAGGCCCAGCAACATCAGCGCAATGGCAAGCCACATGGCAATCCGGCGTTCGCGTTTACTGAGTTGCGCGATCATGGAAAACTCCTGAAAGGGCGAAAGTGCCCCGCAGTTCAAGGTTCATGCGATGTGCAGACGTCTGCGAGATTCAGGCCAAGCTTGTCATAGTGCAAGGCATAGCCAGGGAG
This sequence comes from Rhodobacter sp. P1_C2, assembly GCF_056406375.1. NCBI lineage: Bacteria > Pseudomonadati > Pseudomonadota > Alphaproteobacteria > Rhodobacterales > Rhodobacter > Rhodobacter sp. P1_C2. The sequence goes on from NZ_JBFUAG010000012.1 coordinate 74,617, forward strand.
GCGGATCTGGCACCTCGGCGGATCGCCAAAAAGGTGCATTCGTTTATCTATTTACCTGGTCTGTCTGCGATGCAAGTCCTGATTGTTCTGGCTCATGCGCATCCCTGGCGCGATCTCCTCGCTGTTGAGGAAGTCAGTGACGGATTTGGCGGCTGATAACGCAGCCTCGGCCCGTATTCTCTTTTCATCCGCCACGACCTTTGTGCGCACCAGAACCATCAGCGCCATGGGGAGCCAAAGCCAAACGGCCGCGCAAGAGCATCATGTCCGGGAACCTTTTCCCCGGACCTGCATCCAATGGCATGAGGTTGGCATTTCGCCGGCCCGAACCCGAAAGGACGACACCATGTTTCTTCGCCCCGTCGCTGCGGCCTTCGCCATTGCCCTGACCGCTTTGCCCGTACTGGCTGACAACGCCTTGATGACCGCCCCGCCCGCGGCGCCTTATGCCAAGGTTAGCGGCCTGGTGGCCCTGCCGGACTTTCTGCCCGGCCTTGGCACGCTTTACGTCGATCCCAAGACCCTGCCCGCCGGGCCCTTCCTTGGCTACGATCACGACGGCAAGCTGGCAGCCACAATCTACATGACGCCGATCAAGGCGCTGGAAGGCGGCACCTCGTTCAATGATCTGGCGGTGGGTGACCCCGACGTGACCTCGGTCGATGTTTACTACAATGCGGGCCATCCCGGTGTGGAAGAGCCGCATGTCCATATCGTGCTGTTCCACGGCGCCGATGCCAAGGCGAGGTTGGCCAAATGATCTGCCTCCGCAGACAGGCTCTGATGCTGGGGGGCGGCCTGCTGGCTGCCCTCGCCACGCCGGCATGGGCAACCGCGCTTCAGGTGATCGAGATGCGCGGCAGTGCGCGGGGTGAGAGGGTCTGGTTCGCGCCGCAGGGCCTGTTGGTGGACCCCGGCACGACATTGCGGTTCGTGAACCATGATCCGGGCAACAGCCATACCTCGACAGCCTATGATCCCGCGATCCTTGACCGTCAACGCCGCATTCCTGCGGGCGCCACGCCGTGGAACAGCGATTTGCTGCTGCCAGACCAGTCGTTTGATGTCACACTGACCCTACCCGGCGTCTATGACTTTTACTGCCAGCCGCATGAACATGCCGGGATGGTCGGACGCATCGTCGTAGGCTTGCCAGACCTACCCGGCTGGCAAGGTGCCGCGCCGGACTCGGGCGATCTGCCGGCCGAGGCAATGGCCGCCTTTCCCAAGGTAGCCGACATCCTTGTGCGCACCCGCGTACTTGCCAAGGAGGCGAAATGATCCCGGTAATCGCGCAAAGGACCGAACGGGGACTGCACACGGCCAGCGAGGTCGACCTGATCACGCTGGCCGGCCAGCGCGACGAGGGCGCGGTGCGCGAGTTAATCCGTCGCCTGAACCCGCGCCTGTTCCGGGTGGCGCGGGGCATGCTCGACAGCGACGCCGAGGCCGAAGACGTGGTGCAAGAGGCCTACCTCGCCGCTTTCACCCGGCTCGATCAGTTCCGCGGCGAGGCCGCCTTTGCCACCTGGGTTACCCGCATCACCATCAACGCCGCCCGGATGCGCCTGCGCAGGCCACCAAGGCACGAACTCTATGACACGGTGAACGAGGCCGAACCCGCCAGCGCTGCGGTTCTGCCCTTCCCCTTCCCGGAGACCGCCGAGATGGCCTTGGGCCGCCACGAACTGCGCCACATGCTGGAAGAGGTCGTGGCTGACCTGCCCTGCGACCTGCGCCTTGTCTTCCTGCTGCGCGAGGCCGAAGGCCTTAGCGTCCTGCACATCGCCCGCGACCTGTCGATAAACCCGATCACCGTGAAAACCCGTCTCTTCCGCGCCCGTCGCCGCCTGCGAAAGGCGCTTGAGGGCCGCCTGAAAGGGGGCTTCGAGGCCGTCTTTCCCTTTGACGGCGCAAGGTGCCAGCGGTTGACCGGCTCCGTGCTGGATCAACTGCAGGTAATTGGCTGGCTTCCAAGGCGATAGAGTGGCCAAACCTTTTCGGGCGCCCCCTCTGACAGGGCCGCTGCGCCCGAGCGCTTGGCCTTGAACTCCGGCTCGATATGGATGCTCACCCCACTGCCCCTCACCATCAGCTTCAAAGCCGCCCAAAACAGTGCGCAGGTCTTATGCACTGTTGCATTGGTCTGCTTGCCAGGCACCATCAGTCGATACAAGTCTCCGGTCCCGGATGGCAGGTCATGAGGTCCGCCGGCGCCCCCTGTCTCTTGCGAGAGGTTTTCGCGCATCCCAGTCAGAAATCTTTCTGGACCGGCTAGTATATGAGGCAGCCTGCAGAGTTGCGAACCACTATCCGACCGGATCACAGGATGTCCAGGCTGGAGACCGAGGCTTGGGCCCAACTGAGAAAGACTTTGTTCGATAGCAGTTTGAAATAGAAACGGTGAGCGACGGGTGCTTGGCATATCGGTCGTTCTGATATCGGAGATGCCGCAGGACCAACGAGAGACCGCTCCGGCCCAATGCTGCAGTTGCGCTTCCGCAAGGCCGTCAGGCCGCATTCCGCCCCTTGCGTAGGCTAAGCCGGGATCGACGTACCTGGCCCTGAGCTGTCACACAGGGACCGAACCGCGGAACCCGAAACCCGTCGTTGTAGCCGCCGATCAATTTGGAGGTCGCTTTGCTCGACAGAGCACGGCGCTTCTTAGGATCGGTTTCGGGACGCATTTTTTTGTAACGGCAAAGTGGCCACGACACTGCCACCCCGATTTAACATTACTGCAGTGTGCTGAGCATTGTCAGAGGTCGGATGTCAACCGGCACGGCCAGAAGCCGGTCAAGTTGCGAGAACAACGGTTTCAGGTGCGGCATCGCGAGGTGAGTGTCAAGTGCAGCGCGGCTGGTCCAGTTTTCGTAGAACACGAAGACGCAGTGGTCGGCGGCATCGACATGGAAGTCATAGTTGATGCAGCCGGGTTCGGCGCGCGTGGGGGCCACTTGTGCCAGCAGCAGGTCTTGCAGTTCGGCGCGGGTTTCCGGGCGGGCGGTGACGGTTCCGATGATCGTATACATCTTAGGCCTTCTTCTGGCTGAGGGCGACGGCCAGGATGATGATCGCACCACGGGCGATCAGTTGCTGGCTGAACTCCAGTCCCATCAGGATCAGGCCGTTGTTGATCAATCCGATCATCAGCGCGCCGACGATGGTGCCGACAACGGTGCCCTTGCCGCCAAACAGGCTGGTGCCGCCAAGAACGGCTGCGGCAATGACCGAAAGCTCATCCCCCTCACCCAATTGGAAGCGGCCCGATTGCAGTCGTCCGGCGTAGAGCATCCCGGCGAGTGCTGCGGCGGTGGAGGACAGGACCAGCACCTTGAACTTGATGCCTGCAGTGTCGATGCCGGAGTAACGGGCGGCAGTTTCTCCGCCTCCGGTCGCCAGAACGCGGCGGCCAAAGCCGGTGCGACGCAGGACAAAGTGGCCGATGGCACCTGCGACCAGCATCCAGAACAGCAGAACCGGGATTGGGCCGACAGAGCCGCCACCGAAGGCCCAGGAATAGTTGGGCGACAGGATTGGCACCGCGGCGGTGGCAGAAATCCACATGGCGACGCCCTTGGCGATGCCCATCATGGCGAGGGTGGTCAGAAAGGATGGTATGCCCACCTTCGTTGTGAGGAACCCGTTGAAACAGCCCACCGCGATGCCGGTGGCAATTCCGGCCAGCACGCCTGCAACTGGCCCTGCCACGGCGATTGCCATGGCGACAGTCACGGTTGCCAAACCGGCCACGGCGCCGATGGACAGGTCAATCTCACCCGAGGCCAGAACGAAGGTCATGGCCACCGCCATCACGGCGATCATCGCGGTCTGGCGTATGATGTTAAGAAGGTTGGTCGGGTTCAGGAAACCCTTCTGGCTGAGCGTCAAGGCAAAGATCACGAAGATCAGCACGAAGCCGATGTAGATGATGTTTTGCCGCCAGTTGGTGAAGAATCCGCCCATCGGCGTGGTGGTTGCGTCAGCCATGGGACACCTCCTGTGTCATTGCGGGCTCGAAGGCGAGGGCTTTCTGGATTTCAATCTGCAACTGACGCTCGGCCCCTTGCAGGCGGTGGCCAAGGTCAGGTTCGGTTGGGTCGTCCAGCGTGGCGCGGTCGATCATCTGATGCGCACGGCCGTCGGCCATCACCAGGATGCGGTCGCAGGCGGTCAGAAGTTCGGACAGTTCGGAGGAGATCATCACGATGCCCTTGCCTTGGGCGGCAAGGTCGCGGACCAGCCGGATGATTTCGGACTTGGAGCCAATGTCGATGCCGGCGGTGGGTTCATCCAGCACCAGAATGTCCGGGTCGGTGGCGAGCCATTTGCCGATCACCACCTTTTGCTGATTGCCGCCCGACAGGGTGGAAACCGCATGGTCCCGGCTGGCGGTCTTGATCGAAAGCCGCTGGATCATGCCATCGGTGATCTTCTGCGCCCTGGCACGGTCCACCACACCCTTTTCGGAAATGCGGTCCAATACTGCCAGCACCATGTTGGTGGTCACCGAATGAGCGGGAATGATGCCTTGGGTCGCCCGCGCCTCTGGCACCAAGGCCACACCAGCATTGATGGCGTCGGAAGGTTTGCGGATGGCGATGGACTGGCCTTTGATGCGAATTTCGCCTGACACTGCGGGTTCGACCCCGGTGATCACACGGGCCAGGGCCGAACGGCCAGACCCCAATAGCCCCGCCAGACCCAGAACCTCACCCCGATGCAGGGTGAAAGAGACGTTGTCGGGCTTGTGCGGGCCGGTGAGGTTGCGCACCTCCAACAAAACCTCACCGCGGGCTGCATCCCCCCGGTGAACGTCAGACAGGCCTTTGGAGCGCTTGCCGACGATATGTTCGATCATCACGTCGATGGGCAGATCAGACATAGGCGCGGTGATCACATGTTTGCCGTCGCGCAAAATCGTGGCGCGGTCGGCGATGCGGGCAATTTCGTCCATGCGGTGAGAGACATAGATGATCGCCACACCCTGCGCCTTCAGCTTGCGCAGGAAGGTGAACAGGCGTTCGACATCGGACACAGCGAGGGCGGTCGAGGGTTCATCCAAGATCAGGACTTTTGAGGTCTGGCTGATCGCCTTGGCAATCTCTGTCAACTGCTTTTGACCGGCGCCAAGGTTGGCCACGATCGCCTTGGGGTCAACCTTGACCTCCAGCATGGCGAAGATCTCAGTCGCTTTTGCCTCGCAGGCGGGGTCATCGATATAGCCGCGTGATGTGCGGGCTTCGCGGGTCAGGAAGATGTTCTGCGCCACCGTCAGCGTGGGGATCAGGCTCATCTCCTGAAAGTTCATAGCAATCCCGGCAGCGCGAGATGCTTCCGGCGTGTGCATGGTCAGGGGCGTGCCCCCGACCGCTATCGTTCCGGTATCGGGCTTGTGGACCCCATTCAGAACTTTGAGGATGGTCGATTTCCCGGCCCCGTTGCCGCCCAGAAGGGCGTGAACTTCACCGGGAAAAACCTCGAAATCCACGTTGTCCAAAGCTTTGACACCACCAAAAGCCTTGGAAATTCCCTTCATGACGACGGCGGAGGTCATTTTCCCACGACCTCCCACAATCCGGTTTCGCCGGATCGCAGCAGGGCGTCGGCGACCAGTTCGCAAGCCAACCCATCGTCGAAATTGGGGCTGGGCTGCTTGCCCGTAGCGATGGCGCTGAAGAAGTCGTGGCATTCCACGATCTTCGTCTCGGAATAGCCGATGCCAAGACCGGGGATCGGCCATAGACCTTGGCCATAGGGATGCGCCGGGCCGGTATAAACGGTGCGGAACCCGCGTGCATCGGCGGGATCATCGGCGAACATCACCTGCAACTCATCCCGGCGCTCATAGTTGAACGCGATCGAGCCTTTGGTGCCGTGAATCTCCAGCGTGATGAAGTTGTTGCGGCCCCAGGCGTTGCGCGTGGCCTCCAGCGAGCCTATGGCTCCGCTGGCGAATTTCAGCATCGAGACGACTTCGTCATCCACATCGACCTCGGCCCGTTCCGCGTCCGCCGATTTTTCGGACGCGCCCAGCTTGTCAACGCCGCCCTGTTGCAGGGGACGGGTCTTGACGTAAGTGCGGGTCAGCGCGTTTACGGCTTCGATTGGGCCAGCGAGGTAGTGCGCCAGATCGACCACATGGGTGCCAATGTCACCCACGGTGCCAGAGCCAGCGATTTTCTTCTGGAAGCGCCACGACAGTGGGCCGTTCTCATCCGCCGACCAATCCTGCAGATAGGTGCCGCGAAAGTTGAGGATGCGACCGATGCGGCCTTCGTCGATGTATTTCTTGGCCAAGGCCACGGCAGGCGTGCGGCGATAGTTGAAGGCGACCATGTGGATCACACCGGCCTTTTTCACTGCAGCGGCCATGGCGCGGGCTTCTTCCACTGTGCGGGCAAGCGGTTTTTCACAGATGATGTGCTTGCCTGCGGCAGCCGCAGCAATGGCAATCTCGGCATGGACATTGTTGGGGGTGCAGATGTCCACCACGTCGATATCGGGGCGGGCCACCACAGCGCGCCAATCGGACGAGGCTTCGTCAAAGCCAAAGCGTTGGCGAGCGGTCTCGGCAGCGCCATCGGTCACATCCACCACGACCTTGCGGTGCGGGATGGCGGGCGCGGGCCAGAAGAACATCGGCATCGCAGCATAGGCCATCGCATGGGCCTTGCCCATGAACCCGCCGCCGATCATCGCGACGTTCATCACTTTGGTCATCATCTCTCTCCTGAAAAGAATACGCCTGCGCCGCGTGGCAACTAAGTCCGTAAGATGCGCGGGCGGCTATTGGATCGCCCGCGCTGTGGGGTCAGTTGACCATCGAGGATTTAACGTTCTCGGTCGCTTCGGTCGAATAGACCTGCTTCCACGCGTCCAGCAGGTTGGCATGGGCCACCGGCAGCGCAGGCAGCGCCACAAAGGCAGGGGCCGCTTTGCCCAACAGACCGTATCCCGCCAGCTTCGCCTCTACCACGCCGGCGTCATAGGGGCGCTGTGCGCCAAGCCCCTTCACGAAGCCGTTCTGAGCCATGGAAATCGCAACATTCTCGCCCAGATCGCAGGTAGTGATGATGAGATCATCGCGGCCGGCGTTGCGGGCGGCAGAAATTACGCCCTCCGCAGGCACGTCCCAAACCGCCCAGATACCCTGAATCTCAGGATGAGAGGTCAGCATGGCGCCAGCGGCCTTTTCAGCATCGCCCGAGAAGTCCGGGCCGCCGATGCCTTGTTCGTCCACAATCTTGATATCGGGGTAGTCGGTGGTGATCGTGGTCTTGAAGGCGTCATAGCGCTGCTTGGTCACGAAGAAATCGGCGGCGTGGAAAACCAGACCGATATTCCCCTTGCCGTTCAATGCTTTGGCCATCAGATGCGCCGCGGCGACTCCATTGCCGTAGTTGTCGGCGGAGACGACTGAGACATAGTCCTTGCCCGCTGTCAGCCCGGCGGCCACGTTGTCCATGAACACGATCTTCACGCCCGCATCAGCGACGGCCTTGTAGGCGGCAGCGGTTGCGGTTGGGTCGGTCGGGATGGTGATCATGATGCTGGGCTTTTGCGCCATGATCGTCTCGATGTCCGAGACCTGCTTTTCAGGCTTGAAGCCCGCATCGGTGACAGCGATCACCTTGATCCCCATCGCGGCAAACTGGGTTTGGAGACCGTTGATCTGCGCCCGGCTCCAGTCGTTTCCGCCGTAGTGCATGACGATGGCGGCGGTAGCGTTCATCGACTTGATCTTGGCAAGTTCGTCATCCGTCAACGTGACAGAGGATGCTGGCGAAGGGTCTTCGCCATTCGGGCCCTTGGACAGAACGCTTTCGACCAACTTGGCCAAAGCCTCGTCCGGGCCGGCGTAAGCCGGGCGCATCGCGGTCATCAGCGCAAGCAGCGCCGCGCCGCCCAAAAGGCTGCGTCTCGTGATCATGGTTCTTCCTCCCAGAAGCGGGGCCAAGCCCCGGTTTTCAGTGTGTTTTCAGGTAGTCCATGCTGAGCCGCGCCCCTTCGGCAGGGTCGGTCCAAGCATCGAGTTCGGTGCAAACCCAGCCATCAAAGCCCACATCGCGCAGGGCTTGCAGGATGGGCAGGGTCGGCACATCGCCACGATCCAGCGGCGTGAAGGCAAAGGGTTCGCGTTGGAAGCCCTTCAGGTGGACATAGGAAATCCGGGCCGCGTGATCGCGGATCAGTTGCGCCGGATCGCCGCCGGCAGCCGCAAGATGCGCCGTGTCGGGGACGAAGTCGATGGCCGTTAGGTCGAAGATTTTGGCCACGCTGGCCGGGCCTTCAACAATGGTGGACAGATGCGGGTGGTAATGCGCCCGCAGACCACGCGCCTCAGCCAGATCCTTCACGCGGTCCAAGGCTGCGGCCAGCTTGTGATAGTCCGCCTCACGGATGCCGTCGAACCGCTTGGCCCCGCCGCCAACCACCAGATGAGGCGCGCCGAGTTCGGCAGCCCTGTCGGCGGCACGGGTCACGCGGGCCAACTCCTCGGGCAGGATGTCGTCGAAGATGAAATTGCCGCCCGCATAGGCCGCCACAAGTTGCAGACCGGAATTGGCCAACAGGGCGCGAAAATCAGCGGCGGAGTTGTCCAGCAGGTTGCCGTCAAACACCTCTACCCCCTCATAGCCCGCCGCCGCAATTTCGGCAAATGCGCGGTCCATCTGACCAAAGGTGCGATAGGCCAGCTGCGTGATCGAAGTGACGCCCACTGCATCGCCCCCCAGCAGGCCCCAACAATTGGCGTGATACGCCAGTTTCCAGTCCGTCATGATCCCCTCCCCTGAACGCGCAGGCCTCTCGAAGCCTTGGCGCGTCGACCTCCTCAAGCCGTTGGGCAACTTCTTATGCCTGGAATCATGTCGGGTCAATGTATTTACCACTTAACTATACCATCTTTTGCGGAAAAAATGCAGAAGTATTCGCTTGATCAGACGAAGGCCCCGATTTATCTAACAAAAGAGAGGATCGGAGAGGCGATGCCGCAAGACCTGACAGCGACGACCGCCGCCGCACGTGGCAAGGGGCGACCTCGGGTGGCCGAAACGGCGGCACCCTCGCTGGTCGAACTTCTGAACCTGATTCGCGCCGAAGATCCGGCGACTCGCCAGGAACTGGAGCGCAAAAGTGAACTCGGTCGTGCCGTTGTGGCGGACCGGCTGACCATGCTGGCGGATCTGGGCCTGATCGACGAAAGCGAGACCGGCCCCGCCACCGGGGGGCGTGCGCCGCGACTTGTTCGGCTGGCGGCGCGGCGGGGCCGGGTGCTGGTGGCCACGCTGGACCAGACTGCCTTGGGTGTGGGCGTGGCCGATCTGGCCGGCAACCTTCTGACCGAACACCACGAAGAATTCGAACTGACCGCCCCACCGCCGGCCTTGGCTGAACGGTTGACGACGCTGCTGCGCTGGTCGCTGGAACGTCAGACCTCTCCCGCCGGGCTCTGGGGCATCTCGCTGTCCGTGCCCGGCACCGTGCCCGGCACCGAGGGCGACTTCCTGACCAGAACGCCCCCGGCCCTGCCCGCATGGGAAGGCTTTCCTCTGGTCGAGATGCTGACCCGCAGCTTTGGCGCACCGATCTGGATGAGGTCCTCGGTCGATATGATGACGATGGGCGAACTTCATGCCGGGGCCGGAAAAGGTGTGTCCTCGATGCTGTTCGTCAAGGTTGGGCGGCGGATCGGGGCGGGCATCGTCTCGCAGGGGCGGCTTTATCGCGGCGCGCTGGGGGCCACCGGACTGATCGGGGCAATCCCGGTGCATTCTGGCGACCGCTCGGGCACGCTGGACGCCATGGCCGGATCGGACATGATCCTGCGCGAAGGACGATTGGCCGCAGAAACAGGCCGCAGCCCCCTCCTCGCGGACCACGTCCACCGGGGCGGCGAGATCACGGCGATCGACGTCGCCCAAGCGGCCCAGATGGGCGACGAGGCCTGCACCGAGATCCTGACCACGTCGGGACGTCTGATCGGTCAGGTGGTCGCGACGTTGACCAATACCCTCAATCCCGAGGTGATCATCCTGTCCGGTTCGATCGTGCAGACCAATGACATCATCCTGGCGGCGGTGCGCGAGGCTGTCTATGGTGCCAGCCACCCCCTTGTGACCCGGGATCTGCGCATTATCCGCAGCCAGATGGGATCGTCTGCCGGTCTGGTGGGTGCGGCACGCGTGGGTGCTGAATTGCTGTTTGCGCCCGGTTTCCTGAAAGATTGGGTGATGCAGGGCAGTCCCCTTCAGCATCCCGGCTTTGTTGCCTTTCGTGCTGGCCTCGACATCACCCCGCCACCGCCAGTCTCTGTCCCGCCCCCAAGAAAAGGTGCGCCATGACCATCTCCGGCCTCGGCCCCCATGGCGAGCGCGCCGCCCCGCCTGAACGCGTGACCCTGCTGCCAGAGGACCGCGCTGCCGCCAAGGCGCGCGGCTTTCGCGTGGCAGTCGTGATGCACACGCTCGACAGCGACTGGGCAAGCCAGCAACTGTCTGGAATGGTCGGAAGATTTGGCGATTGCGGCACGGCGGTGACCCATGTCATCGACTGCGCTTTCTCGCCCTTGGCGCAGGTCGAGGCGCTGGACAGGCTGCTGTCGCAAAAGCCGGATGCCATCATCTCGTTGCCAGTGGCGAATGAAGAAGTGGCCTTCGCCCACGCGCGCCTCGCTGATGCCGGCATCAAGCTGGTCCTGCTGGACAATGTCCCCACCGGACTGCTGCCGGGACAGCATTACGGAACGCTGGTCTCCGCCGACAATTTCGGCCTTGGCAAGATCGCGGCCGAAGGTCTGTCGCGACGTCTGCCGCAAGGCGCCGAAGTCGGGCTTCTTGGCTATGCGGCGGATTTCTTCGCAACCAATGAGCGTGAAGTGGCCTTTGCCAAATGGATGCGGGCCCATCGCCCCGACGTGACCATCCGACAAGACGCCTTCGGCCGGATCGACGAAGCCACCCGCCGCACCCAGGCGATGCTGGCAGCATATCCAGATCTGGCAGGGCTTTTTGTGGTCTGGGACACGCCCGCGCTGAAAGCCGCCGAGGTTCTGCGGGGCAAGTCCCGGCCTATTCCCATCGCCACCGTAGATTTGGGCGAGGAGGTTGCGATCGGCCTTGCGCAGGGCGCACCCTTTTCGGTGATTGCGGCGCAACAACCTTATTTGCAGGGGGTCGCCGCAGCGCAGACCACGATCCTGACGCTGCTCGGCCGGCCAACCCCGGCCTGGATCGCCTTGCCCGGCATCGCCGTGACGCGCAGCAATGTCGTGGAAAGTTACCAACGCGTCTGGCGCAAGCCGGCGCCACAGTCGGTCTTGCAAGCCGTGGGCCTGATCCGCTGAACTCGCTCGCGTGGGCCCTGGATGATTAGGTCGTTTCTGTTTGAGAGCCTCGCTACAGTTCAGGTTCGCGTTTCAATCGGCTCGAGCCGCTTCTCGTCCTTGGCCAGCGCTTGCTGAAGCGTAAATCGTCGTCGCTGAACGGCAGCTTTCATCAAATACGGCGCGCATAATCAGTTCCTTGCGAATGGCAGGCATCCGCCCCTTGTGACGATCCAGGGCGTCATCGATGCGTTCGGCCTCGGTTAGACATTCGAACCGGGTGAATCGAATGTCCGGATGCGCCTTGGAACATCGACTGGCGGCACGATCCCTGATTGAAGACAGGGTGCCGTCGCTAATCCAGTCCGAAGGTCCCGCGAAACTCTCTGGCCGAATTCTTGTGGGGGAATGCCGTCTCGGGAACCGGAAGCCCCAAGGCCGCGCACAGGGGCTCCCATCCGTCGTCAGGCTTCCACTCCAGGAAACGGCCAGGGGCAACGCCCTTGCGAACCGAGGCGTTATGACGTTCGTAGGCAGCTATCACGGTTTCTCGGTCGCTGCAGTCCGGCGAAAAACGTAACGACATCATTTCAGAGATCATGCCGGACGATACCGCCAGCGGATCCGTGGGCGACACTGGCTGGCGGTTCTTTTCGAAAATTGTTGCGTTGGCGCTTCGCCACCAGGCTTCGGCTGAGTCGCGAACCGTCAGGACAACGAGCGCATCGGGAAACAGCGCACTCAATTCCCGCCAGAAAGCACCACCTGGCCAGTCGACGGTGGCGGCGTAACCTTCCATGACAGCCTTCAAGTCGGCTGGCTCGCCCCGGAGAGCCGATCGCCACACCTCGACATGCTCGGGATGACTGTAGACCTCGTCCATGTGATAGCATGGAGCTTCGAGCAGCAATTCCAGAGCCGTCTTCAGCGATGTTGTCCCGGTCCGTCCCAGTCCAGCGCCGACCACCCTCAAGGTCATTCTCGCCTCCCTCCGAACACTGCGTCGACACTGGCAGGATGCGCAGATTCAGTTCTGACATCCGCCCTCTGACGACCGCTTCGGAGTAAGAATTGCGCCGGGACCGGTCATTGGCAAGTCCGATCACGCTGTCGGCGCTCCCGGGATGGGGATAAGGAAAGAATGAATTCCGAGCGCACAGAGATTCATGGAACCCCGCCATCTCTCAAAGCGAAAGTTGCTGCGAAGCCCGATCACGGCCTGCTTTCCCGGCCAAACCTGGTGACTAGGTCCGTGCGCGCTTCATACGACCATAGGATGGATAAGTTCGCTCGAAAACTTGGCCGAGCAGCCACCAAACCGCCGAAGCCGCCAACTCGGTGCGTGCTTGAGGTCACAGTGGCGCCCTCGGTCAGTCTTCCTCGACCTCGGCGCGACGATAGATGTCGTCCGGGCAAACCGCTGTCGGAGCCATGCCGCGTTGCGGGTCTGAAAGGTATTCGTCCACGCCTGAGGTCGCGACCGTCTCACCCAGAAAACTTTCCATCCGGCCAGCAGCTTCGGTCAGGCTTTCGGCGTCCAGGAGGCCCTCGTATACATAGGCAGCGAAGGCCTCATTCACACGGCCCACCAGACCGGCCGTCGCCTCGGGGTCGAGCTCCGTAGTGCCCGTCGCATCCAGCCGCAGGGCATGGGCGAGCGCGGTCGTGACGATCTCCAGCGCCACTTGCGCGTCGCTCTGGCCTTGCGCCCAGCGGCCGATCGCCAGGAGCCTGCCCGCATCGGTCAGTTCGAACCCGAGAAGGCCCAGCGACTCGGTCAGGCCATCGAGTCGGTCGGAGGCCGGAACCTGAAACCCGGCGTCGAGCGGCATGCCTCCCAGGGTCTCGGTGAAGTCCGAGAGCATGAAGCGGCGCGGCCTTTTGGGCGGGGCAGGCGGCAGGATCTGGGCCGCGACGGCATCGGCGTCAGGCGGCAGGTCAGGACTGGCGGCTTCGGGGGAGTTCAGTGGCAGTGGATCCGGAGCCGCGACATCGACGGCTTCGGGCCGCGCCGGGTCCGCCTGGTTGGGCGGGGGCGAGATTTCCTCGGCGACCGGAACGACTTCGGCCCGGACCGGCGCTGCCACCTCTGCGGCGATCTTGCGCCCATAATCCGTAACCCGCACCCAGAGTGTTTCGCGCGCGCCGAAGAGGCGAGCGAAAAACCCCGGCCGGACCCGGCTCTCTTCGATCAGGCCCTGCTGGCACAGGTGCAGATAGGGGCGGCCGAGTTCATAACCCCTTGCGCCCACCAGGACGCGCAGCACATTCCGTTCGAGCTTCTGGTCGCCCAGAAGCTCGACAAGGACGGCGAACAATTCCGCTTCCAAAGTCGCGTGCATGGCCATGGAACAGGTCTCCTTCATAGAGGGTGACCTGCTATGCAATTGGTTGCGCGCGTGCAATGGCATTCGTCCTGAAGTGTCCCCCGGGCTGCAAGTGCGCCGAAAGGGCCTTTGCCGCGAAAGTGGGCAGTGCCTTTATGGGTCGCACTTTTCGCCGATGAACCTGCCCGTCAGCACTGGGGCAGGGCACCATAGTTCCCATCCCCGTCTCGCCTGCTTGGACCATTCCGGCGGCAGCCGGGCTGCGTTAGTGTGCGGATGCTGGACATACGGCTCCTGAAGCATGAGCCCCATGCTTCCTCGACGGGAGTGTTCCAAAGGACAGGGCATCGACGTGCCGCCCACCAAATTCGAATTCGTCGATCACCGCTTGCCGTCGATCCGTTGCTAAAAAAACCTAGGTGGGGCGTCCACGGTTGCCGATGTATGTTCAAACACCCGACCACATTGGTCCTGCCAATCTGCGATTGCTTTCGATAGCTGGGTCGCCCCAGAAATCGAAGGATGGAAAATGAAATCAACATCTTCTGCAGTCACACCGCGCAAGATCGCAGAATTCTGCAAGGCTCGGCTCACGTCGATCTTCACCGAAGGTGAGTTGCGCTTGCTCTATAACTGCTTGGTCGACCTGCTCGAGCGAAACGAATACCCGCCTTACCGCGGCAGTGGGCTCGACCTGCAATCGTTGTCCGCCATGCTGGACATCGATGTCGATCGCCTGCGTGCCCACCGGGCAATGCTGCAGCCTATCTTCGACGCCGTGGCACGCGAGGTTTCAAATGTGACCTTGCGTCCGGCCCGCGCCGGAGGCCGATCAACACGCTCCATGTCCAGCGGGCCTTATATGAACCCCACCGGCCTTCGAACGATCAGCACCGAGAAGGTTCGCAAGAAGCCAGGCGTACGGCCGAGGGCGATCATTGAATTTCCCGAGCCACTCGACGAGACCTGGCAGGATCCTGCGACCTTTGGCGAAGCCCTTCAGCTGCACGCCCGCCGTCATGGCGAAACCATCTACCACCTTTACAACGCGGTGGTGCGACCCGAGGACGGCGTCAATCGCAGCACACTGATCAGTTGGGGGCGCGGTAAGAAGGTCCCGCGCGCCGCGATCAGCCTCGAAATCTTGGGGCGGATCGAGCGGCGTTATCGGCTGCCGGCGGGCTACTTTCTGGGCCTGTCTGGTACCCCTGATCGAGCGCCAGGCGACTTTGATCTGGACGACATCTCGCCGTCTGAGCGGCGACGTTTGGCGTGGCACCTCCCCGAAGATTTTAACCGACGGCCAAGTCAGGAGAAGGCGGAAATCCTGAACTGGGTCCGCACGGTGATCATCAGTGGGTCAACGGATTACCGCAGGTATCAGGCGGCTGCCATTCGTCAGCGATATGCTGTTCGCTTCAGCTGTGCCTCGGGGCCGGTTCGCAAGTCTTCTCCCGCGCGACCGCCGGAAGAGTCGGGCATCATCATTGCGCCCAAACGATTGAATGACGAGATGGTCGAACTCCTTAGTTTCAAGACATCGACCTTTGCCGCCTTCGGCATGCAGCGGAATGGGGTCTGGGGCGCGGAGACCGCGTCCCAGAAGGTTGAGCATTTCGGGCTGTGGTTCGGGGCGTTTGTCGCGCCACCAGAGAGCGAAGTGCAGGGCCTCGGCGTCGATCCGAAACTCTTGACCTTCGCTATGATGATCTTCCCGTACGTCTGGGATTGGTACCTTCACTGGCGGGAGCGCCGGCGGGGCTTCTACACCAAATGGGAAATCGACTTGCTCTCGATTGCCGCTGCGATTTGTCGAGAAGAGACCGGTTGGCTGCGCCAGTCGCCCCGCATGGGGAGCAGCCTTCGTCCTATCGAGGGCCTGATTACCGAGGCTGACATCAGCGCTGTGCAGTCGGATTGGCCCGCCGCCTGCGACCGCATGTACAAACACGCCCGTCGGCGGATCAAGGAGATCGACCGTGTTGCCCGCGTGCATCGAGACCCCTTCGAGCCCATCCTGCCGGTGCTCGAAGCGCCAAGCCCTGTCGGCGAGTATCGCAAGATCACTGAAGAGATCCTGCAGCGGATGCCAGATGAGCGGCACAACGCACGCGCAGCGGCAGAAGCTGTTCGGGCATTCCTGATGCTGCGCATCGGTCTTCACACGGGACTGCGCCAGAAGAACCAGCGCGAACTGATGCTGTGCCGGCCCGGGACCTTGCTGACCTCGGAGCGTAAGCTGGAGGACCTGAAGCGTGGCGAGTTGCGCTGGAGCAGCCGCGACCAAGGGTGGGAAATCCTGATCCCGTCGGTCGCCTTCAAGAATGCCAATTCCTCGTTCTTCGGTTCCAAGCCATTTCGCCTGACCCTCCCGGACCTCGGGCGGCTCTACGAATTGATCGCGGCTTGGATCGAACGCCAACGCGCCCGTCTGATCGGCGAGGCGGCCGACCCAGGCACGTTCTTCGTCAAGACGGCGAAGATGACGAGCACCAACGCGGCTTACTGCCAGAACACGTTCTATGAGGCATGGCGGACGGCGATCCAGCGCTACGGCATCTACAACCCCTGGACCAAGCGCGGAGCCATCGAAGGCCTTCTGCCGCACGGGCCGCATAATGTGCGCGATGTTCTGGCAACCCACATCCTGAAGCGCACCGGGTCCTACGAGCAGGCGAGTTATGCCATTCAGGATACGCCAGACATGGTCGCACAGCATTACGGCCGGTTTCTGCCGCAGGACAAATCCGAGATCGCGGCACGGATTCTGAACCAGGTCTGGGAAGCTGCCTGATCAATTAAGAAGAACTGTGGATCCGGAAGTCTCCCGGTCCACAGCCCAGAGCGGCAAATCCTAGTGGCATGCGCTAGTGGCAGAAAGCCGAATTTCTGTAGATTTTGCCAATGAAACAGAATATGTTGCTTCTCATTAGTAGTGGCATGCTGGAGCCCGCTTGAAGTACATCGTGTCCCCATCGCGGATCGAGCCTGCCCGGCTCGAAGATGGCATCCCGCTTGACCTGGTCGAGACGGCAAACCGGCTGATCCAGTCAGCCCGCGGTTTGGGTCGCAATTTGCCCGCCCGAACCTTGTCCGACCTTGCCGCGATGGTGCGGATCATGAACAGCTACTACTCCAACCGGATCGAGGGCAACAACACCCGTCCGCGCGACATCGAACGCGCACTGGCCGGCGACTTTGACGCCGATCCAGGACGCCGGGCACTGCAGCAAGAACATGCGGCGCATGTCCGCCTGCAGGAAGAGATCGACCGCCGGGCAGTCGAGGGCACTCTCCCAGATCCGAGCGATCCGTCGTTCATCAAATGGCTTCACCAAGCCTTCTATGAAGGTGCCACCGAAGAGATGCTGACCCTGCGTCATGGGGGCCAGGTGGTCCGGATCTTTCCCGGGGAATGGCGGCAGGGCGACGTGGAGGTCGGTGCCCATGTTCCGCCACCTCATGAAGCTGTGCCCGCATTCATGGCGCATTTACACACGCGCTTTCGGCTGGATTGGCTGCATGGTCAGGTCACGCGCACACTGGCCGTGGCCACAGCGCACCATCGCTTCAACTTCATTCACCCGTTCTATGACGGCAATGGCCGCGTCAGCCGCTTGATGTCGCATGCGATGGCTCATCACGCTGGGATCGGGGCAGGCGGGCTTTGGTCGGTATCCCGTGGCTTGGCACGTGGCCTGAAAGATGGTCTCCCGGGCCGCGATGAATACCGTGAGATGATGCAACTCGCCGACCGTGTCCGTCAGGGCGATCGTGATGGGCGCGGGAACTTGTCGTTGGCAGCGCTGGTTAGCTTTACCATGTGGTTCCTCGCGGTTTGCGAGGATCAGGTCACCTTCATGGCGGGCATGTTCGACTTCGACCGACTGGGCGAGCGGCTGGCCCGTTACGCTTCGCTGTCTGGCCTGGGCGAGAGGGCAGGGGAGTTGCTGCGCATTATCCTCCTGCGTGGTGAGGTCGACCGTGGTGACGTTGCGGCCCTGCTGGGAGTGGCCCCGCGAACCGGACGGGCCACAATGAAATCCCTCCTGGACGATGGCGTGGTCGGGTCCGAGACTCTCCGCGGCGCCTTGATGCTGCGCTTTCCCAGCAAAACCCACGATGTGCTGTTTCCGCGCCTGTTCGACCTGGCCTGAAGGCCCGGCCGTGACGGGGAACCGGCCATAGTGGTTCAGCACCGGTTCTGCGGCGAGCAGAGAAGAGTTCGAGGCAGGCTGAGGGTCTGATGACGGGCCAAGGCCGGGAGAGAGGCTTCCGGCGCCCGTCGCGGAGAGACTTTCGTGAACACTATGCAAATTCTGGACCCCGTGCGGCCGGTGAAGTCGCGCGGCTACAAGGTGGATGTGAGCCGGGGCGAGCGGAACGGGCGGGTGTCGTCCGAATGGTACAACCGACCGGATGACGAGCGCTATCTGTCGCTCGACGATCTCTGGGCCTCGGTGAAGGGCCGTTCGGAGCGGAGCCGATCCCGGGTGGTTGAAACAGCGGAGATCCGGGTTGAGGCTTCGCGTGACAGCGCTGATCGACTGCATCTGGTGCTGCCCAAAGCCAAAGAGCCCGTGGTGCCGACGCATTGGGCCTTTGGCCAGCTGGCCAGCATTGTCGGCGCACCGGCCTCTTACCTGCGGCAACTGCCTGCGCCGCTCGCGGGTATCAACCTTCAGTACGGCCTGAGCAACCACCGCGCTGAGCAGGTGAAAACCTTCGAGACCGAGGATGGTCGCACCGAACTGCGCGCGGTGACTGGACCTGACTATGGGCGCATCCATGACCATGAACTCGTCGAGGCGGTGCAGCGCATCGCAGGCAATGGCACCGGTGACACGCGCTGGAAGGTGCCGGGCGTCCTCGACTGGTCGACCGGGGTCTACAACCCCGATGTCGAGATCAGCCGCGACACGACGACGCTCTATGCATCGGATCGGGATGTCTTCCTGTTCCTGGTCGATGACCACAACCCGATCGAGGCCGGCCGGTTGGCTGATGGTTCGCCGGACCTCTATTTTCGGGGATTCTACTGCTGGAATTCTGAGGTCGGCGCGAAAACCCTTGGAATCGCTAGCTTTTATCTCCGTGCGGTGTGCCGGAATCGAAATCTCTGGGGCGTCGAGGACTTCCAGGAGATCACCATCCGCCACTCGAAATACGCCGCCTCCCGCTTTGCCCACGAGGCGGCACCGGCGCTGACCCGCTTCGCCAATTCGTCGGCGCAGGGCTTTGTCAACGGCATCAAGGCAGCGCGGCAGCAGATCGTGGCGCGGACCGATGAGGATCGGGATGAGTTTCTACGGAAGCGCGGCTTCTCGAAAGCGGAATCCGGCAAGATCATCGAGAAGGTTCTGATGGAAGAGGGTCGTCCCCCGGAATCGATTTTTGATTTTGTTCAAGGGATTACGCGATTGGCGCGCGACAAGACCCAGCAAGATGCGCGCCTCGACATGGAAGGGCGGGCCAAGAAACTCCTCGACCGCGTCAGCTGACATCTGCGGCAGGGCAGGGGGCCCGGTGGTCCGCTGCCCGCACCAGTTCCTTTCCCTTTCCCCTTCCCGGCCTACTCCGCCCCGGCAGCGGGCTGCTGCAGGTCGGTAGTGGCCGGTTCAACTCATGAGACCCAGATGTCCCTATTTTCCGAACTAGCCACGCCTTTCGCCTCGCGGCGCTCCGGCAGCTGCGAGGTGACCGCGCAGGAGCAGGCCACCGTCTTCGCCGCACGCGAAATCCTGTCACGTCACATCAACCGCAATCCCGTCCTGACGTCATGGCAGGCGGTGATCGACTATTGCGCCCTGTCAGTCTGCGGCGAGGTCGAGCGGTTTCACGTCCTCTATCTCGACCGCAAGAACCGGATGATTTCTGATGAGCGGCTTGGCGTCGGCACGGTTGATCACGTCCCCGTCTTTCCGCGTGAAGTCGTTCGACGCGCCCTGGACCTCAATGCTTCGGCGCTGATCCTGGTCCACAACCATCCGTCCGGCGACCCAGAGCCATCGGAGGCGGACATTGCGATGACGAAGGAGGTGGAGAAGGCCTGTGGCGTACTTGGATTGACCCTGCATGACCACATCATCGTGGGCGCGGGCCGGGAGGCCAGTCTTCGCGGGTTAGGCCATCTCTGATGCCCTGACGTGGCGAGAGAGAAAGAGAAGGGCAGGGGGTTTTCGACAGGTGGGAGACCGAGAGAGAGGCTCTCGGCGCCTGTCGCGGAGATTGGTCCGATGACCAACATGAAGAAAATCACCCTCGCCTCGTCGCGGGACATCGCCTTCCACAATCTGGTCCTGAGCCAGTCCAACGTCCGGCGTGTGAAGGCCGGGATCTCGGTTGATGAACTGGCCGAGTCCATCTCTCGCCGGGGCCTGATCCAGAGTCTGCACGTTCGCCCGGTGATCGGCGAGGATGGGTCGGAGACCGGCAAGTTTGAAGTGCCCGCCGGCGGCCGCCGCTACCGGGCGCTGGAACTACTGGTGAAGCAGAAACGCCTGGCCAGATCGGCACCGGTGCCCTGCATTGTCAGCGCGGCCGATGATTCCGTCCTGATCGACGAGGTCTCGCTGGCCGAGAACATCGAACGTGCACCGCTGCACCCGCTGGATCAGTTCCGCGCCTTCCAAGCGATGCGCGAAAAAGGCATGACGGAGGAAGCCATCGCGGCGGCTTTCTTCGTCGATGTGAAGGTGGTCAAGCAGCGCCTGCGTTTGGTCACGGTCGCGTCTGAGCTTCTGGAGATCTACGCCGAAGATGGCATGACTCTGGAACAGCTGATGGCCTTCACCATCTCGGGCGATCATGCGCGCCAAGTGCAGGTCTGGGAGGCGGTCAAGAACTCCTGGTCGAAGGAACCCTATCAGATCCGCCGTATGCTCACCGAGACCGCCGTGCGGGCCTCCGACAAGCGCGCGCGGTTCCTCGGGCTTGAGACCTATGAAGCGGCCGGTGGCTACGTCCTGCGCGACCTTTTCCAGGAGGATGACGGGGGCTGGCTGCAAGATCCCGTGCTGCTGGAGCGACTGGTGGGCGAGAAGCTGAAGGCGGAGGCCGAGACCATTGCCGCCGAGGGCTGGAAGTGGGTCGAGGTCGCTGCCGGCTTCCCCTATGGCCACACGATCGACCTGCGCGAGGTTCTGGGCACCACGGTCGATCTGACTGAAGAGGAGCGGGCCACGCGGGAGGCGCTGCGGGACGAATTCGACCGGCAGGAAGCCGAATATGCTGAGGCCGACGACCTGTCCGAGGACGTCGATCAGCGGCTTGGCGAAATCGAGCGCATGCTTGGCGCCTTCGACAGCCGCCCGATGGCTTTCGATCCCGAACAAGTCGGCAGGGCAGGGGCCTTCGTCAGTATCGACAGCGATGGCAGCCTGCTGGTCGAACGTGGCTTCGTACGACAGGAGGATGAGCAGCGGGCAGCGCCGGCGGGTCAGCCGTCCAGCGAGGCTGCGGAGGGTGACGCCCCGATGGAAGCCGAACACGGCGCCAACCGCACGGCAGTGATCAACATGGCGGGCGAGAATCGGGTGCAGGAGGATGACGAGGACGAGGGTGATGCGATCAAGCCGCTGCCCGAACGGCTCGTCATCGAACTGACGGCGCACCGCACGCTGGCGCTGCGGGATGCGGTGGCGAATAACCCGCGCATCGCGATGACCGCACTCCTGCACAAGCTGGTCGTGGATTGCTTCGTCTCCCGCGCCTCCGGTTCAGCGCTTGAAGCGACGGTGCGGGATATACACCTGCCCGTGCAATCCGCCGATCTGGCCGACAGCTTTCCTGCGCAGAACATCGACACTCGGCGCGCAGGTTGGAAGGCAGACATGCCGCTGGGGCAGGGGGACGATGTCCTCTGGGACTGGCTCCACGCACTGGACGAGGCCAGCCGCCAGGCGCTGCTGGCCCACTGCCTCAGCTTCGGGGTGAATGCCCTCTATGAGCGCCCGAACCCTTACAGTGGCACTGGGATCAGCCAGAAAGGCCTCGACCGCCGTCTGCGTGAGGCGGATCGTCTCGCTCGCACGACCCAGCTGGATCTGGTCGAAGCAGGCTGGAAGCCGACGGTGGCCAACTACCTTGGCCACGTCACCAAGAGCCGCATCCTGGAGGCCGTGCGCGAAGGGGCAGGGGCCCAAGCCGTCGAACTGATCGCGCACCTGAAGAAGGGCGACATGGCACGCGAGGCGGAACGGCTCCTCGACGGTTCCGGCTGGCTGCCCGAGCCGCTGCGCCAAGACGATCCCGACCTTGGCAATGATGCCGCACCTGAGGATGCCGCGGTCGAACTTCCCGCCTTCCTGACCGAAGACGACGAGGTCGCTTCCGACGACGAAGAGGAGCGCCAGCACCTAATCGCAGCTGAATGACCTTGAACGGGGCGGCTTCGGTCGCCCCGTTTTTTCATGCGGGCGGATGGAGAGGCGGTGTGTTCAGGCAAGTCGCTCGGAATAGCGCTTTTTCACGGCTCGGTTGATGAATTCGTTCAGCCCATCTCCCGCGCGCGCCAGCACGATCATGCGGTCGATATTGGCCTGCCCTGCCGATATCGAGGTGTATCGGTAGATCGCTCCGTCCTTAAACGCGACATCCATATGCGTGGGCCAAGCTCGTAGGCCCGGAAGCCAGAATCCTGATCCCAATCACGATATGGTGTCATTCGAGCCTCACTTCACAACATGCTGAATCGGCATACTGCCCGTTCGTGCTTTGTTCAAGCGCTGGTGCTGCCACTCTGTCCCCGAGTTTCGACGGACCTTTGCCAAGCGATCAATGAGGCGGCAGGAAATGGGGGGGCGTGAGGGAAAAGGCCTCACCGTCAGATCATTGTCGAGTTGCGTGGGTTGGGATGGCGTCTAAGCTTGGTTCGACCAGCATTTTGGCCCGGCCGCAGCGCTCGTTCGAATCTCGTCCTTTACCTGCCATCACGCTGACAGACCTGAACCAAGTGGAGCGGCGGTTTCCGCGAGGCAGCAGGGCAGGGAAAGGCGCAGGCTGGCCAGACTGGCCGCCAGAGGCGTTTCACATCGCCGGTGGTGCCTGTCCTGTCATACCTTCCGTGCCTTCAGGGTCGCCTTGATCTCCGTGGATTGTCTGTCCCAGCCCGCGTGCAACGGCCTCTGGTGATGGGCTGATCTGCCCGAAGAACGTCTTCGCCTCGACCGCTTCGGCGCAACAGCGTCGTCACAACTTTCTTCCCCTGTCGGTGCGGGCACCGTCATTCCTCGCGGGACAAGAAAGTTCCTCCTGTGCTGTCAGGCCCCGTGAACGGGGTGCGCCAGCGGTCGCCTCCGGGCTGTCGATCGCCATCGAGGCCGCAAGGACGCGGGCCCGAAACAGCAAAACGGAGAAAGAACATGGCGACCATCGGCACCTTCAAGAAGACCGGCACCGAATACACCGGCGAAATCTTCACCCTCAGCCTGCAGGCCAAGGGTGTGCGCCTCGTCCCCGATCTGCGGGCCTCGGGCGAGAACGCACCCTCCCACCGGGTTCTGGTCGGCCGCGCCGAGATCGGCGCCGCCTGGACGAAGAAATCGAACGAGGGCCGCGAATACCTGGGCCTGAAGCTGGACGATCCGAGCTTCGCCGCGCCCATCTACGCCAACCTCTTCGATGACGAAGACGGCGATGGCTACAGCCTCATCTGGTCCCGCCCCAACTCCCGCCGCGGCGACTGATCGTGCACAAGCAAAGGCCCCGGTCGAAAGACCGGGGCCGAAGGCTTCAACCCGAACAAGATTTTCAACACCTGTTGAAAACCCGAGATTCAACGAAACATCGCAAGTGGCAAAAGTCGCTTGGCGACGCCTTACAGGACCTTTCGGACCTGGTCCGCGCGCTGAATTGAATCCGTGATGATCGGATCGCTGACGCTGCCCGGTACTTGATCACCTAGGCAGAGTTTTGTCCGTTCCAGCGCCGGACCGAGGCCGTCAGCCACGTCCGAGAGAAGCTCCAGCGCACGGTTCCTGGGAAGCCCACTGGCTTTGCCCTCTGCCTCAAAGTGGCGGGGAATGATTTCGTCAATGCCGTAATGGCCGTCGATCGACATGGCGAGCCGGTAGCGTTTGCGCTGAAGGCGTCCCGCATAAACGACAGGTGCTACACTCAGGATGTCGTAGAGCGGAGCGAGACGGAAGCGGCCGCGGCGCCGCAGTTGCAGACTGAAATTCTTGGCATGGCCGTCAGAGGCGCCTATCAGGAAGTAGAAGATCTGGGCGCGGAAGAAGGTTTCTCGATCCCGGATAGGCTCGTCGGATTCTCTTAGGAGTTCCATGATTTGACCAATGCCGGGCCCACCTGCCTTTTGGTATTTCCGGGCCGAGGGGAAACCCAGCGATTGGCAGATGTCTTCCTGTGGCAAGCGCTTTAGGGAATCGTGATCCCAGACTCGGTCGAAGCGTTCGACCGCGAGTGCGACCTGTCCGGGCAGGACGATTTTCCTGACCGTAGCAACTGGCAAGCCGATCTCACCGGCCAGAGTCATGCAGAACAGCTCGTTCGCGACGCTATCGCTCATGTCAATTTCGTCGGGACCAGGCAAGATGCCCATCGGGGTTTTGAAGATGTGGCTTGTGGGAGTGATGCCGCGTGGTTTCGCCCAATGGTCGCCAATGCGAAGGTAGGCGGTTTTTTCCTGTGCCCCGGCGATGGAGATCCGGAAATCCTCGTCATCCCCGAGTGCCAAGGGTGCGGCGGCAAGGTTCTTAAGATCGGCGACCATCTCCTCTTCGGAAATCTGGCGATAATCCATATCTTGGGCCGCGGGTTCTTCCTCCAAGGGCAAGAATTGCAGCGCCCCCACACAGTCCCGCCCAAGCGCAGACAGAAGGGAGAAGACATCTTTGCCTTCGGCGCCGACTCGCGCCGCGATCTTTTCGCGCAACTCTCCTTCGGCATCGGGCAGCAGGTTGTCGAAAGCGGCAATCACAGGATCGCCTTTCCAGTCCGCTTGGGTCAGCGGCAGCACACTGGCGACAGGGAAAGCCAAGTCCGAGGCCAGCCAGGCTGGATCATAGGAAAAGGCAACGCCGCCATCAGTGGCCCTGATCAGCGTGCCAACCCGTGTCCGCTCATACCAGACTGCCGTCTTGCTACGCCGGATGCCGGCCCGCCTGCGTGCCAAGCGTGTCATGTCAGTTCGTATCCCGATCAGGCATGCGGCCGGTCACGGTCAACTCAGCACCGAGGGCTTCGAGAAGGCGCAGATAGACGTCGAGGCTGACCGAAACGACACCGGTCTCTATATCCGAGATGGTCGATTGGGCAGTGCCCGTCGTTTCGGCGAGTTGCTTCTGGGTCATCCCCTGTGCACGCCTGCGGGCGCGAAGGGCTGCTGCCGCCTGCCGGAGGCTACGTATTGAATGAGTTAGGGGCTTCTCCATAGCAAACTGATAGTCTATCAGCGATATTTCGTCAATATAGCCAAAAGACGATTTTTTCGTGATATCCCAGTTAAGCTATAATTTGAAAATATCGTTCAAGGGCGATGCGTAAGGCTCAGCCGGGCGCAAGAGGAACTAGAACGCGGTTAAGCCGAGCCGGACAGATAAAGCGTCAACCCGTTGGGATTCCAGGCCTTCCATCGCCGCATTCCGGGCAACGGCGTTGAAAAACGTCTGAACCGTTCGCACCGTACCGCGCCCCGCAGTGGTGACATTGCAGGATGTAGACAATCTGGTTGTGGTCAGTGCCAGGCTGTGCGGTGCGGGACAGCACTTCCTGACTATTGCGGTTCACGTAACCAGTTGCCGTGGTTGAGGATCTGCGAGGGCTTTCACTCTTTGGGCGGGAGCGGGGCTTGTCAGTCGGGGGCCAAGTGGTTCCGAGAATCCAGCCTTCGACCTGAGCTGTCATCGCAATACTTTCCGGCTGGGGCGGCGCAAACGCCTGTTTGATTTCACCGCTGAGAGAAGCCTCCTGAAGCCAGCGCGCGATTGCATAGGCATCGTGTTGGTCCTGCGTTCTAGCCTCGCTGCCGTAGAGGCTGCTCCACAGCCTCGGATAGGCCTCGAGGATCACTGAGGCGTCTTGAGCAGGTTCCCAACCATCAAAGGGCCAGAAATGGATTTGCGGGCGAGCCTGTCGAATTTTGCGCAGCCATGGGATGCCGGCATGGGTTGATTTGGCGACCGTTCCCTGAACGTCGAAATGGAAAACTGACTTTGCCGATCCGGCAGCCTCCTCGGTCAGCCGCCGCCAATGCCTCTCCCCTTGCCGCGCCGCGCCATTTCCAACTGACCCGTCGCGCACGAAATCGACATAAGTGTGCTTGCCATCTGTCGGCCAGTGCGCACAGAAATCCTCGAGGAAATTCGGCCAATCGGGCTCAAGGCCATGCCGCTCGAAGTAGCGTATGGGGAATGAAAAGCCGTGATCAATGCCGACAACTGTCGGCACCGATCCATCCAAGGTTTCGATCAGCCAATCGGCGAGGCTGTGCCTTGTC
Organism: Rhodobacter sp. P1_C2; assembly: GCF_056406375.1. Taxonomy (NCBI): domain Bacteria; kingdom Pseudomonadati; phylum Pseudomonadota; class Alphaproteobacteria; order Rhodobacterales; genus Rhodobacter; species Rhodobacter sp. P1_C2. The sequence goes on from NZ_JBFUAG010000012.1 coordinate 100,727, forward strand.
CAGTATTTCTTGGGGCCGGCGGGCGGCAATACCTCTTCGGCGGCGCTATCGCCCAAGGTCTGATAGACGCGCAGCCCTTTCAGGCTGGCCTCGGCGGTTTCTGCCCCTGAATAGTCGATGCCGATGGTGCGACGGAGTCTGCGATTTCCGATCATTGGAAGCTCGCCTGAAACTGTGTGGCGGTCAGAGAAACATGGGCATCGAGTGGCGGTCGCAGTTCAAATGCCTGCGGGGCCCGCGCGAAATCGTACAGACGGAAGAGAATCCAATCTTCACGGCGCTCCTCTGCCACGGCCAGTTCGTTGCGCGAAATGTGGAACGGAGTGCGATCCCAGCCGTTTGTTGTTTTGACCTCGATCAGACGGTCACGCCCGTCATGGCTGAAGCTGGCGATGTCATAGCCTGCTCCATCGCCATCCTCGCGCGAAATCCAGCGGACACGACGCGCCAGATCGTCCCGGCCGTGTTGACGCAAAGTGTGGCGCTCATGATGAAAGACTCGCTCTTCTCCGGCGCGACCCAGGGTGCGATTGCGCTCATCGCGAGCGGCAACGTCGAAGCGGCGGGCAACTGCTCGCATCTGGTCGAGTTCGGGTGGCGGCAAATTGCGAAGAGTAGGGGCGGTCCCAATGAATAGGGGTGCGGCTTCAGCCATGGCGCGGGATTGAGCCCCAATCAACGACGGCTCCCACTCTGGGTGTCCGGCCAGCCAACGTGACACGGCCAATGCCAGCGCCATTTGGAAGTTAAAGCGTGGCCGATAGCCCTTGATCGCGGGCAGGCCAAACCCACGGAACGCGGCTGAGATGTTGCAGAGCTTGAATTCGATTGAACCCCGGCTGCGGCCAGTCTGTTCCTGCAAAAGCTGGTTCTGCGCTGCCTTGTTGTAAGCGTCGCCTGCCAATTCCTGCCCGAGCATCGCGAAGTAACTCGCAACGCAGGCATCGTTTTCAAGATCGGTCCAGTCGTCTGCGCTCATGGGGCGAGGCTAATCGGGCTGCGCTTGGCTGTCATCCTGAAACCCGTTGGATTGCGTTGGTTTCCGGTCTGGCCCAGCAAGACATTTGATCAATGGGAGCCTAGACAGGCCGTATAACGGTGCACCGATCGTATCTTGCGATTTGGACCAGCATCGCCTCCAAATCGTTTCGAAGGGCCTTTGCAAAGCGATCTTCGAAGCGGTGAGAATTGGGGTTTGGGACAGGGGCATTGGCCGCACCGTCCTTTCGTCAAACAGTTACAGACTGACTCAGGCATCGTCAGCCCGGATGGGCCTGTTTCTCTGCCTGGTCACGTACTAAGTTCGATGTTTGTCCTTTAGCTTCCACCACGCTGGCAGACCTGAACCGAGTGGAGTGGCGGGAGCCGCGAGGCAGCAGGGGAAGCGCAAGCTGGCCTGACCGGTGGCCAGAGGTAGTTCATCACCAGTGGTGCCTGTCCGGTCCCTCCTAACGGGCCTTCAAGATCGCCTTGATCTCCGTGGATTGTCTGTTCCAGCCCGCGTCCAACAGCCTCTGGTGATGGGCTGATCTGCCCGAAGGCCGTCTTCGCCTCGACCGCTTCGGCGCAACAGCGTCGTCACAACTTTCTTCCCCTGCCGGACCCCACCCCATGCGACAGGTCGCATGAGGACCCCGGGTTTGGCACCGTCATTCCTCGCGAGGCAAGAAAGCTCCTCCCGTGCTGTCTGGCCCCCTTGGAGGGGGTGCGCCAGCGGTCGCCTCCGGGCTGTCGATCGCCGTCGAGGCCGCAAGGACGCGGGCCCGAAACAGAGCAAAACGGAGAAAGAACATGGCGACCATCGGCACCTTCAAGAAGACCGGCACCGAATACACCGGCGAAATCTTCACCCTCAGCCTGCAGGCCAAGGGTGTGCGCCTCGTCCCCGATCTGCGGGCCTCGGGCGAGAACGCGCCCTCCCACCGGGTTCTGGTCGGCCGCGCCGAGATCGGCGCCGCCTGGACGAAGAAATCGAACGAGGGTCGCGAATACCTGGGCCTGAAGCTGGACGATCCGAGCTTCGCCGCCCCGATCTACGCCAACCTCTTCGATGACGAGGACGGCGAGGGCGCGAGCCTCATCTGGTCCCGCCCCAACACCCGCCGCGGCGACTGATCGTGCACAGGCCATTGGCCCCGGTCGAAGGACCGGGGCCAATGGCCTAGACCGCAAATGCGTAACTGCGGCGGCGGTCGTTTCGACTGTAGATCACGACGCTCACCTGAGCGTCGTGATCTATCCTGTCTGCATCATTGACCCCAAGCTAGCTCGCTTCGTCGGCCAGTGCCCCACTGCGCGCGTGAACAAGTGCCATGATCTGGCCCTGGACGACGCTTGCAGCCTCAGCTCTTGCCGCGAAGGCCGGCAGCCGAACGGTCCCGGCAGCCTTTGTGAGGGTGGTGGTCAACTCGGCAATGGCTGTCTCTGCAACACCCTGAGACACGCCAATCGTGCGAGCCAGCGTCAGGAAATCCCCACGCGTTAGCCGGTCATCTTTACCATTCAGCTTCAATGCCATGCGGTCACCTGCAAGGCCGGGGAAGACCCGGGTTGTGACGGCATCGTAAAGCGGCGCGAAACGGACCGAGGTGAAGGACTTTGCCTTGGCCTCCGCGATCTTGAGCAGGGCAAGGTTCTTAAGGTGCATGTCGCCATCGGCAATCAACCAGGCAAAAACGGCGCGCCGGAACAGAACTTCGAGGTCGGCGGTCGGATCTGTCGACAGAGGTCGCAGGCCACGGGCCATGCGTTCGATCGTTCCGTCGTATTTCGCTGAGGCTGGGAGATCGAGGACCGAACAGAAGTCTTCTAGCGCGAACCGGCGCAGATCCTCGGGACTGCGACGAATGTCAAAACGCTCGACGATCAGGGCGGGCGACATGCCATCCGGCATCGCAGTCAGTGCGACATCCGGCACGGTAAAGCCCGCTGCGCGACCAAGTTCCAGGCAAAGCCATTCGACGATCGGCAGCATCTCGAAGCCGGCCGTTCCGGCGGGCTTAAGGATGTGCGTGAAGGGGAGATCAATCGCCGGCAGAAGTGAGCCGTCGAGTGCAAGGTGCATCGGGGCCTTGATCTGGACACCCGAAAGGCGCGGTGTCTCGGCCCGCGCATAGATTTTCGCAAGGTTCTGCTCAAAGCCCTCTTCGATTGCTCCGCGCGCCGGGCCGGCGTAGTGCCCCGTGAATTGTCCTGCTTCCCTGAAACTGCTTAGCGCGGTCGAGAGTATATCCTGCGGTAGGGCCGGACCGTCATCGCCAGCCGCAACCACGGTGATGTTCGACATATACCGTTGCCCGCGCCGCAGCGCTTCACGGTCGTCGCGCTCGTGCAGCACTTGTGCGAGCCAGCCCTCCGGCAGCAGCGATTCAATGAAAGCCGGGAGCTTCCCCGGCGTGGTTTGGCGGACAAGTGTTGGTCCAGCGCGCCCTCTCGGTTTCCAGCGCCATTCGAATCCGTCGTGGGCGAGATGCCCGAGCGGCTCGCCATGCCAGGCCACCAGCAGATCAAGCGCCGCCTTGTTCGCCGGAGGCTTTGGTGCGCCAGACTGCGAAAGGAGGTAGCGTTCGGCACCTTCGCCCTCGCGATACCAGTTGTTCTCGCGCGCCAAAGCCCAGATTGCATCGGCCGCTGCCTTGGGGGATCCGTGCTCTTCGACGAGGCGTGCGGACATCTGCGCCCGCATCTCGGCGTTTATGGCGCTTGCATGCTCGCTCCGCAGCCGGAAGGCTTCGAGGAAACGCTGTCGGGGGGAAGATACAGGAATCCGCAACTCGCCCAAGTCATCGCCGACGATTGCCGTTGCTGTGGAAGGGTGAGGCGGGGCTTCGTTCTGCACAATCTCCAGGCCGCGCAGCCGGGTACGTTGGTTGCGGCGGCCACTGATGAACAGTCGGCCATCCTGCGTGGGTGCCAAGAGGGCTGCGCTCGCCGACGACAAATAGGCATTGGGATAGAGGTAATGCGCGATGCGGATCGCATGATTCAGGACGGCCGCGTCAGCATCGATGCCGTCATCAACGTAGACGCCGCGAAACAGTTGGATAATCTCACCGGCCTGCGCGCGCTGGTGGGCGCGTTTGGCATCAAGCGTTTCTCCGACCAAGTGGATCGCCAAAGGATTATCCCGCATTTCAGATGCGCGAAAATTCCACGATCTGGATCGCAATGCAAGAATTATCTCACATCTCACATGCGCGATAATGCTGAGGTTCGGCCAGAGTGGCGTCTACACCGCATCGCGCACGCGATGGCCTGATCTCCGGAAGTTCGGGCCATAGCCCATCCCGGCCGAGTCCGGAAAGGGCTCTGATCGTCCAAATTGGAGCCTGCGGGTCGCAGTCTCCCCTATGTGGGCAACGATCCCTCTTGCGAACTCCGGTCAGGCCGAAAGGAGGCTGGAGCGGGTGAGGTTCGGCGCGCCGCGGCCTCACGCCAGAGGTCGGGTCGGGCGCGGGGGCCCGCCTCGTATTCATGGGCGGCATTGGAATTCGTGAGACCCCAGTCTGGAATAAGACGATCCCCTGAGACCAAAGTGGCGGCACGGCTGGCGAGCGGTTGGCATCCCGTGACGGGGCAGGGCACCTGTCCGGGGTCAAAGCCCCATCCCCCGCTTCCATTCGCTGTCCTTGGTCTGATCCGTCTCTTTGACACTCAACCCCAGAGGGGTCGGCTACGCGGGCGTGCCGCCCTCGCGGATTTGGACGAGCCAAACGCACGAGGGTGATTGCAGATCCGGTCAGACACTTCGGGCGCCTGTCGCGCGGGGGATGGTCCTCCGCCCCCAAGAAGACAGGAGCCAACCCCATGTCCTACAAGGATGCCACCGCTTACGCCGCCAGCCTCGCCGCCACGCTGATGGTCTCGATCGTCGTGTTCCAGGCCGGGGACGGCACCCACGCAGCGATGCCGTCCGATGAATACGATGGCGACGAAGCCCTCGTCGCCTTGGAAATCGACCCCTGGCAATGAGGCGCGAATGCGCCTCGCCCCCATCCGGCAGCGCTTACCAGCGCGCCCGTTCGGGGAAACGGCACCGAACCGAGGGGTCCGGCAAGGGAGAGATCGAGGAGGGAGCGGGCAAGGCGAGCCCGCTGAGACAGAGAGAGCGGCGGCGGGCTTGCCTGTAACCCGCTCTCCCCGGAGATCCCGAAATGACCATCCACCTTCCCGGCCGCGCTGCGCCGGCCCCTGAACTCTCGTCCGAACTTTCGCGCATTCTGGCCGAGCAGGCCGAGCGTGATGCCGCCGAAGTGGCACTGCACGCCCGGAACAAAGAAGTGCTGTTCGACGGGCTCCGCCATGTCGGCATTGCCCATGTACTGGTCAGCTTCGATGGCTCGGGCGACAGCGGCCAGATCGAAAGCATCGAGGCCCGGAGTGATGCCGACCAAAGCGTCACGCTGCCCGCCGCCCAAATCACCTTTGCTGGCATCGATTGGCAGAGTGGGGCACCCATGGAGCGCCGTCTAACCCTCGAAGGTGCCGTCGAAGAGCTGGTCTACGACCTCCTCTCCGATACGCATTCCGGCTGGCAGGACAACGACGGCGCCTATGGCGAGTTCTGCATCGATGCCCGCGCCCGGACCATCCATCTCGAGTTCAACGAGCGGTTCACCTCGTCCGAACTCTACACCCATGATTTCTGAGGGGCGGCGATGGCACATCCGTATCACCATGCCTTGTCTTCGGTGAAGAAATGGGGCGGGACGGTCGACGACTATCTCGCCTGCCATGAATTCTTCGATGCCTCAAAACTCATCCTGGCGGACTTTCGGCATCGGGCGCTCCGCCACCACGCCGAGGGGATTTTCCTGCTGGAGCAGGTCCAAGGGAAAACCCTGACCCTCTCGACGGGCCGGGTGATCCCGACCCGCTGGGTCGGCGAACAGCATGTCCGCGACGATCTGGGTTTCATCCCCAGCTTTGCCGACTGGGCACGGTCGATCCGGGCCGAGCCATGGATGGGCCGGACTCAGAAGATCGAGGCCGAGGTCGATCCGCATCTGGCGAGCCCTGTGCGGGAGGTAAGCTGACATGAGCCGGGTATATCAGAACCTCGGTCTTCCACCCGAAGCCTCTCCCCTCACGGTCGTCCGCACGGCGATCCGGCGGTGCGTCCCGACACGCTTGCAGTCCGCAGTTGGCGCGAGGCGCGTAAGTGCTACTACCGCGAGCTTTTGCAGGCCCATGCCGCCGCGCAGGCCACCACTGAGCCCCCTCAGCCCGCGGAAGCGGGCTGATTTCCCTCTCACCATCGCAATCCACTGTGACCCGGCCATCGCGGTACGGGTTTCTCATTCTGAAAGGAGCCCATCGTGGCTGACTATTTCACCCAATTCTCCTGCGTCTTGGACGTGGGGGCGCCTGACAAGGCCGTCGCGGCGCTCGATCTTTTCCTGCGCTTGCGCGAGGAAGACGAGGCCTCGGACGATCCGGAGTTCTCGGGCTTCGCCCTTTCGCTGCCGGATGGCCCGGGCAGTTCCGTCCTCTGGTTCCATGACGACGGCCAAGGCGATGTCGAAGGTGTCATCCGCTTCGTGCTGCGCCTCGCGGAAGATCTCGACCTCACCGGCCTCTGGGGTTTCGACTATGCCCACACCTGTTCCCGGCCGCGGCTGGAGGCTTTCGGCGGCGGTGCGCATGTCATCGATCTCGGAGCGCGCAAGAGCGTCGGCTGGATCAGCACCAACGAATGGCTGACCGCTGCGCTGAACGGGGAAGACATCGACGCGGTGGAGGCGCTTGTTGCATGAATACTGCCGTCTCATCTTGCAACCCCGCCTCTTTCCCCGTCCCGGAATTCGACCGCAGTGCCGATGGCCTGACCGTCGCCCGGATCGGCGATGCCGCCTATGCCATGATCCCCACGTCTGACGGTCGGCACTACCTCGGCAGCGGCTGGCGTCTGTCCAAGCCCCTGTCAGACTGGAAGCGGTCCGACTTTTACGGCCGCGGCGGCGATGTTGCTGACGAGGCTGCTTTCCGCGCCTTCGTTCAGGAACAGGCCGAGCATCAGGGCGAGAAGGCCGCCATCGGTCGGCAGGAGTTCCGCGCCCATGCCAACACGCCCTGGGGACCATCGCAGGGCGCGGTCCGCTACGGCGAGGGCGTGGCGTTCCACTCGACCTCCGGCCATGGCGGGTTCCACCTGACGGCGGACCGCAATGCCCAAGTCCATTCCCTGCTGCGCTCGGCTGGTGGCTGGTACGAAGAGGATGCAGCCTGGGCAGCCGTCGCGGCCGCCTGGCCGGATCTCTTCACGGGCCTTGAACGCCGTCAGGCCGAAGAGACGCTGCGCCACAGCTGGCCGGATGCCTGGGAGGCGATCCATGGCCGGGCGCTCAAGCCCGGTGAATCCCGCACGCGCGACGGCGAAGCCTTTGCCCGGGACAATGCGGCAAACTGGGTCGTGATCTCGGCGATCTATTCCGACCAGCATTGTGGCTTCACCGAGGTGATCGCCACGCGCGGTGGCCAACGCGACCCCAAGTCCGATGAGCGTCGGTTTCTTGTCCCCTCCGGCGACTACAAGGTCGGAACCTTCGGTTTCGTCATCGATGAGGCGCGCTACACCGCCTATGACGGCCCTTCGAGCTTCATCGGCTGGCGCGGCAGGGCAGGGGGGTGAACCCCAGATGGCGGGTGTCGATCCTGGTGGTCGGGCACCCGCCAGAGGAAGAGACGGGTGGGGGATTCCGTGACGGGTCTCAGGGTGGGAGAGAGTCTCCTGCCGCCCGTCGCGGAGTGATCCCGATGACTGCACCCATCTCCCAAACTGCCTTCCGTGGCCCCGGCGACAACTTGGTCGGCGGGGTTCTTGCCCATCTGCGCCTCGCGGACCGCTTGCCCCTGCGGGTCAGCTCCCGCTGCCTTGCGCATTGGGACGATCCGGCACTCGAACAGCTGTGCATCAATCGCGAGGTCGATCTCGGCACCTGCGGCGACCTCGCGACTGCCCTTACCCTGACCCGCAAAGCTGTCGCTTCCGGTCAAGTCGACCCCGGGCGCGATGCGGCCCTGCGCCTGGTGCCACAGTTCGTCACGATCCTCGATGCCGAGCACTGCCTCGTGTTGGCGGGTGAGGTGCAGGCAGGTGGCGTTCAATGGTGCATGCCGGTCGACAGCGATGTCGAAGCGCGGCGCGTGGTGGCCGAGGCCTGCGGGTTTCGGGCCAAGGCCCGCGCGGCAACGGACGCCGACGATCCCGCATCTGCCGCCGCGCTGCTCACCTGCGCCCAAGCGCTGGAAGGCCGTCTGGTCGACCCGTTCTGGCGCGACCTTGCGGCAGCCGCGGTCGATCTCGCCTTGGCGGCCTGATCCCTCCCCTCTCCGGAAATCTACCCCCGGCAATTGACCGGGCCATGCAAATGAGGGAACCGCTCATGCCCCAAGTGATCGCCACCACCGTCTACCGCCTTCACGAACTTCCCGACGGCGCAAAGGACAGGGCCCGCGCCTGGTATCGTGAAGGCGGCTTCGACTATGACTGGTACGATTCCGTGTACGAGGATTTCCAGCGCATCGCAGAGATCCTCGGCATCCGCCTCAAGACAAGGGTTTCCCGCCTTATCGGCGGTCGCACCCGGGAGGATCCCTGCATTTGGTTCAGCGGCTTCTGGTCGCAAGGCGATGGGGCTTGTTGGGAAGGCACTTACTCCTACCGGAAATCCGCCGCCGCCGAACTGCGCGCCTATGCGCCGCAGGACCAGACCCTGCATCGCATCGCTGGGACCTTGCAGGCGGCGCAGCGGCGGAACGTCTACCAGCTGCACGCCGAGGTTTTACATCGCGGCACCTATTATCATGCCTTCGCCATGGCAGCCTCTGTGACGCGGGACAGTTCGGCTGCGGCCGAGGTCACCGGCGATGCCGAGACCATGGTCACAGAAGCGTTCCGCGATCTTGCCAACTGGCTCTACCGCCAGCTGGAACAGGAATACGACCACCTGACCTCGGATGAGGCCGTGGACGAGACGCTGATCGCCAATGGCTATACCTTCACCGAGGAAGGGCGGCGGTTCGGATAGCCGTCCATAAAGACTGCGGTGCCCACCCCGGAGCCCGGTCATGCCTCACCGGTTGCTGCCGATCCAGCGCGACAGCAACTGCCGGTCCCGAAAACATTCGTCCGGCACGGCACGGCGCCTGATCCGCGCCAGTCGTTCGGCAAAGGCGACCTGCTTGGAGGTCGGATGGCTGGTGTCAGCAGGTTTCAGCTTCGCCTGCGCCTCGATCCAGGCGCTGAGCGAGCGGCGGTCCTGTTGGACTTCCCAGGGCAGCAGGCTCTGGTTCTTGAGCGCCAGCGACCGCGCATAGGCGATCTGGCGTTCGGTGGCGGGCAGGGCAAATGTGGCAGCGTCCATGATGGGTCTCCCATTCGGATCGTCCCATCAATATAGAACACATAGAGAACAAAATCAACTCCGCGACCGCCAAAGAGCGAGAGTTGGGTCGGAAAGCGGCGTGTTCCGGCGGGTCGAGAAAGCCGCCGGGGCGCGCCTTTCACCCATGATCCGGAGGATTTCCAATGACCCAAGCTGCAACCGCCCTGAAACCCGTGACCCCAGTGCCCGAGGCCCGCCGCATGGCATTCCTGCCCGCAATCTTCGGCCCCGCCCTGATGCTGATCGGCGAGCGCGCCGTCTATCAGTTCATGTCCTGGCTGGCCCCCGACGACTACACCGGTGGGCTCTGGCATTTCCACGAGCGGGGCGGCCAGCCGCTGTTCATGTCGCCCGACGCCGACAAGAGGTTCCGCATCTTCTGCGAGACCAACGGCTACATGGGCGAGGTTTCGGCCGAGACCGCCGGGATCATCGCCACCCTTTTTGCGCTGTCGCATCTCTCGTTCCGCCATGAGGCCGACCAGTTGTCCGAAGCCTATATGCGGCTTTACGAGTTCGCAGGTGAACATCCCGAGGCAGGCGAGATCTTCAAGGCGATTGACTGACGCGGGCGCAGCGCTAGCCGACTGACAATTCCTGACCCTTTGGCACCCTCCGGCGGTTTCGTCGGGGGGTATTTGCATTTGGCGGGTTCAGGCTGGCACGGGTGGCATTCGGCATCTGTCCGCCGGTTGAGGCATACGGATTTCCACGGCTGGACGGCCCCGGGTTTCGACGTGCCTTTGCCAGGCGATCATTTCAGCGGCAGGAATTGGGGCGGGGCGTGAGGGCAAAGGCTTCACCGTCAGATCATCATCGAGTTGGGCTGGTTGGGGTGGAGTCTCAGCCTGGATTCACCACCATCTTCGCCTGTTGGCTGCCCTCGTTCGAAAATCGTCCTTACATGCCATCACGCTGTCCGGCCTGAACCAAGTGGAGCGGCGGGCGCCGCGAGGCCGCAGGGCAGGGGGAGGCGCAGGCTGGCCTGACTGGCCGCCAGAGGTGGTTTCATCGCCGGTGGTGCCTGACCTGTCTGTCCTGACGGGCCTTCAGGGTCGCCTTGTTCTCCGTGGATTGTCTGTCCCAGCCCGCGTCCAACGGCCTCTGGTGATGGGCTGATCTGCCCGAAGGACGTCTTCGCCTCGACCGCTTTGGCGCAACAGCGTCGTTGCAACTTTCTTCCCCTGTCGGTGCGGGCACCGTCATTCCTCGCGAAGCAAGAAAGTCCCTCCTGTGCTGTCCAGCCCCCGTGAATGGGGGTGCGCCAGCGGTCGCCTCCGGGCTGTCGATCGCCATCGAGGCCGCAAGGACGCGGGCCCGAAACAGCAAAACGGAGAAAGAACATGGCGACCATCGGCACCTTCAAGAAGACCGGCACCGAATACACCGGCGAAATCTTCACCCTCAGCCTGCAGGCCAAGGGTGTGCGCCTCGTCCCCGATCTGCGGGCCTCGGGCGAGAACGCGCCCTCCCACCGGGTTCTGGTCGGCCGCGCCGAGATCGGCGCCGCCTGGACGAAGAAATCGAACGAGGGCCGCGAATACCTGGGCCTGAAGCTGGACGATCCGAGCTTTGTCGCCCCGATCTACGCCAACCTCTTCGATGACGAAGACGGCGATGGCCACTCGCTCATCTGGTCCCGCCCCAACACCCGCTGCGGCGATTGATCGCCAAAGCAAAGGCCCCGGTCGAAAGACCGGGGCCGATGGCTGGAGGTCTTGGTCGTTGCGGCTCTCAATCGACGCATTGGGTGGTCAGCGGATGGTCGCTGCAAGATCGTGCCGAGCACTCGTGCAAAGGCGTCCGAGTGGTCCAGCGGTCGCAATCATCCTCTACATCCTTGAAATTTCCGCAGAAGTTGCACACTATGTTGTATCACATGTAAAGATAGAGGGCGCGGCGCATGTTGCTCAAATCTGTTCAAATCGACCATTTCAAACACGTCCTTGATTCCACGCTCGTTGAAATACAGCCAGACATCACCTGTCTCGTCGGGAAGAACGAGAGCGGAAAGACTGCGTTCCTTGAAGCCCTTCGACGCCTCAAGCCTGCGCAAGGCAATGTCGATTTCAATATTGGCAAGCACTATCCGGCGTGGTTGGAGAAAATGCACAAGCGCCAAGGTAAGAACCTTGAGCAGTCAAAGCCCATTCAGGTCGTGTTCGAACTTAGTGATTCTGACGTTGCGGCGGTAGAAGCCGTCTTTGGGAAGGACGTTTTGACATCGCGAGTGTTCAGCCTAGCCCGCAGATACGACAACTACTACAGCCATGGGTTTGAATCTGACGAGGCCGTCGCAGTGTCCAATGCTGCGGCACTTATTGATTTGCCCAAGAAAGTCTCGACTGCGATCGCAGCGGCAAAGACGTTTGCTGACCTTAAGAAAGCGCTTACTGTCGCCGCAGAAAAGAACGGCGAAGACGCGCAAGTCCAGACGGCTTGTGAAGCGCTCCAAGCGAAGATTCTGGAGATGGTTCCCGCCGACAGCAACTTCATAAAGCGCGTCTGGCATCTTCTTTTCTCCCGCGTTCCCAAATTCTTCTTCTACTCCGATTACAGCCGACTGCCCGGCAAAGTCCGCATCCGCGAACTCTTGGAAGCTGACGCGGAGAAACTTGACGAAGATGACCAAACCGCCCTGTCGCTGCTCAAGCTGGCCGGCAGTGATCAGGACTACCTGCTGGATCCAGACTATGAGACGCGTAAGCGGGAGCTTGAGAATGTCGCCAACGCGATCTCTCAGGACGTTTTGCAATACTGGACGACCAACACGGACCTGCGGGTGCTGATCGACATCTCACAGACGACCGAAAAGCGGTCAGACGGACAACATGCTGTCCATGATGAAATGCACGTTCGGATGTATGACAACCGACACATGCTTTCGCTTCCCTTTGATGAGCGCTCCTCTGGCTTCCAATGGTTCTTCTCGTTCCTGACTGCCTTTTCCAGGTATGAGTATGACGACACGCCCGTCATCATCTTATTGGACGAGCCCGCGCTGGGTTTGCATGCGAAGGCTCAGAAGGACTTCCTGCGCTTTATCGAGGAGCGACTGGCAAAGCGCTGCCAGGTTATCTACACGACGCATTCGCCTTTCATGATCCAGCCTGACCACCTTGAGCGCGCCCGGCTTGTCGAAGACAAGGGCCGCGACACCGGTTCGGTCACGACTTCGGACGTTCTCACGACCGACCGCGACACCCTGTTCCCGCTGCAAGCCGCGCTTGGCTATGACATTGCCCAGCACCTCTTCATCGCCAAGGACAACCTTGTTGTGGAAGGACCGTCCGACTTCCTGTTCATGCAGACCATCTCCGCCCGCCTGATTGAGGACCGACGCGAAGGGCTGGACCCGCGCTGGTCGATCATGCCACTGGGCGGAGCGGATGTGATCCCGGCTTTTGTCGCCCTCTTGGGCAACCACCTTGATGTGACTGTCGTCGTGGACGCCCGGAAAGAGGGCCACCAGAAGCTGACCGAATTGGCCAAGGCCGGGTTCCTTGCGGAGAAGCGGATCATCACAATTGGTGAGATCACCGGCGGCAAGATGGCCGACATTGAAGACCTGTTCGCCAAGGACGACTATCTTGCGCTCTACAATGCCGCGTTCAGCAAGAAGGTCAAGGCCGCTGACCTGACGGGCACAGACCCCATCGTGCAGCAGATAGCCCGTGCGGAAGGGGTTGCGCGGTATGACCACAACGCCCCGGCGGAAGTCTTGTTACGAGAGCGGGCTAAGCGCGTTGCGGGCCTTTCGGCAGAAACGCTTGACGCATTCGAGGCACTGTTCAAACGCATCAACGGGACTCTGGCCCAGAGGTGAGCGACCTCCGGGCATGCGTGTGATCAGGCGAGCAATGCCTTATCTACCTGTTCGCCGAGCCGCACTGCCTCCCGGGATTGATGCGGCCGCGGCTGGTTGTAGACCCGCGAAAGGATCATCTCGCGGATGTCGGCGCTGCTTGCCTCTTCAATCCAGAAGACACTGCATTTCGGCACTTGGATCAGCAGGATCGCCGCCGCTACTTTGGTCGTGGGGTGGACATCTGGGCCTTCCAGTTCGTCCATGACGTCAAGCAACTGGCGCATGCGCCGCTCCCGAATGTGGTCCTCTAGGAACCGGCCTTGCGCATATGCGAGCTGTCTTTCTGTGCCGACCGAGATCTCGGCGTATGTCTCTCGGTCAGCTTCGCTTAGGTGAGTAAGCCGACCTTCCGTGGTTTCGATAAACCCAGGAGCAAAGCGCTCGAACAGGTCCTCCAGCATGCCAAGCTTGGTCGGGTAGTCCACAGCATCAAACATGATCATGTCGTCGATTGCGTCATGGGCCGGCCAATCCAGTTCCCCAATCGCGATTTGAATAAATGCCGAAGGATCCCTGCCCGCCGCGCGGATTTGCTCACCAAGATCATAGACCAAGCCCATGGCGGTCTTAAGACCCCAACTCCCAAACGGAAGTTCCGAAACGATTTCCCGGGCCCCATTGTCCCTGATCCGTGTGACGACGATCTGTGGTGCGGTCTGCATTCTTCTGCCCTCGAGCTTTCCGAGAGAGTTGGGGAGTAGTCCCGGGTCGTGCAAGACCTCTCCGAACTAACTCAGTGACTTAGACGCTGTGGGAGAGATCGCGCGACTGAAGTGGCAAGTTGGCACCTCCCGGCGTTCTGCCGGGACCGCGCTCTGGTCCTCCGGACTGGAGCCAGCCGCGGCAGTCTCCCCCCTGCGGGCGACGATCCCTGGCGCGAAGAGGGAGAGGGGTGCCGGGACGGGTTAGGTCCGGCGGGTGAGAGAGAGCGCTGATCGGGCCTGACCCGCTCCCGCTCTCTTGAGGAACTCCCGATGAACGACCTTTCCCCGGCGACCCTGGCGCAAGCGCCGGTCGCACCGGCCTCTGTCATCTTGGCCGCAGCTGACACGCTACTTCCCTTGCTCGAACGCGGGCATCGCGTCGACGCCGCCACGCTGCGCACAGCGATGGAAACTGCCTTTGGCGCTTCCGATGCCTCCGGCCTCTGGGACTGGAAGACAGCCTATGAGGCCTGCGAGGCCGCGACCGTCCTGTTCCTGCGGAAGTACGGCCGCACGATCTTCCGCCAAGCTGGCGCACCTGCGGCGCGGCTGGCAGCGCTTTCGAAAATCTCCGGCCTCCTGCCCAGCCACACGCGCCGCTCCGAGGAAAGCCAGGCCTTGCAGCAGTTCTCCACGCCGATCCCGCTCGGGTTCGCAGCACTGTCCGCAGCGGCAATCCGACCTGACGATGTGGTGCTGGAGCCTTCCGCCGGCACCGGCCTCTTGGCCATTCTCGCCGAAATCTCCGGCGGCAGCTTGATCCTCAACGAACTGGCCGACACCCGAGCTGACCTCCTCTCTTCGCTCTTCCCGGCCCTTTCTGTGACCCGCTTCGATGCGGCGCAGATTCATGACCATCTCGATGCTGGGGTCGTGCCGTCTGTCGTCCTGATGAACCCGCCTTTTTCCGCAATGGCGAATGTCACCGGCAAAGTTCAGGACGCTGCCCTGCGTCACATCGCGTCCGCCCTGGCGCGCCTCGCTCCGGGCGGGCGGCTGGTCACGATCACCGGTGCGGGTTTCGGCCCCGACATACCCGCCTGGCGCGAGGCTTTCGTCCGACTGCAGGAAAGTGGGACCGTCGTCTTTTCGGCGGCCATTGACGGTTCCGTCTATGCACGTCATGGCACGACGTTTTCGACGCGGCTGACCGTGATCGACAAGGTCCCTGCCGAGGATCCCACGCGGTTCTCCGCCTCTCTTGGCATGGGACCAGACGTTGCGACCCTTCTCGGCTCGATCACCGACCATGTGCCGCCGCGTGCTGCCGTCGATTTGCCGAAACCGCCGTCACCTACTTCGCCCGCGCGCTCAGTCCGCGGCTATCTCGCTCGGGCCAATGCTGCCCCCGCCATCCGCAAGCCTGATGCATCCCCGGTGGCTGTCGAACTCGGCTACGAGACCATCGATGCGGTGCCGGCCGACGCCGCCCGCCTGTCGGATGCGATTTACGAAGAATACGGCCTGCAATCGATCCGGATTCCCGGCGCTTTGCCGCATCCGACCAAGCTGGTGCAATCCGCTGCGATGGCCTCGGTCGCACCGCCGCGGCCGACCTATCGGCCCATGTTGCCAGCGGACATCAGCCAACGCCTGTCCGATGCCCAGTTGGAGACGGTGATCTATGCCGGAGAGGCCCATTCCGACCATCTTGCCGGAAGCTGGACCATGGATGAGACCTTCGACACCGTCAGCGCGGCGGCCGAAGGCGCCTCGGGCGCGGTCCGCTTTCGCCGCGGCTTCATGCTGGGCGATGGCACTGGCGCGGGCAAGGGCCGCCAGTCGGCTGGGATCATCCTCGACAACTGGATGCGCGGACGTCGCAAGGCGGTCTGGATCTCGAAATCCGACAAGCTGATCGAGGACGCGCAGCGCGACTGGTCAGCACTTGGCCAAGAGAGGCTCTTGGTCACGCCGCTGTCGCGCTTTGCCCAAGGCAAACCTATCACCCTGTCCGAGGGCATCCTCTTCACCACCTATGCGACACTGCGCTCGGATGATCGCGGCGAGAAGGTCTCGCGCGTGCGCCAAATCGTGGACTGGCTTGGGCGCGATTTTGATGGGGTCATCATCTTCGACGAGAGCCACGCTATGCAGAATGCGGGCGGCGGCAAGGGCGAGCGCGGCGATGTCGAAGCCTCACAGCAGGGCGGGGCGGGCCTGCGCCTGCAGCATGCATTGCCCGACGCTCGCATCGTCTATGTCTCGGCCACCGGGGCGACGACCGTCCACAATCTCGCCTATGCGCAGCGGCTCGGTCTCTGGGGCGGCGAGGATTTTCCCTTCGCCACCCGTGCCGAATTCGTCGAGGCGATCGAGGCCGGTGGAGTCGCGGCCATGGAAGTGCTAGCCCGCGATCTGCGCGCCCTCGGCCTCTACACCGCAAGGTCGCTCTCCTATGACGGCGTCGAATACGAACTGGTCGAGCATCAGCTGACCGAGGAGCAGCGCCGCATCTATGATGCTTACGCGGGAGCTTTCGCCGTCATCCACAACAACCTCGATGCGGCGATGGAGGCGGCGAACATCACTGGCTCGGATGGCACGCTGAATCGACAAGCCAAGTCCGCTGCCAGATCGGCCTTTGAGTCCACCAAGCAGCGCTTCTTCGGTCATCTGCTGACCTCGATGAAAACCCCGACGCTGATCCGATCCGTCACCGCCGATCTGGCGGAGGGCCATGCCGCGGTCATCCAGATCGTCTCGACCGGCGAGGCGCTGATGGAACGGCGCTTGGCGGAAATCCCGACCGACGAATGGAACGACCTTTCGGTTGATGTCACGCCCAGGGAATACGTCGGGTCGTATTTGCAACATTCCTTCCCGGTGCAACTTTATGAGCCCTTCACCGATGGCGAGAGCAACCTGTCGTCGCGCCCGGTGTTCCGCGATGGCCAGCCGGTCGAATGCCGCGAGGCCGTCGCCCGGCGCGATGAGATGCTGGAACACCTCGGTTCGCTGCCCCCCGTTCCGGGCGCGCTCGATCAGGTCATCCAGCATTTCGGGACGGAAGTGGTCGCAGAGGTCACCGGTCGGTCGCGCCGCATCGTCCGCAAGGGCGAGGGCCCGGCGGCGCGGCTGGCGGTCGAGACCCGAGCTCCGTCGGCCAATCTCGCGGAAACCTCCGCCTTCATGGATGATCAGAAGCGCGTGCTGATCTTCTCCGATGCCGGCGGCACCGGGCGCAGCTATCACGCCGAATTGTCAGCCAAGAACCAGCGGCTCAGGGTTCACTACCTGCTTGAGCCCGGCTGGAAAGCCGATGCCGCCATTCAGGGCCTTGGCCGCACCAATCGGACCAACCAGGCGCAGCCCCCGCTGTTCCGGCCAATCTCGACCGATGTGAAGGCGGAGAAGCGCTTTCTCAGCACCATCGCGCGCCGCCTTGACACGCTCGGCGCCATCACCCGCGGGCAGCGCCAGACGGGAGGGCAGGGGCTGTTTCGGCCCGAGGACAATCTCGAAAGCCTCTATGCCCGCGACGCGCTGCGCCAGCTCTACCTTCTGATCGTGCGCGGCAAGATCGAAGGCTGCTCGCTGCAGCGTTTCGAGGCGGCGACAGGCCTGAAGCTGATGGACACCAATGGTATCAAGGATGATCTGCCGCCGATTACCACCTTCCTGAACCGGCTGCTGGCGCTGACCATCGAGATGCAGGGCATTCTCTTCACGGCCTTCGAGCAGCTGCTCGAGGCGCGGATCGACGGTGCGCTCGCTTCGGGCACCTATGATCTCGGGCTGGAGACCCTGCGCGCCGAGAGCTTCCGCGTCACCGACCGGCAGGTGATCTACACCCATCCGACCACTGGCGCGGAAACCCGGCTTCTCTCCATCACGGAACGCCGGCGCAATCGGCCGCGATTGCTGGACGAAGCGCTCGTCGAACTCGACGACCCGCGCGCTGTCCTGATGTTTAACACCCGCTCGGGTCGGGCGGCGGTGCAGGTGCCGACCACCAGTCTAATGCTGGACGATGGGGAGATCGAACGGCGGGTGCGGCTGATCCGCCCCACGGAAAGTCAGAACATCGCCATCCGCCTTATGGGCGGCACGCAATGGGTCGAGACGGATCGACCCAACTTCGTCGCGGCCTGGAATGCCGAAGTGGCCGAAGTGCCGGAGTTCACCGACAGCACACTCCATGTCGTCTCGGGTCTTCTCCTGCCCGTGTGGAAACGCCTGCCCCAGGACGAAACCCGCGTCTATCGTCTGCAGACCGATGACGGGGAGCGGATCATCGGTCGCCGGGTGTCGCCCGCCTGGGCCGCCACGGCCACCGGGGCAGGGGTGCCGAGCCTTTCCGCGGAACAGGCCTTTGCTGCGCTGATGGAGGGTAAGACGATCCTCGATCTGGCCGAGAGCCTGCAACTCCGCCGCTCCCGCATCATGGGGGTGAACCGGATCGAGCTGACCGGGTTCACCGAAGGCATGCGCGAGCGGCTGCGGGCCTACGGCCTCTTCAGCGAGATCATTTCGTGGAAACTGCGCTTCTTCGTGCCGGTCGGACCTGATAGCGCGGGAGTTCTTGCCAAGATCTTCAACCTCTGGCCTATCTCCCGCATTTCTGAGCGTGAGGTTGCCTGATGTCCCGCATTGATGCCGCAGATTTGGCGCAGCGCCTTGGCCGACAGGCCGAGGCTGTCTGCCGGACCTATCTCTCCAACGGGCGCAGACAGGGCAACTACTGGCAGGTTGGCGATGTCCGCAACACGGCAGGGCGCTCGATGTTCGTGCGCCTCACTGGTCCCGCTTCAGGCAAGGGTGCCGCTGGAAAGTGGCAAGACCCATCAGAAGGTAGCCATGGTGACCTTCTGGACGTCATCCGCGAAAGCCTCGGGCTGGTCGACTTCGCCGACGTACTCGAGGAGGCCCGCCGCTTCCTCAGCCTGCCGCAACTGGAATCGGGGTCGAACACCCCAACCCCGAAACTGGCACCCGCACCGTCTGGATCGTCGGAAGCGGCACGGCGGCTCCTTAGCATGTCCAGTCCGCTAAAGGGCTCGCTGGCAGCAACCTATTTGGCAGGACGCGGCATCACCGATCTCCGCGACACTGGCGCCCTGAAGTTCCACCCGAACTGCTACTATCGGGGGCAGGGCGAGGATCAGACCGAGACCTGGCCCGCGATGATCGCTGCCGTCACCGACCTCGCAGGCAAGGTCACCGGGGTGCACCGCACTTGGCTTGCGCGCGATGGCGGCTCAAAGGCGCCTGTCGACACACAGCGGAAGGCGATGGGGGATTTGCTCGGCCACGCGGTCCGGTTCGGGGTGGCGAAAGAGGTCATGGCAGCGGGGGAGGGGATCGAGACCGTGCTATCCCTCCGACAGGCCTTGCCCAGAATGCCGATGGTTGCAGCGCTGTCGGCCGGACATCTCGCAGCCCTCCACTTTCCAGCTCATCTGCGCAGACTCTATATCGTCCGCGACAACGATCCGGCGGGGGACGGTGCAAGGGATAGTCTAGTGGCCCGGGCCCACGGGGTCGGGATCGAGGCGATCACGCTCTCGCCCATACTGGGGGATTTCAACGACGATCTTGTCACCCTTGGTCTGGATGCACTTCGGGCGCATATCCGGGTGCAACTCGCGCCGGAGGACGTCAGCCGCTTCATGGCGCAGGATCATGTGAACCGTCAAAGCGGGTGATCCCAGAGGTCCGACCTCATCACGGGCATACGAGGCTGCAGTTCCATCAGCGGGACCGCGCCTCGGCCTTCTAGAGGGCGAGCGGCCCACAAGCGGTCCGGTCAGGCAATGGCGGCGCCCGACTATTTTCCGCCGGCGGCAGAGCCGCCTTTGCATCGCGAGGCAAAATAGCCGGGCTTGGCCATCGAGGCCCTCGCAAGAGGCTCGGGCTGCCAGACCGGACCGCTTGTCGGCTTTTCGTCGCCATGAAGGCCGCGACGGTCGCGGTCCAGACGATGGAGCATCCCATGTACGCCCATGACGAATTCGAACCCGATCACACCTTCTCGCCGACCGACACCATGATCCAGGACCTTCAGCTCTATGGCTACCGTCCCGCAGCGGGCGAGGCCGATCCCCGGGTCACGCCCGAAGACCACGTCATCCAGACCGCGGTGGCTGACATCTTCGACGCCCTGATTTCCACCATGGCCGACACCAGCCTCGATTTCGACCTCGACGAGATCCTGTGGTCGACCGTCAACACCTTCCACCGCGCCGCCGAGCGGATCGAGACCAAGCTCGACGATAACGAGCAAGCGCAGAAACGCCTTCAGCGCGAACAGGACGGCTCCGAGGTGAAATCCGTCCAGCTTGAAACCCTCATCGACATCGGCCAGGGCCTGATCGACCGGCGTGAGAGCATGGAACTCTTCCGCGAAACCGCTGCGGACCTCTTCCTCAAGGCCACCGGAACCCATTGGTCACCGCGTTCTGGCTCGCGCACCAGCCATCGCCACCTAACCGCTGCGATGATCGACAGCCGCGACTTCATCGCCGCCCAGAAACGTGCTGAGACCGAGAGCCTGGTGCCTCCGGGACCCAAGGTTGCCTTCTCGGGCGGGGACACCACCGATCACCGGGTGATCTGGGACCGTCTCGATCAGATCCACGCCAAGCACCCCGACATGGTGCTGTTGCACGGTGGATCACCGAAGGGCGCCGAGCGCATCGCGGCCACCTGGGCCTCCAATCGCAAGGTGCCACAGGTCGCCTTCAAGCCGGACTGGACCAAACACGCCAAGGCCGCACCCTTCAAGCGCAACGACCAGATGCTCGACTGCATGCCGATCGGCGTCGTGGTCTTCCCGGGCACCGGTATCCAGGACAACTTGGCCGACAAGGCCCGCAAGATGGGCATCCCGGTTTACCGTATGGCGACGGGCAGCGCGTGAGCGCTGCCTTTGGCAAAGGTCACTCTTGACAGCCTATTGGAAAGTCCCGAATGCCTAGCGCGGTGTGGGAACTTCCGCCGAGCAGCCTTCTATGCAAATGAAAAGGTGCATGAGTTCTAGTTGGGCGTTATCCCTGATTTGCGCCCAGCTCTGCGCAGTGTATTTGGCAGCATCAGGTCAAGTTCATTCTCGGAGAAGGTTAATTCTTCACGATTCTTTATCCCGTCCTGCGCTTTGCGATAAGCAGTCCCGTCTGTGAGAGGAGCAGTGGAGTATACCTCGCCAAGCTCGTTCTGGAGGGTTTCCCTGCGCGTCCGAAGCGTTGCAAGTGGGACGGCGTCATCGAGCGCATCGGTGATCAGGCTCAAGTAGGACTCACGGATCTTCCAAATGCTCGAAGCGGCTTCTCGGTGCTTTTGGGCCATCGTCGCGGGATCAAATTCTTTGATGCAAGAGTTAAAAATTAAGCTAGAGATTGCCAGGATCGCAGTGGCATAACTTGCGTACCCTGAGTAGCCAGAGAGCGGGCTATTCGCATCGAACAATGCTCCGACGGCTCCGCCAGCAATCAAGGCTGAGAGGACTATGTTCACCCACTTTAGCCAGCTTTGATAGCGATCGAACCGCTCAGCCATCTTTTCGTGTGTCTTGTGCGTATAGGCGCACCGGCCATAACATTCGCGCACCTGGCTCTCGATTTGATAACGCGGATCAGAATGGATGGGTTGAACCAAATAAAATCCTCCAATGTGGGTAGCGCGCTAGTCCGTTATTGTTGCTATGCGGCATTCTCTGCGTCCTCCGCACTGCGCGAGCTGATAGGAACCCGAATTGAGTCCCTAGCGACTACTACTCCTCGTTGAACAGCGTAGCATTCGACTAGGTGGTCGCCTCGGAAACTTGTCGTCTCGCGGCACTCCCTCCCGCCATGATCCCGTGCAATCTGCCCACGAATCATGTCGCGGCGCTCGGCCTCCTCACCGCAGTTCAGGATCTTCCAATACCACTCAATATCTTCAGGCAGGTCCGCAAAATCGGTCACGAAGAAGTGGAGGTTCTTCTTTGGAAGAAGAATGCCGTGGCCTTCCAGAAGATCGCGAAGCAACCCAGGACGAAACCCGTTCTGTGTCACCTCGCAATTAATGCTTAGTTCGTAACGGATATCCATACGGAATTTGTCTTCGGCGAACTCCTCGGTGTTCCGGAACACGTGAGTGAAAGCAGCAGCTTCTCCGGCTGCGCTCTTCGCGGGCGCGGGATAGGCGTTACCGAATACTTCGCGCCACTTCTGACGTTCGTTTTTCTGGCCACTTGCCTCAATCGCCTTGAGAGTCAAGTCATAGGCTTTCTTGGCCTTTCTCTCGAAACGTTTCTTCACGCGGACCCGCTGGCGACTGCCGAGGGCTGCATATTCTGATTGCTTAGGCTGGTCCGCTAAGAATTTGAAGAAATCCCGACACATGTAATCGTAGTAAAGGTAGCTTCTCGAGTCGTATTCATCGGTCGAGTCGAGAAAGTTGTAAGCCAAGGTGTCAATCAGCAAGCCACCTATCGCAACGCCATGCTTGTTTTTCCAGGCTCGCGCCATCTTGCACAATCGACGGAGATTCCGGTTCCTGCGCGCATTGGCTGCTCGCATTTCGTCGATCTCGGCTTGCGGCTTAGTGATTTTCCACGACCCACCGTTCGCCGTGTCTGGGTACTTGTAGCTCCCATCTGCCAGCTTAAAGGCTGGCATCACCTCAATGTGGAAATCCTTGTATAGCACGCGAACAACCAAACGATCTACTTTTACGGTTGTAGTGGGGTATCGCCGTTTGATGGCATCCCTCGCGTCGCGAAGTAGTGTGTACGGGTCGCCGCTCTTGTAGGTTTCCCACTTCGACGCAGGCATCAAGTAAATCATGTCTAGGTCTGAGATACCTTTGATGGCTGTCCATCGCCCGTACGACCCTACCTGAAGGCTGTTTGCTGACTTTGAATCTGTATCCCGAAATTCCTTGTTCAGGGCAGCAGTTACCTCCCCGTATCTCAAAGAAATCGTCTCTGCGTTGTCGACTTGGATATTGTCGAGAAACGTCTTGAAGTCGTCCGCTATTCCCATATTGCCTCGCATCGACTTCGGTCATCATCCGACCGGGACCAACTTAATCTACTGAAATATAGGCGACCTTACCACGTCTCCAAACGGTTTATGTTCAAATTTGCCTTCGAGTGAGTATGCTTTGGCAACGTCAAATCCTATCAAAAATCGGGTGGTCTTTTTCGCCGCGCTCCCAAAGAATCTCACGAAACCTGTTGGTCACAGCGGGGTTCTTAAAGTACCGCGCATAACGCTCAATCTCGCCTTGCTGTTCCCCAAAATCCTTGGCGAGATACTTTGGCTCAGTACCTTTCAAGAACTCAGTCCAAGGGACCAGAAGCATGGTGGCGAAGCATTCAGCCTCAAGTTCTTCCTGCGTATCCACGATCTGACAAATAGTGCCGTTCGCTTCCTCACTATCTTCCTCTATCTTGGCCCACTCCTGAATCGGCAGATAGGTTTCGGCGGCCGAGATCAAGAGCCTAGAGTGAAGAACATGGTGGGCGTACTCATGGCATATAACATGGCGGCGGAATCCACTGCCCCTAACGGCCATTTTATACCCTTCTTCTTCCAAAAGAATGATATGCCCTTCTGCGGTCCCAACAATGCAAGCGAACGCTCCCCGGGCATAAGTAGGCAGGACTTCAACAACATCGAAGTCGAACTTCTCGTCGCGGGCGGATTCGGAGGCAAGCAGATTTTCGAGGTTCATCTTGCGAGTGTCTGGATCAGTAAATTTTCCCCGGTGGTCCTCCGCCAAGAGACAAAGATCTACAAATCGTTCCAACGCCATAGTGGGGCGCGGTGGTACTCTTTTCGACTTCCGCTCGACACGTTGCTTGCTCGCAGAGCGGGTGTTGGAAAACTCCAACGTGGCAACTTCGAGGGCCAAGCTGGGGTCGAGATCCTTCATGATAAGCTTGCGAATGCCTTCGACGGTACGTTCGGACAGCTTGTCTCCAAACTGAGCTAGAAGCGCATGGATAGAGTCATGCGTGAGGTTCTTGTTCTTGGCGGACAACCGTGAATTCGAAAAATCTGCGAATCTCCGCAGCTTGCAGATTTCTTCGCCATCGAGGTCGAGGGCCTCGATATACTTCCCAATGATCGCATCATTGATACTGGTTCGCTGATGTTCAAGCTGGCTTACACGCGACAAGGATTCCCCGATGGACGCGGCGAAAGCGGACTGGGTGATGCCTTTTCGGACACGGACGTCCTGGGCTAGGCGACCAAAGGAAGAACGCATTTCAGCACCTACATCGGTTGGGGGTGATTAGGTTTACTGAATTTTGATAAAGTCCAGCCGAGCGGTTGTCAATATATTGTGGTGGTTTTGCTGAAGGATGGAAGATAGTGTGCTGTTCACAAGCCGTAGCGGAAGGTCTGGCCACGCTGGCGCATTTTGTTTTCGTTTGCGCTGGCAGTTGAGCGAGGGTGGATCGAGCAGAGGTAGATGACTAGGGGTAGAGTGTTGTCAGCTTGCTCGCCCCTTATGAAGTGGAAGGTGTAAAGCAGGAGATGGGGCGTGGATACTCCGGTTGACCAGCTATATTACATAATCTTTATTATAGGTCTTTTACTAATAGATTGAAAATAATACGAAATTAGAGAATTCAGAAATCTGAGCCCTTTCGGTCTGCGCCAAGTGACACCCAATCTTGCCCGCCGAAGGCAACAAGGGCGATCTGGAGAACGTCACGCACGACGTCGACACGGAACACGATGGTCAAGCGATGACCCCGGCCACCGTGGCGGACCAGCCATCCCTCAAGCGGACCGGTAAGGCGCATGCCAGACATCGGGTTTGCAGCGATGTCGCGGATGAGATCGTCGATTTCGTCAAGCCGACGGGCGGCGGCCTCGAAATCGCCCTGAGTGACCTCGACGATATGGTCCACGATCCCGACCAGGTCGCGTTCGACCAGCGGGTGCTTACTCTGGCGCATCAGGATTTCGTGCTGTTCTCTTGGGCGGCCTTGAGCTGAGCCAGATGTTCGCGCGCAGACCTTGTGAAGGTGCCGAGTGCCGCCACAGGTTCCCATTGATCAGGTGGCAAAGCAAGGCGCCGTTGCACCTCGGCTTCCAGCAAGGTGCGTTCGCGCTCCCGCGCGGCCTTGGCACGGGCCATTTCACCAGAGACCGCAGCGCTGACATTGGGATACTCGCCGGCTTCGACCAGTTCGCGGGCGAAGGCGAAGGCCGCATCGGTAAAGCTCACGCTCTGCTTATGCAAGGTCATCGTTGGCGCTTCGGTTGGTGTTCCATTGGAGTACCATACTTCAACCGAGGCGCACTAGCAACTCGGCTACAGCCCCGGATCACAGCTTCCCGGCCCTGAGAAGGAGCATTTCGTGACCGGCCTCTTTCTCCTTCCCGCTGAGGCCCTGAGGTCAATCACCTCCGACCGAGGCTTCAAATTCCTCGCTTAGCCCCACCTTCAGATGGGCCTCGGCGCCGCCGTCTGGCTCTACGATCCCCAGTCGTTCGGGCGGAAGCAGGCGCCCTGCCCTAGACTCACTATCGGTCAAATGCGCACTTCGGCATGAATCCACATAAGCTTGGCGCACTGCGACGCCGTTGGGGAGAGAGCGGCATCCACCTCATCTCTGCCTGTACGGAACTTCAAATCTTCTGCTCCGGCTCCCGGCCGCACTTTCTTTCGTCAGGATATCGCGAATCCTTCGGCCGAAGGGGTCGGACGGGAGGGACCTAATCGAGACCAGCCGCAACCTGCGCTCGGAAATAATGGTATTCGACAGGAATTCGCGGGATGATGTATTTTCCGACCCATCGGATCGGGAGGCCGCGCCGCATGCCAGAGCCCAGGACCCACCGCCGTCTTGCCGCCATTTTGGCCGCAGATGTCGTTGGCTATTCAAGGATGATGCAGGTTGACGAGGCTGCAACCCTCGCGGCGCTAAAACTGCGATGGCGGGACGTGCTTCAGCCGGGTGTTGCGCGGCACCATGGCCGGGTTGTCAAGGTGATGGGCGACGGGGTTCTGGTGGAGTTCGGCTCGGCCGTGGATGCCGTGGACTGCGCGCTCGATCTTCAGGCGCGGTTTGCACAGGCCAACGCGGATCTGCCCGAGGCGGCTCGGATCGCCCTTCGGATCGGGATCAACCTCGGTGACGTGCTTGTCGAGGGAGGCGATATCTTTGGCGACGGCGTCAACATCGCCGCGCGTCTGGAAGGGATTGCCGCGCCCGGTGGCATCAGCGTCTCGGCCAAAGTCCATGCCGAGGTGCAGGGCAAGGTCCAGGCGACCTTTGCCGATGCCGGTCTCGTGGCGCTGAAGAACATCGCCCAGCCGATGCAGGTCTTCAACGTCACGCCGCCCGCGCAGGGGTCCGCGGTCGCAGCCGTACCAGCCCAGTTGCCTCCGGGAAAGCCGTCGATTGCAGTCCTGGCGTTTCAGAACATGAGTGGCGATCCCGGGCAGGACTACTTTGCCGATGGCGTGGTGGAGGACATCACCACGGCCCTGTCGCGCCGCAAGCAGCTGTTCGTCATCGCCCGAAATTCGAGCTTCAGATACAAGGGCCAAGCGGTCGACATCAAGCAGATCGGGCGCGAGCTTGGCGTGCGCTATGTGCTGGAAGGCAGCCTGCGGCGTTCTGGCGACCGGTTGAGGATCACCGCACAGTTGATCGACGCCACAACCGGTGCGCATCTCTGGGCCGAACGCTATGATGGCGTTCTGGCCGATGTTTTTGACCTGCAAGATCAGATCACTAGCCGAGTCGCTGGTGCCATCCTGGCGAAGGTGGAACTCTGTGAAGTCGAGCAGGCGCAGCGCAAGGCCCCCGGCAACCTGGACGCCTACGACCACTATCTGCGTGGGTTTGCATGTCACCATAAATGGACATTTGAGGCCAGCAGCGAGGCGCTGACGCATTTCTATCGGGCCATCGCACTCGATCCCGGCTTTGCGCCTGCCTATGCATTCGCGGCGCAATGCTATGTGATGCGCAAGATCGTTGCCTCCGGAATTATCAGCGACGAGGATGTTGCCGAGGCAGAGCGCCTGGCCTTGCGGGCAGTGGCCCTGGACCCGGCAGACGACGTCGTGATGCAAATGGCATCGAGTGCCATCGGCTACGGTGTTGGCGACGTTCGCCGCGGGCTGCTTCTGGGAGAGCGCGCATTGCAGCTGAACCCCAATTCTGCCCAGGGGTGGTTCATCCAAAGCTGGAACCGTCTGTATGCCGGTCAGTTCGATGCCGCCATCGAACATTGCGAGCAGGCAATGCAACTCAGCCCGCAAGACCCCCTGCTCTTCCAGATGGATGTCTGCATCGCCCATGCCCATTTCACGGCTGGCCGAAATGCCGAGGCACTCGCCTGGGCCGAACGTTCCCTGAGCAAGCGACCCGCAAACCCCGACGCCCTGATCGTGCATGCCGCCAGCCTTGTCGATCTTGGCCGGCAGGAGGAGGCGCAGGCCGCTTTCCGGCACTATCTTGCGCTTGACCCAGACTGCAGGCTTGGCGAATTGCCCAAAGGCATGCCCTTTACCGACCCACGGCATCTGGCGCGCTGGACCACTGCTCTGAGGCGGGTTGGAATGCGCGAATGAACCAGCAGGGCATGGAGGGTTCGACGAAGAGGCTGAACAGATTGCGGACGTTTCGTGAATGGGTTCCCGCCATCGTTACGCTGATGCTTGGGGCGCCTTGAGCTGCCTCCCGAAAATCGGACAGTGAACGAAGCTACGATCTGAAGTCTGCTGATCTCCAAGCACGAGGAGATCATGACATGTCGAAACGCACCGACTGAACCACTCCGGGTTTGCCGGAGGCTCCAACTCCTGAGTAGGATAGCTGGCGATTTTCAAGCCAATGCAATTGGATTTCGTCCGCAGGAACGCCCGGAGGTCAATTTGCGCGCGGTACTCTTTCTGGCAGGGTCGCGAGGGCGAAATGAACCAGATAGTCATTCAGCGCAAGCGACGCTGCATGGGCTGCTTCACTGTCGCGCCGAACGATCGCTGAAAGGATCGCCTCGTGCAGAGCCTTTCCCGCAGCGATTTCTTGCTTTTCGTCCCGCAGATGCATGATCCAGAACCGGCGTGACAAACTTTGCAGCGGGACGAGCGCTGCTCCCAGATAGGGATTGCGGGCCGCCCGAATGATGAGTGAATGGGTTTGTCGCACAGTTTCGATATACGCACTCAGGCCAAAATCGCCCGTCAATTCTGCCTTCATATGCGCGATGTCGCTGAAATCTTTAGATGTCGCACGCTGGCAGGCCAGCATGACGGCCAAACCTTCCATCGCGCGCCGCACTTCCAGCCCGCCAAGTTGGTTTTCGACGGACACGTCTGGTATCTCGATGCCCTTACTAGGATGTATGCGCAGCATGTGGGTCAGCGCGAGCCTTTGAAGCGCCTCCCGCACAGGCGTTCTGCCCAGTCCTGTCATTTCCATGAGGCCACGTTCTGACACCATGGTGCCGGGCTGAAGTTCGCCCCGTTCGATCAGGTCTTGTAGCAACGCAACGGCGTGGTCCGATTGGCTGCCCATGATGGCTCCATGCTTGCTGGCATCAATTTGCAACTTACGGTGTCATCGCAAGGAATCGCTTGCCATGCAACCGATATATCGGCGATATATCACGGGAAGTTGCCAACCAAGGACACATGATCATGAAATACGCCCCGCACTTGGAACCGAGCCCCTTGCCTTTTTCGCCTTTCAAAAGCTGCACCATCCCGCGGCCGATCGGTTGGTTGTCGTCGGTCAGCACCTCGGGCGTCGAGAACATCGCCCCCTACAGCCAGTGGCAGAACCTGTCCTTCGATCCGCCAATGGTGATGTTCTCGGCAAATCAGTACCCAGATGGGCGGCGCAAGGACACCGTCATCAATGCCGAGACCACGGGTTGGTTCGTTTGGAACATGGCCACCTGGGACCTGCGCGAGCAGATCAATCTGAGCGCAATGGCCTTGCCACCGGGCGAAAGCGAATTCGATCATCTGTCAGTCACGCGCGACTACGCTGACAACGCGCCCATTCCGATGGTTCGCGAAAGCCCGGTCAAGTTCGAATGCCGCTATCTGTCCACGCACAGGATACCGGGAAACTCACCTGTTGGAACCGTGGACATCGTGTTTGCGCGCGTTGAAAAGATTCATATCGACGATCGGGTTATCCTTCCCGACGGTCGGCTCGATGTCCCCGCCATCCGGCCAATCGCACGATTGGGGTATTTCGACTATACTGTGATTGATAACGTGTTCGAGATGCGCGTTCCGGGGTCCAATGCAGAGGCGCAGGCCGGTCTTGAGGGCCGCTCCGGGATCTAGGGTCTGGCCCCACTGATCATCTCTGGAGACCGTTATTCACGGTCAGTCAGGAGACCTGATCGAAGAACCGGCTGTTCGGGCTGACCGAAGCCCGGATGGCCCGGCTTCGGCCCCTCTTTCCCAAGAGCGAGGGGCGAGCGAGGGTCGATGAGCAGCGCGTCCGGGGTGGCATTATCTTGATAAATCGCAACGGGTTGCGCGGGTTCGATGCCCGTCCCTCCATGGCCGCCAAAGACACTCTGCAACCGATGGAAGCGTTGGTGCGGCATGGGTGCCTTCGCGCGGATCCCGCAGGGCCTGGCATCGGAGGCGGCCGCGCAGAAGACCGTAATGAGTGGCGCGACCTAACTGAAAGTCCCCGCACGGCCTCGAGCCGGGCGGCCAAAAAAGGGGCCGCGAACGGGCAATCGGGCGCACGAAAGGCGGGCTGATCCCCAAGCTTCCTGCCGTGGCAGATGCCAAGGGCAGGCCGTTGACGTTCTTCATGACGGCGGCCCAAGTCTGCGACGATATGGGCGCTGCCGCCACAAGCGACGCAATCGGATCGAGATGATGTTTGGCCGCCTCAAGGACTGGCGCAGGATCGCGACCCGCTATGACCGATGCCCAAAGGTCTTTCTCTCCGCAACCGTCATCTTCTGGCTCTGCGCCTCAATGAGTCCCGACCCCTGCCGCCAATACCCCTGCCATTCTTCAAAATCCGAATTGACCTCGTCCGCGGCACGCGCGGACGCCTCCACCAACCAGTCTTTCTTGCGGCCCATAACGTCGGTCCGAAGTGCAACCGGATCGACATTGCCGGAGAGATGGATCGCCGCAAGGTCACTGCCCATGGCCGCAAGCACTTCGCTACCGAAAGCAGCCGTGCCGCCGTCGGTCAGGTCGATCTTTTCGGAATCGTAGGCGATGCGCCGGATCATGTAGCCGGAGGTGAGTCTCAGGAACGGATCGGGCGACCGGAAGCGGCCTTCGGCCAACACCAGGGATTGCCCTCCAGTACCGGATAGCCCGGAGGACCAATCCCATGCCGAAGGCACAAGGGCCTTGGCTTCGCGGCACACCGGACCGCCACGCCAACGGCCCTCCACCAGATAGCGGGGGCGCCCCAACGATCCGCCACCGCGCTGACGGGTCAGAAAGACAAGATCGCTGGTGCCCGGCGGCAGTTGTGCGATCAGGACCGCCAGAATCTCGCGCGGCAGGTCCGCGGCGGCGACGACGGCATTGGCTGCATCGTCCGCAATGCCAAGCCGAGACATCGGGCGACCAAGGAGCGCCTGCATCCAGGGTTGCGCGCCGTCCAGTATCCACGGTTTCGGGCTTTCAAGCCCGCGCAGATATCCCGTCAGGATCCAGTCAGCCCGATCCTTCGGGGACCCGGCGAGGCCCGATGCCAGCCGGGCACTGGTGGCCAACCGGACGAGATCGTAGGGATAGGGCAGCAAAGCCGCATCATCAAAGTCATTCACGCCCCAGACCAGCCGACCTTCGGCGTCACGCCAGGTGCCCCAATTTTCGATATGGGCATCTCCCACGCTCGGCACCTTGGGGGCTGAGGCCAAATGCTGAAGGTATCCCGGTAAGGTGCGGGCGAACCGAAAACAGGTGGCGCGCAGAAACTTGAAGGGATTCTTCGCCATGCGGGCGTGCTTTTCGCGTAAGCCTTCCTCGACGACAACCACGCAGGTCCTGAGCCAGGCTTCATAGGCATTGACGTCGTCGATCACGGGCATTGGAATGCCTTGCCTTTCGAGGTGTCGCAGCCGCTGTACGACATCCATGTCAAACGGATGATATACCGAAAGCACAAGCCATCCTGGAATAAAATCCGCAGAGTGGCCAGCGCGGGCTCAATCATTTGTAAGATGACCAAGCCTGTTCAAAGCGCTACGTCTTTCAAGATTGAGATTGAAATGTTGCTGCCTGTGGGTCTGTCATGCTGTGGCTTCAGGTAACCGGGACGAGGAGTGAATCCGATGGACCGAAGACGCTTTCTGGCACTTTCCGCTGTGGCGCTTGGCTGGCCGGATCTGTCCTTGGCAGGCGTACCCATCCCGTACGACTGGAACGCATCGCCGCCCATGGATGACCGGGCCAGGTTCATCGATTGGATGGTGACCAATCGCGGTGAGGACCCGGATTTTCTGGGCCAGCGCTATGACCGGTTCCTCTCCCTCATCGCCAACAAGGACATCTGGAATGACCGCAACAAGCGCGCCTATCTGATGACCCCGCGTGAGGAATTCGTCACCACCGCCAACCTGTCGCGCGCCTATCAGGTGCATTTCCTCGACATCGGATTTGGCGTCACGATCACCGGGCCGCATTCGGTGGCGCGAATGACCAACACGATTGACCCCCAGAGGGGAGAGCGCGTGTTGGAAGTCGGGACCGGCTCCGGCTACCAGTCGGCCTACCTGTCCAACCTGACTGATCAGGTGTTTACGATTGAAATTGTGCAGAAGCTTTATGAACGCACCGGCGGCATCTATGAAGCGCTGATTGCCAAGGGCTACTCCGAGTATTCCGCCATCACCCGCAAGAATGATGACGGCTATTACGGCTGGGAGGAGCACGCGCCTTTCGACAAGATCATCGTGACCTGCGGCATCGACCACGTTCCGCCGCCCTTGTTGCAGCAACTGAAACCCGATGGAGTGATGGTCATTCCAGTTGGACCTCCGGGCGCGCAGCATGTGCTGAAGGTGGTCAAGACCCAAAGTGCCGATGGCAAGTTCACCGTGGCGCGGTCGGATATCTACCACGGCTCCATCGTCAATTTCGTGCCGTTCACCAAGCTGGAAGGCGGAAAGATCGTGGGAACCCACTCCAATTGATCGGGCCCCCTGTGGCTAGACCTCTGCCGTCCGGACTGCGCCTTTATGGCGCGGTTGGCACCTTGGCCGGGTCAGTGATCGCGCTGCAAATCGCCGTGATGCGGGTCTTTGCGGTCGGATCATGGAGCCACTTTGGGTCTTTGGTCGTCAGCCTGGCCATGTTGGGCTTTGGCATGGCGAGCGTGTTCATCTTCCTGATGAAGGGCTGGCTCGACCGGCATGGAACGGGCTCGGCCAGCGCGGCGCTGGGTTTGTTCGGACCCTTGGCGGTCGGGGCCAACCTCGTGGCACAGCTGGTGCCGTTCAACGCGATCTTTCTGATTTCGGACCCGATGCAGAAATGGCGGCTTCTGGCGAACTTTCTTCTGTATCTGCTGCCCTTCCTGTCCGGCGCGTTCTTTCTGGGCATCGTGTTCCGGCAGGGCAAGGCGCATTTCAACCGGCTGTATTTTGCCGACCTGATGGGCTCCGGCCTTGCCGGGCTGGCTGTTCTTGGCGCGCTCTACGTCCTGCCGCCCGAAAAGCTGCTGGTGGCCCCGCTTGTGCTTTGGGCAGTGGCCCTTGCGCTGTGGATTGGTGTCGCGCAGTTGGGCAAGGTTGCGGGTGCGCTGCTTGGGGCGGGTATCGTTCTGGCCGCCTATCTGCTTCTGTCAGTGACGCTCGGCGTGCCCGATATTGCGGTGTCGTCCTACAAGGGCATCTCCTACGCGCGCAATTTCCCTGATGCGACGCGGCTCTACCGAAGCTTTTCACCCTTCGGCGATTTGCAGGTTTATTCCAGTTCCTACATGCATTTCGCGCCGGGCCTGTCCGACAACGCCGCTTTCAACGTGCCGGAATTGCCTGCCAACACCTATGTCGGCATGTTCATCGATGGCGAGGGGCCATCTGGCATCATGCGCCCTTTGCCGCCCGAGGATGTGGCTTACTACCAATATCTGCCGATGTATTACCCCTATGTCGTCAAACGGCGGGCCAAGGTCTTTGTCGTGCAATTCGGCGGTGGGCTTTCGGCCATGACGGCCTTGAACGCCGGGGTCACTTCGGTGACCATCGCGGAAGGCAACCCGGAGGTGCTGCGAGCCTTCCGGTCGCCGGAATTGGCGGCGGCCACCGGCAACATCCTCGCCGATCCCCGCGTCAACGTGGTGGGCTATGACGGTCGGTTGTTTCTGTCCCATACCGATGAACGGTATGACGTGATCGACCTCAGCCTTGCGGAGTCGGTCGGCCTGTCAAACCCGGGCGGCTTCGCGATAGCCGAGAAATACGCCTATACCGAGCAAGCCTTGCGATCCTATATAAAAGGGCTGGCCGCGGGCGGCGTGCTGTCGGTGACCCTGTGGAACAAGGAAGAACCGCCGAAATCGGTGCTGCGCTTTTACGCCACGATGGCGAAGGCCGCGCAGGCGGCGGGCGGGGATTGGGCCAAGTCCTTGTTCGTCAGCGCAAGCTACCTTTCTACCACCACCGTCCTGTACAAGAAGGGCGGCTTTACCGACGCCGAGCTTGAAGCCCTGCGCCAGCACACCGCCGATCTGTCCTTTGACGAGGTCTATTCCCCCGGCCTCAGTTTCGACCCGGCCAGCGCCAAGGGAATCCTGGGCCAATATCAGGCCTCGATCTTCGGGGACGGCTCGACAGTGGATGCGCCGACTGTTGACGCCCCTGCCCCAGGCAATGGAACAAAGGGCGAACAGGCGGTCCCGGGTGATGCCGCATTAGACGGCACTTCGGATACACCGGGCGATGGCACTGAGACTGCGGTGCCGTCCACCACGCTTGCGCGGTTGGTCTGGCAGGGGCTGGTCAAGGGCGGCACGGCTGATGTGATGCAGGACTACGTCTTTGACGTGCGGCCGCTGACCGATGACCGGCCCTATTTCGCGGACTACATCCGTACCGCCGACCTGCCCCGCACGCTGGACCGGCTTGATACGGTGCAGGACGATTGGGGCTATCTATTGCTATGGGCGACACTCGCCGTCGCCTGCCTTGCTGCCACAGTCCTGATCGTCCCGCCGATGGTGTTGGGAGGCCGCGCCGGAATCGGGCGCGGCAAGCTGACCATCATCGTCTATTTCGGCTGCCTTGGCCTTGGCTACATCACGGTCGAGGTTGGGCTGATCAGCTGGTTCACAAGGGCGCTGACCAACCCGACGATCGCGGCGTCGATCGTGTTGTCGGGGATGCTGGTGTTCTCCGGCCTGGGCAGTTGGGTGGCTGAAAAGATCAAAAGGGCGGATAACGTGCTGCCGGTCTTGCTGGCGGCCGTAGCGCTTTCCCTGGGGGCCATGACACTGGTCTTGCCCGCGATACTAGGGGCGATTGGCGCCCTGCCCTATCTGGGCCGGATCGCGAGCTGCCTTGTCCTCGTGGCGCCCCTGGCCTTTCTGATGGGCTTTCCCATGGCCACCGCAATGAACGGACTGGCCGCACGCGGGCGGGATCAGATGTTCGTCTGGGCTTGGGGCATCAACGGCAGCTTTTCCGTGATCGGTGCCGCCGCAGTGCCTCTGATCGCCGTCAGTTTCGGCCTGTCCGCCGTGCTGGAGGTTGCAGCGGTGGCTTACGCCTTCGCCATGTTGGCGTTCCTTGCGATGATGCGGGCGCGCTAAAGGTCGCGCAACTGATCCACCGCAGCCTTGCGCAGGCTCGCCTCCGCCAGCATCACCGCCACGCAGACCGAAGTCGCAACCAGGCCGACCAACAGCGCCAAGTATCCCAGCGGAAGCACCAAACCTTCCGGCGGCGGGTCGAACACACCTGTCAGCAGTTTGACCAGCATCCATGCCGTGACAATGCCCGACAGCAGCCCCAGTACGGACCCACCAAGGAACACCAGCGCGCCTTCCGACCACAGGAACGCGCCCAACTGCGCGCGTTTTGCCCCAATCGCCGTCAGGATCGCAAAGCTGCGACGACGGTCGTTGAACCCCAAAGCTAGCATCAGCCCCGCCGCCGAGGCCGCCATCAACACCGCGAAGGCAAGCTCGATCCGCGTCAGGCTGGTCAGATTGACCGAGGTCAGGCTGGACCCGATGATCTGGGTGACATGGGAGATGTCTTGCACCTGCATGTCAGGCAATGCTGCCCGAACCTTGGCGGCCAGCGCCACCGGGTCACCTTCTGTGCGCAGCAGGACATATTCAGCCGAGGCATTGCCGGTCATCTTGGCCACATAACCCGCGTTTGCCACAAGGAAGGAGTCCTTCGGCGCGGTTGGAAACTCTCTTGCCACGCCGACGAAGGTAAAGGGCACCGCGCGGTATTGGTGATCGGCCCCCATCAGGCGCAGGTTGAGGGTATCGCCCAAAGTCAGCTGGAAATCCGACACGGTTTCCTCTGACACCAAAACCCCGTCCGGCGTGGCCGCCAGTTTCGCCATGGCCTGCGCCGCCGTGCTGCCGCTGAAGAAAGCGTCCGACAGTTGGGCCACGTTCTGAATGCTATCCGTGTCGATCCCATACAAATCCTGAAGGTCAGACCCGACATAGGCAAAGCGGTGCTGCATCGGTTCAGCGATGACGCCTGCAAGACCCGACAGCTTGTCCAAATGCAGGCTGGCAGGGGCGGCGGAAGTACCAAAGACGCCCACATCCGCGCCATTGGTCAGCATGGCATCAACCCGCGCCTGCGCCTGATAGGTGGCGTTGAAGATCGCGGTTGAGGTTCCGAACGATACCGCAAGCGCCGTCATCGCCACGCCCAGGGTGATCCGTCTGGCCTGTGTGGCCAGTGAGGCCGCCACCACCGGGGCCAACCGCCCGGCGATGGGGGCTAACAGTCGGTGCACCAGCGTGCTTGCCCCGATTATGCTCACAATGATCCGCACCACCAGCAGTCCTGACCCGACCCAGAACAGCGCCGGTGCCAGAAATGCTTTGTAGTCAACTGATGCCGCCGCAACCCCTTCGGGTGCCAGCACAATCTCATATCCGGTGCTGGCACTTTGCCAGAAGAACCCTGCGGCGAGCGCCAGCAGAACCGCATCCAGCCACAGCCTTTGCCACAGGGGCGCGCCTTTGCGGCCCACGGATTGGCGCGAAGCTGTCACGGTTTGGCCGTGCGCCTGCCGCCAGGCGGGAAGCAGAATGGCGGTCAGGCCCAGGACCAGCCCAATCAACGCGGCCCCGCTCGTGGTCACGCCCAACGCACCGGCGTCGCCCCATTCGGCCAAGCCAAGCCGTGCCAGACCCGCCGCAGCCAGCAAACCCACGGCAATTCCCCCGGCGCTGACCAGCACAGCCTCCACCGCCGCCAGCCCCGTGATGCGCCGCGCACTGGCACCGTGCACCCGCAGCAAGGCTTGTTCCGTCCGCCTGTGGCCAGCGCCACTCGCGGTGATGGCAAGGGTCAGCGCCGCCCCAAGCGCCGCACCCGGCAGCCCAAGGAACAAGAACAGCACCGCCGCGTAAAGCGCATCGCCGCGCACCGCGTCAAGACGGGCGGCGATTGTGTCTGACACCAAAGCCTGACCTGCCACTTGCACCTCAAGATTGCGCGCCTGACCAGTGACTTGGGCATAGGCTGTGGTCGGTTGGGCGGACAGGACCGCGTGGTCCAGATGGACATGGAATTGCAGGCGGGTTGTGTCAGGGCGCAGCGCGGTTTGGGCGTCAAAAATCCTGTGCCAATCGGCTGCGGGCAACAGGATCACGTTGTCAGGCGGCGCTTGTGGGGCCGCTTGGGGTGGCAGCCCTACCCCCTGAAAGAACGCATCCGCATCGGGCATGTCGATGACACCCGCCACCGTCACCACCACGGGATCAAGACCGATCCGCGTGATGCTGACTGGGTCGCCCGGCCCGACATGCAGGTTTGACGCGGTTTGCTGTGCGATCAGCACCCCGTCGCGGGAGCCCGACAACAGCCGGACTTCCTTGGAAAAATTGACCAGATACTGCGGCCCCAGACCCACCACTTTACCCGGCCCGGTGGTTTGCACCGTGCCGCCAGTGGTTGCCTGAAACCCGTCCGTTCCGGCATAAAGCACCTGTTCCAGCGCCTTGACCAAATCCGCTTTGCGAATGGCTGCGTCAATGGCGGCCGCATCAGCCCCCGGCGTCGCCTCAACCTGCCAATCTATGGGGACAGTCGAGGTGGCACGTTCCGTCATCGTCGCCGTGCTGCTGGCCAGAAATGCGCCAAGCGAGGCGAGCAAAGCCACCGTCACCGCAATGCCAAACCCGGCACCGACCAGCCGCATCAAACGGTGACGCAACAGCCCCATGATCCACAGATATGTCATGGTGCCGTCCCCTTGTTGGTGTCGATAAAAAGCGCGCCGTGGTCGATGGACCATTGGCGGTCCATCCGAGCCGCCACGGCGGGATCGTGGGTGGCAATGACCAACGCGGCGCGGGTCTCATCTGCCACCTCAATCACCGTGGTCAGAAACTCTTGCGCGGTCTTGCTGTCCAACTGGCCGGTCGGTTCATCGGCGAGGATCAGGTGCGGCGAAACCGACAAGGCACGCAGCATGGCCACGCGTTGTGCCTGACCACCCGACAGTTCCTCGGGCAATTTCAGAGCAAGGTCGGGCAGGCCAAAGCGCGCCAGCAAGGCGTCCGGCGTGAACCCCGGCATGGCATCGCGACCCGCCAGCAAGAGCGGCAAGGCGATGTTCTCGCGCACGTTCAGAGCCGGAAACAGACTGGGCGCCTGAAACACCGCCTGAACTTTCTCCGGCAGCAAACCCTGTTGAGCCCCCAAAGCAGGCCAGGAAACTTCTCCGTCGGTCGGCGGGATGAAGCCGCCAATGATATGGAGCAGGGTGGATTTTCCGCTGCCAGACGGTCCGATCAGAGCGATCCGCGCTTCCGGCTCAATCCCGCAAGTGATGCTGGATAAAACGCGGGTGCTCTCCCCGTCAGTCGCTGGATAGGTTTTGCCCACTGCTTTGATTTGAACCAAGGCCTCATTCATGGCTGATCGCCCCATCCTTCAGACGCAAAATCCGGTCGGCACGGCGCGCCAGCGCCTCGCTATGGGTGGCAATCAGGGTGGCCTGCCCGGCAGCGCGGCGCGCTTCGAACTGCGCTATCAGGCGGTGTTCGGTGGCGGCATCAACCTCAGCGGTCGGCTCATCCGCAATCAGGATCGGCGGATTGCAGGCCAGCGCCACGGCCAGACCAGCCCGTGCCGTTTCCCCACCCGAAAGCTGGGTGACACGGGCAAATCCGCGATGCGCCAGACCTACGCTGTCCAGCAAAGCCTCAGGTCGCGTGGCGTCTGCCATGCCGCCCAACTGCATTTGCAGGCGGATATTCTCGGTCAACGACAGGTGGGCAAAGAGGTTTCCCGATTGCATCAGGATGCCGAGAAACTTCGCCCGAATTGCAGCTCGCGCAGCCTCGGGTTGCCGCGACAGGCGCGCTCCGCCGATTGTGACCAGCCCGGCGTCGGGCTCATCAAGGCCCGTCAGGCAGTTGAGCAAGGTTGACTTGCCGCTGCCCGAAGGTCCCATCACCGCGACGATCTCGCCAGGCAGGACGGTCAGGCCCACACCGCGCAGGGCAATGACCTCATCGTCGCCTGTGTGAAAGAACTTATACAGATCGCGTGCTTCCAGGATCATCCTAACGCCACTCGAACGAGCGTGAAATCAATTCCCACTGATCGACGTTGTCAGCTCCAGCCGGGGCGTAAAGGTCAAGGGCGGCCAGAGCGCCCGCTTTGAAGAACAGATAGCGGGCATTCTCCAGCCGGATTTGTTTCATAGTGACGGCATTCGGTTCGGAGTTCGACGTGTAGTCGATGCGGATCGCAGGGCCCCCTGGCAGGGTTTCCACACTGATGCCCTTAACCTCAACGGCCCTTCCCGCCTTGATCAGATCCGGCACATACTGAGCCTTGACCCAATCCAGCGTCGGAGCCGTCGCAGCGGGGGTCAGGGTGACCGAGACCCCATCCAGCTTTGAGGTAAAGCTGACGTTGGGTTCGGTGACGGTGCGCGCCCAACCCTCGGGCACCTTCAAAGCGTAGCCGTCAGCCGCATAGACAATGAAGACCTGACTGTCGGGAATATCGCCGGGCGGGTTCTTCTCGGGCGCAATGGCGGTTTCGGCCTGGGTGGCCGTTGTGATGAAGGGCTGCGGAACAAGGGCACAAAGGCCCAGGGCGAAAAGGGTGGCTTTGGCGACGCATTGGCGGAACTGGGTCATGGCGGCTCTCTAATTTTGATGCCTCGTGGCGTTGGATCGGAGTGTGCGTCCTGCGAATGCCTGACACCTGACAGCCAGCTTACAAATCCGTAATGTCGGAGGAGAATTGACCCCGCCCGTTCACAGGTCAGCCCAAGGGGAACTCTTTTCTGCAGACACGAAATTCGCCAAAATTCGACGACCGAAAAAACGCGACACCCATCAGATGCCGCCCTTCCGATCAAAGTGAGGCAGAATCAGTTGTCGCCGGTTTCTTCATCAGCCGTCGCAATGGTTTGCACCAAGCTGGTGGACCCGGTCAGATAGGCCTATCCCCCTTCCATCGGGATTGGCCGGGCTTGGCTCGCGGCCATAACTGCCGCGCCGCTGATCAGCGCAAGCAGGGTGGCTGGGATCTTCAAGGATGTGTTGGCATTCAAATCCAATCTCCGGCTGATCAAGCCCGCATTGTGCAAGCCGATGAGAGACAGATGGGGATCGCACCTTACAGTGGGTTGTGGGCCACCTTACAGCTGCATACCTATGCCGCATTGCAGAGATCTCTCGCCGAACGCCTCTGGCAAAACCGATGACCGGCTACGCCAAATCTTTGGAAACCTTAGCCTGCAGCGTCACTGTGCTTGAAACTCAGGCTCACGCGCAGGCCGGGGGTTGCGTCTGTCAGGGTCAGATGGGCCTGATGCAGGTCGGCCACTGCCTTGACCAAGGCGAGGCCAAGGCCGGAGCCTTCGGTGGTGCGGCTTTTCTCCAGCCGATAGAGCCTGCGCAAGACATTATCCCTTT
This sequence comes from Rhodobacter sp. P1_C2, assembly GCF_056406375.1. Classification (NCBI taxonomy): domain Bacteria; kingdom Pseudomonadati; phylum Pseudomonadota; class Alphaproteobacteria; order Rhodobacterales; genus Rhodobacter; species Rhodobacter sp. P1_C2. The sequence goes on from NZ_JBFUAG010000012.1 coordinate 140,729, forward strand.
CGGCTTCGGGGATGCCGGGACCGGTGTCGCGGATGGTGGCGACGACCCGAGTTCCTTCGGCTTCAACCGCACAGGTGATCGCGGTGCCGGGCGGGCAGTGGCGCAGGGCGTTCTCGATCAGGTTGGCGAAGGCTTGCGTCAGAAGGTCCTTGTCGCCTTCGGTGAATGCGGGGCCAAAGGTCCGGCAGGTCAGGGTCATGCCGGCATCCTCGGCCACCTCGATATAGGCTTCGGCCACGGCCTCCATCACGGCGGCCAGATCGACAGGGCTGAACTTCTGCCGCGAGGTGCCCGCTTCGATCTGGGCGATGCGCAGCAGGGCGGAAAAGGTCTGGCTGATGGCATCGCTGTCGCTGAGGGCTGCGGCGAGGTCGGCTGCGACGGGCAGCCCCTTCGCTTCTGCTTCGGCGGCGGTTTCGATCCGGATCCGCAGCCGGTTCAAGGGCGTGCGAAGGTCGTGGGCGATGTCGGTGCTGACCTGGCGCATGGCCTCGACCAGAGCGCCAAGGCGGGCCAGTGCGTGGTTGATGGCGGTGAATATCTGGTCAAGGTCATCGCCCTGCCCCGAGACCGCAAGCCGCGCGGTCAGGTCGCCCTGCGCCACCCGGTGCAAAGTCGCCTCCACGGCGTTGATCCGGGCCTGAATGCGGGCAGCGATCACGGCTCCGGCCGCAATGGCCGCGATCAGGACGCCGAGGGCCGACCAGCCAAAGGCGCCGAGGCTGATCTCAGCCAGGTCATCCAGATCGGCGTCGGTCAGGCCCACGACGATGGAATAGTCGCCAACATCACTCGCATAGGTGCGGTAGGGATAGTCGGTCGCCACATGCAGGGTTGCGGCATCGACCGTGGACCAGCCGGGCTTGAACCAGATGTCGGGGATGCTGGCGGCCAGAACCTTGCCGTCCCGGCCGCGCAGCAGATAGACGGTCGCATGGTCCGGGCTGGCGTTGATCCTTGTGGTGACCGCCTCGACCAGATCGCCCTCGTCGCCGGATTGGCTTGTCTCCTGCAGAGCGGTAAAAATCTCGGTCACGCGGGCGTCCTGGCGGGCGACCAACTGCTGACGCAGCAGATTGTAACCGATCGTGCTGGCCAGAACGATTGAGGTCAGCACAAACAGCGTGATGCCCAAGGCCAGCCGGAAGGCCGTGCGGCGCATCAGGTCAGCGGGGCGCATGCAGCATGTATCCCGCGTTCTTGACGGTTTGCAGCAGGGCCACCTCGAAAGGCTTGTCGATCTTGGCGCGCAACCGGCTGATATGGGTTTCCACCACCGAGGTTTTGGGATCGAAGTGGAAATCCCAGACCCGCTCCAGCAGCATGGTGCGGGTGACCACGCGGCCGGCATTGCGCATCAGAACCTCCAGCAGGGTGAATTCCTTGGGCAAAAGGTCAATCATCTGGCCGCCCCGCCTTGCCTGGCGGCGCATCATGTCCAGCTCCAGATCGGCCACCCGTAGCACGGTCTGCACATCCTGCACCGGCGGCCTGCGGGCCAGCGCATTGACCCGCGCCATCAGTTCGGCAAAGGCGAAGGGCTTGGTCAGGTAATCGTCGGCCCCGGCCTCCAGCCCCTCGACCCGGTCATCAATGCCGCCGAGAGCGGTCAGGAACAGAACTGGCACCCGCCCGCCTGCCGCCCGCAAGGCGCGCACCAGCGACAGACCATCGAGGCCGGGCAGCATGCGGTCCACCACCACGACATCGTATGTCTCGCGCGATGCCTGAAACAGGCCGTCCTTGCCATCGGCCAGCACGTCACAGACATGGCCAGCCTCGGTCAGCCCACGGGCGATATAGGTCGACACGGAAGGGTCGTCTTCAATTAGCAACAGGCGCATGGGCAGCTTTCGGCTTTGGGTCTGGGCCTGACCAGACATGACAGGGCGCAATGGCAGCATGCTTTCGGCCAGTTTACATATTTGTAAACCCGCGGACAGGTCCCGGTATGACACGGCTCCTATCAGACATCCCAAGTCCAAATGGCACCGGAGAACGATGTGAAACAAATCCTGCTTGCGACCGCCCTGATCCTTGCGCCGGTGGGCGCCTTTACCGCCTTTCAGATCACCTTCGTAGGCTCTGCCCAGGCCGATGCCTCGCTGGGGGATCTGGCGCCGATGAAGGCCATCATTGCGGATGTGCAAAAGATTGCGGCCACCGGCGACTTCGCCGCCGCCGCCACCCGCATCACCGATTACGAAACCGCCTGGGACGACGCCGAGGCTGGCATGCGCCCGCTGAACCCCACGGCCTGGGGCAAGATTGACGACGCCTCTGACGCCGCCCTGAAGTCGCTGCGCAAAGGCAAACCCACCGCCGAAGTGGTCACCCCCGCTTTGGCCGCCTTGATGGCCGCGCTGGACAATCCCACCGGCAAATGAGGCACAAGCCTCACTTCGTGGCCCCCAATCGAGGATACCTTGCATGACAACCATACCCTTTGCGACAGCGGTCCCTACCGCGGACCCAGCCCCCATGAACCGCGTCCCGAAGGTCACGGTCGACTTCTGGCTGATCAAACTGATGGCCGTAACCATGGGCGAGACTGCCGCCGACTATCTTGGCGTCAACCTTGGCCTTGGCCTGACGACCACATCAATCCTGATGACCGCCGTGCTGGCTGTGGCGCTGGTCCTGCAATTCCGCCAGAAACGCTATGTGCCATGGAGCTATTGGCTGGCCGTCGTGCTGATCTCGATTGTCGGCACTTTGGTCACCGACAACCTGGTCGACAACTTCGGCGTCAAGCTCATCACCACGACCTGGGTCTTCACCGCCGCCTTGGCCGCCACCTTCGCTCTGTGGTACCGGGCCGAGGGGACGCTTTCCATCCATTCGATCCTGAACACCCGGCGCGAGATCTGGTACTGGCTGGCGATCCTCTTCACCTTTGCCTTGGGCACGGCGGCCGGTGACCTCGTGTCCGAACAGTTCGGTCTTGGTTACCTCAGCACCGGCATCCTGTTCGGGATGATCATCGCCTCCCTTTCGATCGGCTATTACTTCCTCGGCCTCGACTCGATCCTTGGCTTCTGGCTGGCCTATATCTTCACCCGCCCGCTGGGCGCGTCCTTCGGCGATCTCTTGTCGCAGCCGCATGAATATGGCGGCTTCGGGCTTGGCACCATCATCACCAGCGCGGTCTTCCTGGGCGCCATCATCCTGATCGTCGCCTACATGACCTTCACCCGGGACGGCGAAGAGCCGGCGGTTGCGGCCTAGGCCCGCGCCAAAGCCCCGCTTGCCCACAAGATCGCTGCGCCGAGCCGGTTTCAACACTCGCTCGGCGCAGTGCAATTGGGTCATGGCTTCGTGGCAAGTCATCGCAACCTTACAATTTATTGATCTTGCGGCAAGGTGGATGCAAGTTTTGATCCCTCATGGTGCGGCTGCCGCGTCACGCGGTGTGTCGCAGAGGAACACCATGAACGTCACGTCCCCGCTCTGTATTCTGGCCGCCGCCCTGACCCTGCCGTCCCTCGCATCAGCCGGCGATCTGGCGCTGACGGGCGGGTTGACTGCCACCACGAACTACCTGTCAGACGGCGTTTCGCTTTCGGGTGGCAGGCCGGCCCTGCAACCCTCGCTTGAGGTCAGCCTGAATGGTTTTTACGGCGGCGCGTGGGCTTCCACCAGCAACGATGCCGACGGCAACCAAGTCGCGCTGGACCTGAGTGCTGGCTATCGCGGGCAGGTGATGCAAGGGCTGGACTTCGATCTGGGTGTCACCCGGCACCTGTTTGATAAAACCAAGGATTCTTCGGCAGAGCTGGACGGGTCGCTGGATTACGCCCTCACCGACAAATGGTCACTGTCAACCGAAGTATCCTACGACCTGAAGGAACACACCTTCGGCAAGACCTTGGGCGCCAGCTATGCGCTGACAGACAGTTGGAACATTTACTACGATGTCGGGCGGCCTGACCCAGCGTCACCCATCGTTGGACAAGGCGGCGTAACCTATGCGCTGAACGACAAGGTGAACCTTGACCTGCAATACCAAGATTTGAAGGGATCCAAGGGCCTGATCGCCCTGTCGGTCAACTACAAGTTCGGCGGCGGTGACAGCGGTGGCGGTGCAGACAGCGGCGCCGGTGATTAGATGGCCCGTTGAACGTCCGAAATCCTGACGAGGAATTTGCCTTGCGCCCGGTACAGGGGGAAGAGCGCGGGCCAGTATCCTCGGCCCGGGTTTACGGGATACGCTGGATCATTTGCCAAACTCCTCTGACCGGTCACGCCAAGGAAAGCCCCTCCGCTGCAGGGTAGAACAGGATGATGCAACGAGGCGGCTCGGTTCCGAAAAGACGGAGCCACGCCCCAGAGACTGCTGGAGAGACTTCTCTGAGCCAAATCGGCGTGGCGCGACATTTGGCTACCCGCGTGGGCCTAACGCTTGACTTCGGCATGGCCAGATCACGCGGCGGAACTGGGGCGGTCACCGCCCGACCGCATCGGGCAGTCTTGCCAATTGATTGCGCAGAGAGTGGCTTCAAACCTCTTCGGACTGACCCCGATCCATGGTTTTGGCCAAGGTACCATTCGGATTTGGGTCTGGGTGATACTTCAAGCCGGATGATCCCTTGCCCGAAAAACACTGACGTGGGCGACGGCTCGACAAGCTTTGGGCGCGCCGCTAGAAGGCAAACTATATGGGTTCCAATATTGATTCGCCGACGTGATGAGGTCCGGATGCCACACGATGCACAGATAATCATGGATGCCCTGCGGCGGATCGTTCAGGCGCTGCGGCAATCGTCGGCACAAAGCGAACAAAGCTCCAGCATCACTGGGGCACAGGCGCTCGTCCTGAAACATGTCGCGGCACATCAGGGTCTTTCGATCAACGAATTGGCCGGGCTGACCTTTACCCATCAAAGCACCGTGTCAGAGGTCGTCAGCCGGCTGGAGGGTCGTGGCTTGCTGGCGCGGGTTCGTGGTCTGGAGGATGGCCGCCGGGTCGAGTTGCGATTGACCGACGCAGGCCAAGCCACGGTGCAGACCACGATCGTCACGGCTCAGGAAAAGCTTATGCAGGCGTTGATGCAGATGCCGGGTCCGGTGGTGGCCGAATTGGCGCAGGGGCTCGAGGCGCTGATCGGGGCCGCAGGGCTTTCCGGCGAAGCGCCCGTCATGTTCTTCGAGATGCCGTCTACCCAGAAAGGTGACCTGACATGAACCGCCATCCCGTTGAAGAGGCCTCAACCACACCCGGCCTGCCGATTTCGGTCGGCATGGCAGAGGTGCTGGAAGAGGCCGGGGTAGAACGCCACGCAAAGACCCTCGACCGGCGGGCAATGACGATTGTTCTTTTGAGCGTCGGCACGGCGGTCGTGGTTGCGGCGGTGGCGCGCATGCTGGTCTATCTGATCGGTCTGATCACCAACCTGGCCTTCTACGGGCGGATTTCAGCCGAAATGACAACGCCTTGGGACAACCAGCTGGGGCTTTGGGTCATCCTCGTACCGGTCGCAGGCTCGCTGATTGTCGGCGTCATGGCGCGTTATGGATCGAAGGCGATCCGAGGCCATGGCATCCCCGAAGCCATGGAACAGGTGCTGACCAACGAAAGCCGGATCCCGCGGCGCATGACCTTCCTCAAGCCGCTGTCGGCAGCCATTGCCATTGGCACCGGTGGGCCATTCGGGGCCGAGGGGCCGATCATTGCGACAGGCGGCGCCTTGGGCTCCTGGCTTGGTCAGGTGGTTCACGTCAGCGCGCTGGAGCGCAAGACATTGCTGGCGGCCGGGGCGGCGTCGGGGATGACGGCCATTTTCGGCACCCCCTTCGCGGCAATCCTGCTGGCGATCGAGCTTCTGGTATTCGAGTTCCGCCCACGGTCCTTCATCCCGGTGACGGCGGCGGCCCTGACCGCAATCGCCCTGCGCCCGCTTTTGTTCGGGGCGGCGCCGCTGTTTCATGTCGGCATCCTTGCGCCTGCAACGGATTCTGCCCTGCTCGCCTATGCGGCCGAAGGTGGGCTGATGGGGCTGGTGGCGGTGGGCATGTCACGCTCAATCTACCTCATCGAAGATCTGTTCGAAAAGCTGCCCTTGCACTGGATGTGGTGGCCAGCCATCGGCGGGCTGGTGGTCGGGATCATTGGGTTCGTGCTGCCGCGCACGCTGGGCGTCGGATATGAGAACATCGAGCAACTTCTGAATGGCCAGTTCGTCGGATCGGCTCTTGCGGTCTTTTGTGTGTTGAAGTTCCTCTCGTGGTCGATCGCCCTTGGCAGTGGCACCTCTGGCGGCACGCTGGCACCGATCTTCACGATTGGCGGCGGTCTTGGGGTGCTGACGGGCGAGGCGATCCAGAGCCTGATTCCCCATGCGGGGGTTGACTTGCGCATGGCGGGCCTGATCGGGATGGCGGCAAGTTTCGCCGGAGCTTCGCGCGCCCTTTTTACCTCAGTCGTCTTCGCTATGGAGATCACTGGCCAGTTCGATTGCCTTTTGCCGCTGCTGGCGGGGTGTTCCTCGGCATTCGTCGTGTCGGCTCTGACCATGCGCAACACGATCATGACTGAGAAGCTGGTACGCCGCGGGCACCATGTTCCAACCGAATATGTCGCGGCCGGACCAAAGTCCTGACGTCAAAGTTTGACCCAGAATTTGAAGTCAAACACTCTGGTCCGGGCCCGCTGGTTCAGTGACGCCACCTCCGCAGCGAGATCATCATGCAAGCGAAATGTGATCGTATCTTGTTCAGGCCAAGCGTCTTGGATCAAACAAGCCTACGGGCGGATGGTTCGACGGTGTTCGCACCCGTCATGGAAAGATGCGGCATGAATGGAAGGGCATCATTTGCCTGATACGTTTATCGCTAGGGTTGTATCGACCCAGCGGAATCTGCTCAGGTTAAGCCGCTAAGGCGAATGCCTCAGCTGGCGTTTTCATGTCCAGCGCCTGATGCGGGCGTCTGGTGTTGTAGAAGCTGATCCAGTCACCGATGGCGCGTGTGGCGTGCTGGATGCTGTCGAAGCGCTGGCGATGGATGCATTGCTCCTTGATTGTCCGGATGACGCGCTCGACCATGCCGTTCTGCTGGGGGCAATGGGGTGTGATGAACTCTTGCTTCAGACCATAGCCCCGGACCAGGGCCGTGTATTTGTGGCTGGTGAAGACGAGCCCGTTGTCCGACCTCAGCAGGAATTCCCGCGTCACCTTGCCCAGGGTGCCGAACCGGTTGATCAGGGCGTGCTCCAGAGCACTGGCCGCCGTCGTCGATTTGCCGGATCTGGACAGATGCCAGCCCAGAAGCTCGCGGGTGTGGCAGTCGATCACCAGAGCGAGGGTCGTCCAGCCATCGCGGCCCGACCAGACACGGCAGAGGTCCGTCGACCAGCGCTCGTTCGGCGCCGTGGCGACCGAGGGCACCGCCTCGATGCGCGGCCGCATGCCGATGGAACGCTTTCGAACCTGCCAGCCCTTGATCTGGAAGATGCGTTGCACCGTGTTTTTGTTGAAGCCCAGAAGCCAGGCCACAGTGCGGTAGCCGAAGGAAGGCTCTTTCTCGATCAAGGCCTTGATGGGGTCCGCCAAGCGGGCGTCGACCTTCGGTGCGGCCTTGGTCGGCTTGTAATACACCGTCCGCCGCGGCACGCCAAACCAGGCGCAAAGCTTGGCGAGGGGCACTTTGATTCCATCCGCCAGCAGGCCCTCATGGAGCGTCCGGATCATTGCCCGTCCTCCCGCTCCATGAGGGCCTGGAACTTTTTTCGGGCGCGCAGCTCCAGCATGGCCTCGCCGTAAGCTTCTTGCAGGTCTTTGAGCTGCTTCTCGTATTGCTCCCGGATCTCCAGCGGGTTCGCCCGAAGAGCATTCTCCATGCCCCTCTTCGCGTCATCCACCCAAGCTTCGATCTCCGAAGGCGAAAGGTCATAGGCCCTGCTGGCCTCGGAAACTGTCGTCTTGCCCTGGATGATCTCGACCACCAGTGCCGTCTTCCGCTTCGCCGTCCAACGTTTGATGCTGTCGTCCATCGTCACACTCATCGCTACCTTCTCCTTTGTAGCATGAGCAGATTTTCACTGGGTCGATACAGGGTCGCCCAGATCTCGGGCACCTGAGGCCAAGGGCCAGAACCTGGACTGAGATGCCGTGGCGCTGGTCAAGGTCGCGGGCGATCCCTGCCAGTACGGTCTTGCGCCGGGCCACCAATGCGAGGTCGAAGCCCTGCGTGGCCAAGGCCTCTGTGATGGCGCGGCCGATTGCGTCGCTGGCTTCGGTGATCACAGCGATAGTGCCATCGAGGGCCTGGAGGTCGTACATGAACACAGGATCAGTGAGCGACGAATACCTTCAGGTCAAAATACCCAAGATAGGGATGTAGAAAGTCATCGGTCACAACGTGACCAGTTTCTGTGATCATCCCCTTGATGGAAGTGGCAGCCTCCAGATAGAAGTCAAGAACTTGCGCAACCTCAGTTTTCGTACTGACCACAGCTACAAGTTCTACGCGCAGCAGACCTTCGTCACCTAAGGCTCCAAGCAACTCCAAGTGGGTTGGGAAGTTCAGGAACCTTGTTTGATTGTTAGTATACAATCTAACGCTCCAAGGGAGTGTTTCTTTGGAATGTTGTTCAATGTGCATGAGATCAATTTGACGGAAAAGGGTTAACAAAGCTTTAACGTTGTAGCGCACACAAGGTGGCTTTATGGATGTTTGGGAAGAATACCGAGGTCAGTTTCCTGGCGCTTTGAATAACATCGCGACGTGCCCATTTACTCAGCAGATTGAACTGCTGGCCTTGCGTCATCGAGCCACCCCCTATTGGCACACCTTCCTGAGGGGGCGACATATCGGTGTGTTCCGTCCCGGGCCGAATGTATGCACATGGACGGCCCGGATTCAAACTAAGGACAAGCGATACCTGCAGAAAGCATTGGGACCAGCCCTGAACTTGGGTGCGGGCCAGATTCCTTACAGCGAGGCCGTGCGTCGTGCTTTTGAATGGTTTGCCACGTCGCATGTTAGCGCGTTAGCGAGCACACCTAAAGCTGTAGGGCGGACCCAATCACTGAACTTCTGCCCCATCGGAAGCGTCTACACTGCAGGTCACGCTTTGGCCGATTATTTGGATTGGTCCCGCATCGCACGCTCCTATGGTGGGCACTACAACAACTTGGTGATGGTCAATCACCACATCGTCAGTGACCTAGGCTCTGGACCCATTAAATTGCTTGCTGTAGCGGCAAGTCATTGATTCATTGGTGGCACCGAGGAGGTGGCGCGATGACCGATTTGATCCTGCTTTCCGAAGCCCAGATGGCACAGATTTCGCCGTTCTTTCCCTTGTCTCACGGGGTTCCGCGCGTTGATGACCGTCGGGTGATCAGCGGCATCATCTTCGTGATCCGCAACGGGCTGCGTTGGCGCGATGTTCCGCCAAACTACGGGCCGCACAAGACAATCTACAACCGCTTCGTGCGCTGGAGCGAGTTGGGCGTGTTCGGGCGCATCTTCGTCGAGCTTGCGAAGGGCGGCGGCGAGACGGACGAACTGATGATCGACGCGACCCATCTCAAGGCACACCGGACTGCAGCCAGCCTGCTCAAAAGGGGGCTCTTCCCCGGCATATCGGACGCACGAAGGGCGGCCTGAACTCGAAGCTGCACGCGGTCTGCGACAGCCTGGGCCGCCCCCGCAGCCTCTTTCTCACCGCAGGCCAGGTCAGCGACTACACCGGCGCTGCCGCCCTGCTGGCGACAATGCCGCCCGCCAAGGTGCTGCTGGCCGACCGGGGCTATGACGCCGACTGGCTGCGCGATGCCCTCGGCGAGCGCCAGACCGAGGCCTGCATCCCCTCAAAATCCAACAGGAAAATCCCGATACCCCATGACAAGGCCCGCTATCGAAAGCGCCACAAAATCGAAAACATGTTCGGCAAACTCAAGGATTGGCGCCGCATCGCCACCCGCTACGACGTAAGCGGTGCGACGGCCCCGTGGTTCCGGGGCGAAGGTCTTTCGGGCATGCCGCCCTGCAACTGAGTTTGCAGGAGTTTGGCAGTGGAACACCAAAATGAGCACCGGATGGAGGTTCCCAGTCGCAAGGGAGTTTCGCGCATCGAGGTTCTGGATGGGCCAACCGGGCGGCGGCGTTGGCCGGATGATCTGAAGGCACGGGTTGTGGCCGAGAGCCTGGCTCCCGGGGCGCGTGTTTGTGATGTGGC